>NZ_QRVI01000015.1 GCF_003458715.1 Eubacterium sp. AF22-8LB
GTCAATATTGTACATTCTTAAATGATCAAAACTGTACATTTTTAAGTTGACATTTATAATTTACGTATATCTTATATATAAACAGCAATCCAATCGCCCACTTAAACCAGAGTTGCAAAAGAGTATCACCGCAACAAGTGATACTCTTTTATTGAGAGAATTTAAATTTATACAATCAATAATTATTGGATCAAAGCTAATGTGCATCAAGAAAATCATTTTTGAATTTGTGACACCATAATGATTGTTTTTATAGTTTCTAATATATAGTAATAAAATCATTACTACTAGAACAATACCACAGATGGCATACATTGTAGTTGAATTTAAATTATAGAATAAATAATAGATTACTGTTCCAACAATAATTAATAATCCTATGATCACTAAAAATGCATCTACATATTTTTTCACTCAGACCTATTCAGCTTCTTACTCATTGTCAACATACTATGATCATGACCATCCACTTTTGTCTGTAACACTAAGTTTTGCTCTTTTACATCATCGAATTGAATTAGCTATTGCTTATTCCAATCATTCTACTAATTTCCAAGTTTCCATCATAGCTTCCCACTTTCTGCATTCATATAATATTTTGACTGCATATTGAATAAATTCCAATATACAGAATGTGCCTTCATTAATTCATAATGACTACCCATTTCTTCAATGCTTCCATTCTTAAAAACAATAATGTTATCACAAAACCTTGTCGATGCCATTCTATGTGAAATAAAAATAGCCAACTTATTTTTTGATAATTCATTAAATTGTTCATAAATCTCCGACTCCGATTTTGGATCCAATGCAGCCGTTGGCTCATCCAATATGATTATCGGTGTATCTTTATAGATAGCTCGGCTAATCGCAATTTTTTGAGCAACTCCTCCTGAAGGTTCAAAACCATCTGAATCAAAATCCTTGTGCACACGTACATTCAAGCCTTTCTTGTATTTCTTTACAAATGCAGAAATCCCCAAAGAATCAAATATATCTTGAATTCGATTTTCATCACTTTTTCGCGATAAACTCACGTTTTCCTTAAGTGACATTGAAAATAATTGGAAATCCTGGAATACAGTTGAAATGAATTTTACATATTGCACATAATCATACTCTTTAATATCCACCCCGTTTAATAAAATCATTCCCTCAGTTGGATCATACAATCGACAAATTAATTTAATAAACGTAGTCTTACCCGCACCGTTTTCTCCAACTACTGCAATTTTATCTCCAGCCTTCATAAAACAATTGATGTCTTTTAAAGCCCATTTATCGCTACCGCCATATTTAAATCCAACATTTCTAAATTCTAACGATTCAAAATGAGAAGGCATATTACGGTTAACCTTTCCATCATATATATCCATAGGCAAATTCATAAATTTCTCAACAGCTTCAAAATAATAACTATACTGATTTATATCATTCACACTATCAATCACTTCATCCATAGAAGTTGTAAATGTCGCAATCGCATTGATATACAGTGTAAAATTAGCGATGGATATAAATCCTTTTGATACCATAAAAACCATATATACATAAGAAACCATTCTTTGAAAAAAATCCATAAGATGCATAAAGAAATCGGATTTGTCCATAATATACATCTGATTTTTATAAAACTTCCAAAGCTTATGTAAACAATCTTTTAAAAAATCCATCAATACATATTGACCTTGATTCATTCGAATTTCCTTGCCATACTTTACATCCGAAAACACATTCATAAAATACGACAATTCTCTTTCCTTCGGATTCTTCTCCATTTCCAATCTGGCATAGGCCTTCTTAAATCGCATCTGCGCTTTACTATTTAGATAGGCAAGGCATAAAAACACAAGCAACACTGCTTTATTCAATGAAGCTATGATCCAAATCACTGTACCGAAAATCATCACTTTACTAATGATTTCCATCGCTCGATCTAATACAAAACTAAATCCTTGTCCATTCGCATATAAAAATTTTTCCGCATTTTGTTTCAAATTTAAAAACTCTGGATCTTCCAAACACGCATAATCCACTTTAGAAAGTTTTGTATTTAACTCCACCTGAAACTTTTCTAAAATAATACATCGCTTATAGAAAGCCGTATTCTTTAAAAAGTCACTTAAAAACTTCATTAAGAAAATCACAATTGAAAAGATAATGATATATGTAAGTAAATATGAAATTCGATTTTGCCCCATTAGTTCATCCAACAAAACCTTTGGAAAAAACATAATCAATAAAGGTGGGATCGTATTCGTTATCTGATACAAAATCAAACAAACCAAATAGCTCTTTTGTACATTCCACGCATACTTCCAAAGAAATGTTAAGCTTTTAAACATACGTATCACCTTCTTTATAAGAGATTCTAGCATAAATGTAATTCTTTTCAAGAATAAATGCATATATTTTCATTTGTTTCATTTTATTTATAATATATCATTTTACAAAAAGAGTTGTTTTATCATTAACATTATTAGAACTTCCAAAAAATATATTATGATAGCTATTCTAACTTTTATAATTCAATTGTTTCATCATGATATATTAAACGCGTACTTTCTTAGCACACCATTTCAAAACTAAATACAAAATCACACTATATAGTCCAATAATTACAATTCCTGCAAAATATCCAAAATAACTAGTACCTAATAGGTTCATTCCAAAATCTCTGTATGACATTGGATTAAATGTATTAATCTTCTGCATGTTTCCTAATGGTGATGCAAAAGAACAAAGACCCAAGACAACTAAAAATACAAGCAAAGATAAGTATTTGTTTTTCATAAGTTTAGATAATACAGTTATGAGTAGGACATAAAATATTGTAGACAGCACAAGTCCAAATGCTACAAATAGTGTACATTGCCACAATGGCATCAATTCCATTCCTGGCGTTGTAAACTGATTGACACTCATATTCGTTAGTCCACTTGCCACAAGCTCAACATGATCCAATCCTTGTGTATCCCAATAATGAAAACCAGCAAATCCTGGCTTATAATATAAAACCGGATAGATCAGATTCGATACACCTTTAAAAGGTACAAGAACTATCATATAAACTAAAATAGGCAGGAAAACAACCAATAGAACAAAAAGCACGTCAGAAATCAAATTCCATCTCACATATTTTTTCTTTACTCCAGAAATAGTTAGAATTGTTTTTTCTGTCTTTGCTCGTCTTTCTTTTTGTTGAAACAATAGAAGTCCAACCAGCAAAGGTAAAACTACAGGCAATATATATCGAGCTATTTGTAGTGAAACACTGGATGCATCCACATATGAATATGTTATTGGAGTAAGATCATGTTTTAGCAAGTAGTCAAAGTAACGAGCCTGCTGCATAGAACAAAAATATAAATTAATACCATTATTTGATTTTTGTACGATTAATTTCTCATATTGCGACAAATCAGGTAATCCATATTCCTTCCTTAATTCTTCTATAACATCTGCATGTTCAAAATAGGAATCATTAGGCATGTTTGAAGTCATCATATACCACTGTGCTTCCAACACACTCACCTTTACTTTATATTCACAATATGACTTCCAATTTTTGTCCTTTCCATCCTGCTCACCCTTATCAATGGTCTGACGTATCAAATTTACTTCATCCATAAATTCTTGGTAAAGTTTGGGATCATTCTTTTGTGAAACACTTGCTATACCAATGCCTAATGATGTTTGATATGGACTTTCCGTAAATGATTTTGTATTCAAAATAAACAACAACGCAATCTCACAAATGATGAATAGTACGACTAGAATCAGATTTTCTTTTCTTTTTAAATTAGATTTAATATTGAAAAGCACATAAATCCACATTTATCTCACCAACTCTCTTTTTTTGAAATATTGTAATGAAATCAAACTACAAGACAGAAAATACATCAAGCTTATAATAGCAGCCAGGACAACCTGCTTATGAATAATCAGGTCCACAAAATCAATATGTAAAAATGGAATATACACAAAGAATCTAGAATAGCCTGTTACATTTCCTAAGACAAAGAAAAGTGCATATAGAATTAGATTTACAGCTACAATAAATCCATTATTTAAACTGAATGTAAATAACAATGCAGATATACCTACCACAAATACACTTTCTACAACTAATAGAATAATACTTTTCGCAACAATTTCTTTCACTGTATACATCTGATCAAAGTAAAAGTACGGATAATCACAATTTCCAATTCCAAAAATCAATCCAGAAAGAACAATAATCAAAAGCATCACTATTATCAAAAAAGCTGCTGCAAACAATGAAAACTTTATCTTATTCAACAGTATTTTTTGCTTTGAAATTCTTGAAACATATAAGTTTTTATAAAATCCGCTTTCCATTTCCAATCCGAATATATCGCATAATAATATGCATAGGATCAACATGACAAGCAAATACAATTTTTGATTAAACAATTCATTGAATATATTAAAAGTATTAGGTTCATATGGACTATTCAACATTTCAATATGATTCTTCTTTAGATATTTCAACTGCTTTATTTCATTCTGCAAAGTTTGAACATCTCTTTTCTCAAAATCATTGATGATATACCCCTCATTATTTGCCTGTAACATTAAATGATTCCAGCTCAATTTTGATTCTATAAATTCATCTGTTTTATTTTCACTGTTGTAGTAAAAGTGGATCAGACCACTCGCATTGCGATAAACCTTTTTCCAAAATTCAGACTCTTCTTCACTTCCTGCTTCATCCATTCTGTTTTCAGAAATTCGATAGGCTTTTTGGTAGATTTTGATTTGAGATTCATTATAGTGTTTATCCATATATACGTTATAACCAATAAAACAAACGAGAAAGAATACAAGAAATCCAAATACACCGACATTTCGTTTATTAAAGATAAACTTTTTAAGTTCGTACATCATAATGATGCCTCTTGAATAAACTCATTGTATACATCTTCTAATGTTTTGTGTATTTGAGTAATATTCTTCACTTGAACCCCTTGCTTTTCTAGATTTGAAAGTACTTCCATAACAGAATTTACTTCTAATTTATAGGTGTTTCCTGTTTGTTCTATGATTTGCAAGTCTGATTGATCTGGTATTTTTCTATCCGTTTCTAATACATATACATTTTCTTTTTCTTCCATGGAAATCTCTTTGATTTTCCCAAAATGGATACCTATGATTCGATCTGCCATTTTTTCAATTTCACCTAACTGATGACTTGAAATTAGTAAAGCTACATTCTTTTCCTTGGCCAAGCGTATCAATTCTTCGCGTAAGCCTTGAATCCCTGTTGCATCCAATCCATTCATTGGTTCATCTAGTAACAATACTTTAGGTTCTTTCATTAAAGCCACAGCTAAACCTGTTCTTTGTTTCATGCCCATGGAATATTGGGATACTGCCTTAGTTTTCAGCTGAGAACCAATCTGAGTAAACTCCATCATTTCATGTAGTTTTTCTTTTGAAGCATGATTTAAAGTGGCCATTAATTCCAGATTTTCTTTACCTGTCATATTTTCAAATAATCCAGGACCTTCAATCATGCATGATACATATGATAATGCTTTTTCCCTTTGTTTAACTACATCTTCTTTGCAAATAGAAATAGTTCCTTCATCCATGTTTATCAAATTACACATACATTTCATTAATGTGCTTTTTCCTGCACCGTTTTGTCCAACAAAGCCAACTATTTCACCAGGTTTCATACTAAAAGAAACATGATTTAATACAATTTTATCTTTGAAACTCTTAACTACATTTTTCACCTCAACTACATTTTTCATCTTTCTCATCCAACTTTCTTTTTTAGTGACAGCACATCATACACGACAAAGTAACTAGTAACTATGTATATTTATAGATTAATTGTAACCATTTTACATAGTAATGTAAGCTCATGATATTTTACTGTAACCATTTACATATTATATATCACCTGTAGTTTATTTATTCAATAACTTTTTTTTTATGATTTAACATATCCAAAATAATCTTACATGAAAATAAATTCAGACCACTCACCGACACTATTCTTGATCATATTAAAAAATCATCTTATACAATTTCAAAAAGTAAATTTTTCAAGAGGATCATTCAAAAATCGCATAATAAAAAAGAGAGTCATTTCATAAATTGAAGTGGCTCCCTTCGTGGATTGGGTGGCTCCGTCACCATGGAATATTCAGTAATAATTCAATCCATTACTGATTCATAAATAAATGGTAAAAATAATTCTTCTTGCAAAGCAAATCTTCAAATGATCCATGTTCTACAAGTTTGCCATGCGATAAAACCAATATATCATCAAATTCCTGTAGCATTTTCTTATGTATCTTATGTGTTACATAAATTATGGTTTTATCAGTCAATTCTATAATATTACTTTCTATTTTTTCAGTATTAATACTGTCAAGACTTGATGTAATCTCATCACACAACAATAAATTATGACAATGTAGTTTTGCTCTTGCTATAGATATTCTTTGGATTTGTCCTCCTGATAAATTGCCTGCATCTTCAGAAACAAATTGATTCAAATCTAAATCTGAAATATTCGCAAATTCCATTGCACTTGTCAAATCTTCTTCAGAAAAATTTTCTCCTAAACACAAATTTTCTCGAATAGTTCCTGAAAATAAATGTTCTTCTTGTCGAATGATTACAGGTTCTTTGTCAAATGAAAGGATTCTTCCTTTTTGAATTGAATAATAACCTAAAATTAATTTTAATAAAGTCGACTTTCCTGATCCACTGTCTCCAACAATCGCATATTTTTTTCCTTTATCAAATTGGAAAGAAAAATCCTTGAATATAGATTCTTTGTTTGGAAATCCGAAACTCACATGTTCAAAACAAACTTTATTTTGATTTTCTGAAATAAGAAGTGTTTTCTCGGTTTCTTTCTTATCAATCATTCTAATCAATCTATCATTAATGCCTTTAATAGCCACAAAATTTCCATAATATGAGGCCATAGTATACAAGCAATCAATAAAATTATTTGAAAGTGTCACTACGGACATGAAATATGTAGCACTAAAATATCCATTTGAACTCAATATTGCTAATGCTAAAAGAAAAAACATTTGTCCAATTGCCGCTACGGAATTGGCATATGTTGTATTTAACTGAGTAAAGAAATTAAAGTGGAAACATTTATTCTCATAATTATCAATATTCTCTTCACCTTTACGAATATAATGTGGTAGAACACGATAATCTTGAATGATATCAAAGCATTGAAATAACTCTCTCAATTTTGAATTATATTCTTGGCTTTGTTCAGATAATTGATTAGATGATTTCTTTAATATCTTTGCAAACAGACGTGGAACGGCTATCGTAAATATAGCAATCAAATCCATCATAAAAAAGACAATCCAGTTTACATGTATTAAATAAAAACAAATACACAAAAACACAACGCATTGAGTAATCATTGATAGAAAAGGAAAGAAATAATTATCATCAACCATTTTTACATCATTTGTAAATAAAGACAAATATGATCCGATTGAGTTCTCATAAAATTCATTATGATTTTGATTAAATATACTACGATAAATATCTTTGGATAAATCAGCCCTTAATTTCTGTCTATATTTTGCTTTATATCTTGAATTCAAATATGAAAACAAAGCTTGATAAATCATAAAAGCTATAATCAGCCATAAGCTCACAGTTATTTTAGACTCATCTTGATTTAAAAAAATTCCAGAAACATTTTCAATAATATAGGCTAAAAATAGGGGTGTTAAACATGTTAATAAATTGATAATCAGCGTAAAGCAAAATAATATTTTATTCTTTTTTATATATCTAATCATAATTGAATCTCTTTTATACTCTCAGTAAATCTTTCTATATATCTAATATGATAAACCTTTTCATTCACTTTTCAATCATTTTTCATCATTTTCACTACCATACAAATGCATATCAGACAATCAAAAAAGTATCACCTACAACAAGCGATACTCTTTTATTATCCATCATGGATTTATATTGTTATATTAATCAATAGATTTTTTTCATTTCTAATCACTTTGAATATCCGTTGCACACTCATCCTTCTTTACAGATTCTTTTAGAATCAAATAAGCCTCTGTAAACGCAGCTACATCATATGGCTTCACAAACAACGCTCCAATTCCAAAGCAAAGAAAACCTAGAAAATACCATCCTAGAAAAAACAAATCTAAGACAAATAGATTCATCTTTTGTCCAGTAGTCATTTTTCGCTACAAGGGTACTATCACTGATTTTAAAGTATACTTAAATTCCTTGTCCATGAGACCTCCCGGGGTAAGACATGAGTCCTATTTCTTTCACAACGTCTTGATTTACTGTCTTGGTTTTACGTTTACCTTTTGGACTTTGATTTGTAGTGCAATCTCATCCAATCTTATATATTTTAGCTTTATAACATATCACACATTAAAAAATCAATTAAATGTTAAACGTCAATCATAATATAATATAATGTAAAGTTATACTATACACTAAATTCCTTTATCCAATCACCGAAAGATAACAATTGATATCCCTGAAAAACTAAAGTACCTTCCATATCAACGTCTACAACATTATATTCAAATACACTAACTTCAAAAGTTTTCATTCCCTCTTCAGTCATAAAAATCAATTCATAAAAAGCTTCTGGACTTGGCACTTTTCCAGGAATAGCAAAATACTCACCCTCTTTTTTTTCAATTAATTTTGCAGATATCGATTCTTTTCTAAATTTATTTCTTGTATATCTTAGCATATTCATTCCTCAAAATATGTATAAATTAGTTAATTAAACAAAGTAATCTACACATACTTTTTCCTTTCTGGTTTAAAATTTATCGAATTTTTATTAATCCACTATCAATAGCTCATAAGTATTTGTAAAAGTAAATAATTGATAATGTACCTTTACAGTTACTGGTTGAACATCATTAACAATATTCTGATTATATATATACTCATGAGTTACCTTATTATTATCTATATTCTCAGTATGATAAAATTCAATAAGTGTTTCTTCTAACTTTGTTCCAACCTTGATATTTGCTGGTTCGTTGAATGAATGGAAGATTATATTACTTTCCACGTGTTTTCTATAGATTGCAATCGATAGAATCAAAGCCAGTAAAACACAACCAATAATCATCACTTTCTTTTTCATAGGATTACCCACATAAAAGCGTTATAAGACTATGTAGAACAACTCCAACTACAAAACCGATTACAAAAATCTTCTTCTTATCATTCATGAGCGTCACCGTCCTTTCTTTTTAACCATGGATAAATAATCAATATACAAACACTTATAATACCTGCAAATACATATTGTTCGATTGGTTGCTTATGAAATCCTAACAATCTTCTTAAAAGTTGAAACAACCCATAACCACACACTAGCAATTCCTTCCAGGAAATAGATTCCTGCTTTTCTTATTGCGTGATTTAATTATTCTATTTCTTATAATTTAAATAAACCGCATATACAATAATCACAACTGCCTGAACAATATATGTAATAAAAGTAATATTGCACATAAAACTTATGATTAAATCCTCTACAGCTGTTACAGCTAATATAATACCAATAGGGTGTTCATCCTTCTCTTTTAACCGTTTAATACCCCATCCAAACACTCCAAAATCAATGATATAAAAAATTAAATCTACGTTATTATTCGAAAGTGCTATTGATACTGCAGATGTATTCATTGTAGGAATAATCATAGAACAAAGAAATAAAACTAAATAATGAGTGTATCTATTTGTAACATTCATAAAAATATCTCCTAGATTATCGGTACTAGTATCCATCCTTATATCTTTACAGATTCTTTTAGAATCAAATAAACTTCAGCGTTTGTGGCTTCTGGATATGGCAATACAAATAGAATACCAATTCCACAACAAATTAAGCCTAGAATGATCCATCCTAAAAAAGATAAATCTAAGACAAATAAATCCATCTTTTGTCCAGTCGTCATTTGTTTGGACAAAGAGAAGGCTTCATCAGGCGAAAGATTTGGATTTTCTGCCAATAGATATGGAATCATAGAATATTCATAAGCTTTAATAACTCCAGGTACAATGAATAGGAATAGCCACAGTAATATTTTTAAATTCATCAAAAACATGATTTTTACTACATTTAAATAGTTGCTTTTAAAACCACTAAAGATTTCACCAAGCTCAGGATTTACATCATGGTTCTTGATAAAATATCTACTTTTTCCAACTACAATGACGTTACCAATAAAGATAGAAAATAATAATCCTACAATAGATCCCATTGATAAAAATGAAAGGATTGAAGAAAACATACTTGGCAGTACAACATCAGGCACAAAATCTTGTACTGTTTGAATAACAGTCACATAATCACCACTCAATATTCCTGCAATCAACGCAACCACAAACATCTTCCAGTAATTTCGTCTCATGATTTGTTTAGCTTGTTCTTTAACTTGTTGCCTGTTCCACATATTATTTCACCTTACTTTCTTTATCCTTAATATCGATTCTTCAATTTTTTTGTTACACCCTATGTCTCGAATGCAATAATTTTAAGATTGCAATCTCTTTTCTAATTCCTTCAATATTGCATTAGCTTCTTTGACATCATTTAAATACTTATCACTATTAAATAACACTTTTTCCTTGGAAACATATATTGGTAATACACTATTATCTTTCAAAACAACTTTAATGCCTACATACATCATTGGTTCTACTGCACCAGCCATAAATGTAGCTCCACCTAAAATTGTATGTGTAAAAGGTTTTGTTTTACCTTTGAAATTTGCATCTTCGTTTTGAATAGAACACTTTTGAATCTCTTCATATGTACAACTTGCACCACCCATTATTTCTAATCTATTTTCTTCATCATGAAATTTCACACACATTTTTAATCACCTCCTCTATTTTCTTTGCGATCTTACGATCTTGTATGTACTGATCCGTATTGACCATTGTCTTTTCTTTTGACACATAAATAGCTAATACTGTTTCATTCTTTAAAACAATCTTTACTCCAACATACAAATATGGATCCTGCAATAAACCAGATGGTAATGGTCCACCTGGAAGCACAGCTGTAAACGGAACATCTTTTCCCTTATATTTTGCCTTTTCATTTAGAACAGATACTCTTGTCACATCATCATAAGAGTATTTTCCTTGTGTTCCAGTAATAATCTCAAATTGTTTACGAGAATCATCAAACTTAACATATTCATTTAAATTCATAAGTTTGGCCTCCTTATCATTTTCAATTCTTCAAATACGCACTTATACTTCTTCCATGTATTTTGCCTTAAATCCAATAAGACCCATTTCTTCTCCAAACCATCCTTTTGCTTCCACACGCCCAAGTCCATATGCCCAGAACGTAACACTCTGATCTTTTTTAAAATCAAATTCCTTATTTACATCCAGTACACAAACATATGACTTATCATCAAAAATATTTATCATATATCCTCTAAAATCTTTATCATCCACTCGAGCAATGATTTTGCCCGTATATGTCAATTTCTTTCCATACCACTTAGAATGTGTAACCTCCAAATCTGATTGATCAGGCGATTGTGACTCTGCTTTAAAGGATGCTTCATCCACTTCACTACATTCAACCATAATCGTACTTTCTAAACCCCGATATTCAACAGTAACCTCTGAAGTCTTTCCAGCTTCTAATGTGACAGGCTCTTTGATAGTCCATCCTTCCGTAATGAATTCTTTTGTACCATCCTCATAATAGGCCCATACACCAATCTTCGACTTATTATCTATAGTTTCATTCGCTTCTGCAAAACCCGTATATAAGGCTGTCATATTCTCTAGCTTTTCCTGACTAGCCTCTACTTTTTCATTATTTGGTGTTATATTCGAACATCCACAAACCAAGAATACACTTAACAATGCCGCTGCATACTTCTTCATAGGTCCACCTCCTTTTTTATATGAATATTTTTGTTATTCAACATTTTTAATTTCCTTGATTGTTTTAGCATCTATGCTATAAATTACATCTGCAAATTCTTTGTGTTCATTCGAATGACTGGTATATATTAAATAATGATTCTCTTTTTTGATAAAATCATTCAGGTAATTTTGCATGATTTGTTTAGCTTGTTTATCTAAAGCATCAAAAGGCTCATCTAATATTAGAATATCTGGACTTTCCATTATTGCTTGAATAATCCTAAGCTTTTGCTTCATACCTAAAGAATAATACTTATATTTTTTATTAATATCTTCCTCTAATCCAAATAATTTACAAAATTGATAAATTTCATTTTTTGTCACTATCTTTTTTATTTTAGCGATTTCCAATAAATTATCCATTCCAGATAAATTGTTAAAAAAATCTGGTGAATTTATACAGATTCCTGCATTTTGTATAAAGTCAAAGTCTTGTCCGATAACATAATCATCTACCGTAACTATACCCGTATCTGGTTTACTAAATCCGCATATAAGCTTTAATAAAACGCTTTTTCCTGATCCGTTCACTCCTTCAATGAAGTTCCACTTATTGGGCATAAAAGTAATATTTACATCTTCAAAAATTGTTATGCCTTTATAAGATTTTGAAACACCTTTTAAACTAATCATAAATAATCCTCACTTTGATTTATGTAAAATTTTCTGATGAGACAATAGGATAAAACTGACGTCACAATTATTATGCAAAAATATACTCCTTCAAAAACGCTATTTGAACTCATTGTCACTAAATTTGTTTTAGAATAGTTATCAAGAAATGTCATCAATATCAAAAAAAGAAATTGTAGATATACAAAAAACTCTTTCTTGTATAATATCTGAAAAATCGTTCGCAAAAAGATAATCTCAAACAACAGCGAAAAGAAACGAATAAGATACATATAAATCATAAATAAGTTTGAAACATCACAATGTTCAACGACACAAATGAAACCTATAAAAATACAAATCGAAAGCCAAATAAAGAAGCATTTTTTAGCCAAGTCAATTGTGATACTATTTAAAAATGAAACTTTTGACATTCGATATTGCCAAAAATTATATTCGCTATAGTGAAAATTTTTATTATCTTCTATAATCCATAGTATTACTATTACAAAAAGTATAAAACCAATCATAGAAATCATATTTGGATATATAAACCCATAATCAGAACTATAATTCTTGTCCATTAGTACAATTCGAATGGCACTAAATAAAGAATCAGTTTTCTTTATTGGTGCATACTCTATCATTACCATTTTAAGATTTCTTAAAAACACAGACACTGAAATAAGTGCTAACACAAAAATCAAAAGTAAATACCTACTTAATAGCTTACTAATTCTTTTTAGTTTATTTAGCATAACAATCACACTTCTTACTCTTTAATGTAACAACAATTATGCATATAACATAAATCACAATTGTAAATAACATTAGAAGCAAACTACTGTATCCACTAATTGCACCATTGACCATAATAGCTATAGGATCAACATAAATAAATGCCATATTCCAGGTAATCAAAAATTGAGCAACAAAACTAACACCGTAATAAAAAACTAAAGGCAATATAACAATATCAACCTTCCTCTTGAACGTATATGCAATCGTAGTCCCTAAAAACGCATATACATAAGGAACAAAGAAAAAACGAATTGTTCCTTCCATCAAGTAATACCATCTTTGATGATCTATATATAGATTCTTTCCAAAAACATCAGATAAAAAATATTTTGTTAATTCGCCTGAATTGGCTGGATTAATAACAATTCCAACAAATAGCAATAGAATTAAATAAGATAAATAAATTGAAAGAGCACATTTTAAGCATTCCTTATTCATTTCACTCAATGTAAAACAAACATAATCTTTCTTTCTACATGCATTTAAAGAAAATATTGTATCTAAATATGTACGAAAGTTTAATCCAGAAAACAAGCATAACAATGGAACAAGATAACCATACGCCATTGTTCCATGATCTATAAAATACGCAAAATCTCCTTTAACAGAGTCAAAATAATGTATCGTTAATGACACTAATCCATTAACTTCTTCACAACTTCCACCATAAGCAACGCACGCTTCTCTATAGGCCTGCAAATATTGTTCTTTACCTAAAAAATATTTTGACAACACTATAAAATATGTAGTCCCTTGATAAATCAAGAAAAACAAAGAGATAATCACACAAACACCACATAATATAAAATATCTTTTTTTCATGAAATATATCCATATTTACTTTTATAGCCGTAAACAATTATCCTTTCTTTTGAAACTAAAATTATTATTTATCATCTGCACCTATAATGTTATATATAATCATAAAATTCTATTTTCATTGATTGTTTGAACCACTCGAACTCATATTATCTTGTAGTCTTGGAAGATTATTATCTTATGATCCTACTTTGCATCTAGATATGTGTCTTCAAATTTATCGGCATATCGATTGTGCTTTTTATACTTGAAGAACATAACGACTAAGAAAATAACTGCTACTACACCTAATACGTAAACTAACCAATCTAATGTCATCTTACTATGTCCTCCTTTTCTAATTTCATATTATCATAGTTGTAACCGTTTTCATACTACTTTTATTTCATTTTCAATTAAACGTATCATTTGTTATTTTTCATATGTAATATAACTTACTTAGTAAATAATTCTATCTAATATACTAAGTTTGTATGTTTTAAACGATACTTTCTCAAGGTATAAATCAGTATCATATTCCCTGAAACAATCTGTGATCGGATTGTATCAATTAACAATAGCAATTTATTTTAAAATACTTTATAGTTAAAGTAACGAATAGATATATATATCATAAGTCATTAAGCGATTGGAGAAGTGATACCATGGTACAAATTCAAGCATAAAACATCTATTAAAAAATAACTTCATTTACTAATTTAAATGCTTAATTTTCATAATTTTAATCAATATAAGAAACGGAGGGGAAATTTTATATGAAAAAATTGGAAATGAAATTATTGGAATTTACAAAAGATACGTTGGATTCATACAACAGAACTATAATAAACAGCATTACAGAAAACATATCCGTTAAAACCAGAGCAAAATCAAATAATTTAGAGCCACATGATCACTTAACTGTGATTGTTGATAAAAATGAATGTTAATAAAAAACAAGCTAGCGCAAAGCTATTCAGCTTGTTGGCTTTATGCCTAATTTCTATATTATTTATTTTGCTCAAACAAAAAGATTATCAGTTTTTAGCTGATGGTAATTTTAGTGGTCTTTCATTCTTTTTCGAAATATATGCTGGTAGAGAGTTTATAGTTTTTGAGTTTATACTTTTATTTATCATCCCAATAATCACTAATTTAAATTCTTGTATATATAGAAACAATCGTTTTGATGTGATGATTGTTTCTAGAATTGGATATACAAATTATTTTAAACAATGTCTAAAGCAGTCTATTAAAGATATTTGGTATTATCCTGTTGTAATCAATGCAATAACAGTTCTAATTATTCACTTTATGTGTCTTCCAATAATTGGTAAAGACATACAATATGTAGCAAATTACTTTACTAATATAGGTATGTTAGACTTATGCTTATTTACACTGTTTCAAATAATCGGCTGGAGTTTCTTAAATTACTTTTGTTTCTTGCTATCTCAGTTGATTTTAAATAAATATGCATATATTTTGTCACTTAGCATTTATAGTGTTGTATCTACAATATTATTCTCCATAATCGGATCTATAATTCCTTTTGAAATAAAATGGTTCTTTTATATTCTTTCTTCATTCACATTATTATGTCCTGGAATAATTGGAATATGGTCTATAGACACAGGTATTTTTTCTATTATAATCGTTATTCTTTGCTTTATATTTTATTCTATTTTACTGTTTATCTTATCAAAATTTGTTTTAAAGGATCGTGAGCAAAATGGTTAAAGAATATTTCAAAAATTTTATGTTATCTAAATTTCACATGTTTCTATTCACGATATCTAGTATCGTAATGGGAGTGGAACTATATCAATATATATTCCTTTCAGGAGAGAATAATGGAGTTAGCTTTTTATTTAACTCAAATATGTCATTTCTTGTTTTCACCAATATTCTATATGTATTCTTAATATATAGATATTACACTTATCAAAGATTAAGGAAATTTTCAGTAATCCGGATAAGCAAATCAAAATACTGCAAATTTATTTTAAAAATCGAATTGCTGATCTGGTTCATATTTTTTGTGGTGGTATACTTATTATTTGCCTATTTAATAGGTATTCCTCAAGAGCATATGCACTTATATTTAGCGCAATTATCATTTTACGTTATCTTGAATTTATCGTTGATTTCATTTCAGGTTTATTGGTTCTATAAGGAATCGCCTATTCATATTTGTATTTTAATATCCTATTTGATTATGGCCATATACAACTATTATATCTGTAATTTAATCTTTCAATTGTTTTAGAAAGTGAGTTATTTATGAAAAAAGAAATAATAAAAATTAACAACATAAACAAAGCATTTCGTGAGAATCCTGTTTTAATTGATTTAGATTTTTCAGTTTACGATAATGATGTTATCTATATTAAAGGCGAGAATGGTTGTGGAAAGTCTACATTGTTGAAAGTAATCTGCGGTCTATTGGATATCGATTCTGGATCTGTAGAAATCAACTCTAATTACTATATTGGCGCACTCATTGAAAATCCGGAATTCTCGGATTTTTCAAACATAAAAGAAAATCTATTATTCTTAGGCAATCTACGTTCAAAACTTAACATTAAGGAACTAGAGAATTTATGTAGAGATTTCCATCTCAATTTAAACGATAAAAAGCTATTAAGAAACTATTCTATTGGTATGAAACAGAAAATGGGAATTATACAAGCAATAATGGAAAATCAAGATATATTAATATTTGATGAGCCCACCAGAGGATTAGATGATTATTCAATCGAAGTATTTATCAAGAAGATGAAAGATCTTATAGAAAAGGGAAAAACTATAATAATCGCTTCACATGATTTTGTTGATATAGGATATTCACGATTTATTACAATGAAAAACGGTAGATTATATGAAGAAACAGCTGAGTAAATGTCTTCTTCTATATGGATCTATACTATTGATACTAAAACTATACTTAACGGGTTTATTTCCTACCGCTCTTTTTATGGATTGGAAGACATGTTCACAATCATTATTATTAGTATTCATGTTTTTTGATGTGAAGTTGTTTAAATTCTTTCTAGTATTTAAATTTCTAAATTTCTTAATCTGTTTAAGACAAATGATTTTTTTCAGAACGAAACATTATAAGTTACTGATATGGTTAGGTGGAGTCATTTTCTCATTTTTATTAATATGTATTGACTTCTTATTCCTATTTCCAGAATTCAAATATTTAGTATGCTTATTCTTTGATTTACTATTTATGTGTATGTTTATTGGATATCAAATTTTAACATTAAGCAAAAACAACATATATCACTTTTATATTGGATTCGCATTATATATCATAGCCAATCTAGCTTTAAACAGTTTCTATTCTGTTTTTTAAATAGATATTAAAAAAACGCTTAGTGATTGAAAGGATCTTTATGAACTATTTAGTATTATTTGTTTGCTCCGTGATCATACCTATAGTTAATACATCTTCTGTTTCTCAAGCTCTTATAAATTATGAAATTGATTTTTATATATTCTATGGTATCTTTTTAGGCATATTTAGTATTGCCATTAAGCATTTAAAAAAGAATGAACATCCAATAATAGTTATTTTACTGGCAACTATTGCAGAAGATCTAATCATAAATCTATTATGTGATATCAAGTTTATTACGTATATTATTCAAATTGCACTTATTATCATATTTGCTCTGTACGCAAAGTATAAAAACAAAAATGTAGCATACTAAAAAGGAGATGAATTATGAAAAATTTAAATTGGAGTAAAATGCGTTTCATATGTATTTTTCTTGCCTTTTCACTTGTAATCTTAGGATATTTTTTTCGTAATCACT
This sequence comes from Eubacterium sp. AF22-8LB, assembly GCF_003458715.1. GTDB lineage: Bacteria > Bacillota_I > Bacilli_A > Erysipelotrichales > Erysipelotrichaceae > Holdemanella. The sequence goes on from NZ_QRVI01000015.1 coordinate 18,033, forward strand.
ATTATTATCAATTTTTGGGTTTAGCATATATATGTATAGCAATCAGTAATATCTGTCTTTACTTGTTTGAATTAAAAGAAAAAGGTCATTCATCTAAATCTTATATTCTTGGTGCAATCATGCTAGTTATTTTAGCTATATTTTTTATGACGTTTTAAATCAATGAATACTTGTAATTTATTAGTTGCTATTCAGTTTCTGACTTTCTTTGATAAGTAAATGAATCGGATAATCAAAATCCAACTCATACTAAATCAACTGCAAAATTTTATCAAAAAATTTTCAAAAGCAGATAAAAGCCATAGTATTTTATGCATTTTTTGAATTATTGCACCTTTATATAAAGCAGAAATAACAATATAATCCACTCTAAACAAAAGCGCTTTTCGGTTCCGACTGAGACCACCATTTGTCAAAGATTTCACCTAGCATTTGCCACGTGCTTTTTTTTACTTTATTTTATGCATGTTCAGACTTGTACAAAACAGTCAAAGTTATTGTGTTTATTCCAAATCGCTTATCGGGTCAGTTATTGGGTCACTTATAGAGTCATTTATAGAGTCATTTGAAAGAGTTTCAAAATGGAAATTGTCTGTAAACTTAAACTCAGGTTTAACATCAGATACATTAAATATTCCAACTGGACTAGTGATAGTGATTAGCATTACATTCGCTAAAAAGCATGCTATAATTCAATTAGGCAAAAGCTAAGAATAACTGCCACATAAAAGAAATTTGAATTGACCATTAAATTCCTTCTATATTAAAACATACAAAACAAGTACCACCTGTAAAGAGTGATACTTGTTTTTTTCGCTTTTTATCTATTTCGGTTGTTTTTATTCCCCTCTAAGTCCACTGACAATAAAAGTAAAGATATTCAAGGCTGCGTAAACTACTTTATTCGCTATGCAGCTAGACCCCATGGCTGAAAATAGAATCACAGAATACAATAAGGAATCAAATACTGTTAGCTGGTTCTACAATGATCACAAGAATGAAAAGCATCGAGTCTGTATTTTGAAATAAATGAAGTTCTTATTCTAAATTACTCAAATTTATTTTGATTCTTCATTTACTTCATATATTCTTGCAGGACCCCTGCAACAATCTGATACCCCTCATCGCTCAAATGTAAGCCATCAACTGTATATTGTGTCTGAAGATTACCCTGCTCATCCTGCAGTTTTGAATACATATCAATATACGTCAGATTCTTTTTCTTACAATATTTTTCTAACTGCGCATTGATATTTTGAATCGCTTCATTGGATCGAACACCTACCGCCGAACTGACGGAACCATTAACTGGATATAAACTCTCTACAAAAATTTCAGCTTGTTTACGGTTTGTTTGAATCTCTTCGATGATCTTTTCTACATTTTGTACAACTGCCTCTTGCGACTTACCATCTCTTAAATCATTGGTACCAATCAGCAAAAAGATCTTGGATGGATTGTAGTCATAAACTCTTGTCTTCATCGATGCCAAAATTTGATCGGTCGTATTGCCCGCAATACCGCTGTTCACGACCGGTTGTCCAGGAAAATAGGTTTCCAAATCAAAATAATCTGTCAAAGAATCTCCCAAAAACAAATAGTTATCCGGCACCACCTGCACTTCTTTTTCCACCTTTTTGGTTACGATCTTTTCTTTTGTAAAAAAACCGAATGCGATACCAAGACAAAGAATCAAACTGAATAAAGTACCCATCCACAATACAATATATAAACCTTTACGGATACGAATGCCCCTTTTTTTCATACTAACCTCCATTTCCTAAAAGTATAGCATGACTTCCGATTTGTTTAAAGCTTTGTATAAAAAGAGGCCATTACAGGATTCCGTTTTTCAGCGGAATCTCCACATCAGTTTTAATGGTTTAAAACATTAATAAAAAGCATCATAAAAACATATAGAACAACTCCAACTATAATACCAATTCCAATCTTTTTCTTGTCATTCTTGGCATAAACTAAATCATAAACTTCAAAGAGCCAAAATCCAAATTGAAATGTATACTTCGTAAAATAGTAAATCAAGAAACATATAATCAATGATCCAATATAAATCATTCCTTTAGAATATTCCACCATATATCTATGTCCTTGATTTAATGATTCATTATCCTTATTCAATTTATCAATGATTTCCCTTTGTTTATCATTCATAATCATCACCTATACTTTCTTCGTAACCAAATATAGAAAGCGAGTGCACAAATCACGATTATACCCGCAAGTTCATATTGCACTATTGCCTGTTTATCACCTAATACTCTTCCTAGAAATTGTGCAATTCCATAACTACATAATAAGCATAAAGCTACACACTTCATCCAAAAGTTAGATTCCTTCTTTTCTTTTGGAGTTGTATCTAACAAGTCTTCATCTAAATATTTTTGAAGATCTTCATTCATATCTTCCTGTAATCTTTGAATCCGATTCTTTTTCATATCATTGTCTCCAAAACAATGTGGTTTTTAAATAATGTACATAAGACGCAAATATTAAGAGGATGATCAACAATATAATCTCTCCATAATAGATATATTTTTCTTTGTATCTAAAGTCATACAATGGTTTATCCAAATATACACGACCATCTACTTGTACTAATAATTGAGAATGTACTAAAGCTTCTATTGTATTATGATCAAACTTAGAAATCTCTATTGCTCTTTCTTCATTGATTATTCCATTCTTAATGAAATATCGAATGATCTTGAATTTATTTATTAAAGTGTTCATACGCATACACAAAAAATCCAATATCTACAATACACATCATTGCTTGTAAGAAATCATGGATATAAAATCCATAGATAGCTCCACCTACAAGTAGAACAACCATAGAAATGAGTCCCCATTTAGGAAAGCTCATCTGAAACACGAACTCCATCACAAGTACTATGATGCATATTACGCCTATCATCCGATTTATTCTCCTTTCTAGTTTTAAGAATTTGTTTTACCTCTTCTTCCGTCATTTCAACAGGAATTAGTGGAATAAAGACATTTTTATTATTCTTTTTTCTCTGCCTCTTTTTCATAATCTTACTTTGCGTCTGGATATGTGTCTTCAAATTTATCGGCATATCGATTGTGCTTTTTATACTTGAAGAACATAACGACTAAGAAAACAACAGCTACTACACCTAATACGTACACTAACCAATCTAATGTCATCTTACTATGCCCTCCTTTTCTAATTTCATATTATCATGTCTGTAATCGTTTTCATACAATTTTTTATTCCATTTTCATCCAACGTATCAAACGTTAAAAAAACGGATATACAATGTATCCGTTCACTTTAATTATTTATCTTTCTTACTCATTCTTATTCTTTTAAATATTTCATACTGACGCTGTAGCTCTGTTTCTTCATCAATAAACATTCCTTTTGCCTCTAGTATTCTCTCAATTGCTTGAGATGGATCCATTGTATGATATGGTAAAAACAATCCTCTCAATTCTTTTGGTTTTATAATTTTGTAAACTTGTGAAGAAGATAAATCGTAGGTAAATGAAAAATATCTGTAGATATATCCAATCCAATACATTTCATTATGCGTATATTTTACAGAACCATAATCAGTAGCACCATATTCTTCATCTACTAACGTTAAAATATCATTTGCCTGAATATTACTATCTAAAATCGATTGATTATCCAATCTTTTTGCAATCTTACTTTTCATAAATCGCCTAATAAATATTTCTGAACTTGACTCCATCTTATCAATAGAATTTTCAAAAGCTTTTGCCTGAAGCTCGCACAAAAGCAACCCATCCCTATTTATTTTCTTTATGTCCCTCATGCATCGCACCTCCTTTTATACTAGGATTTCATCGATATACTTTCCTTTTCCTCTATATTGTTTTCTCGCTAATTTAACCTTATTATCTCCTAATCTTGACTCTTCTAGTCGAATATTTTTATAGTATTCTTTTTCATTAACCGAAATATAGCATCGCTCTAATGGTTTAATCTGAGACAATGACTTTTGAGTTTTAAAAATATATTGCATCCCAAGATTTGTTGCAGCCAAACAATGCTTACACTGTTCATCTGTAATCTCGCCATCGATAAAAGAATTAATAATTTGAAACATACGATTATCAGCAATAGGAGCAATTATATAATCACAATCCTTTGTATCCTCTATAAGTTTTTTTATTTTAGGATGATTTTTATATTCATCAAGTGCACCTCTATGGTACGCAATTGTCATCATCCATTCTTGATCCACTTTATATCTCTTGCATTTCAAATTACTGTCATCAAAACAAAAATAATATACAGAAGAATGTTCAAATCCTGAAACAAAAGAAATAGCTTGTTCATAGCTTTCACCTGTATAGAATCCTTGTCCAAAATCATTATTATATCGACCTTTATGAATGTCTATATCCCCAACTATTTCACTTTTTGCTCCATGGAAAAGTAATTTTTCATTTTCAGTTAAGTCATCTCGATAGAGCATTTCCTTTAATCTGTTAATTTTAATATTTTGTGCAAACGCAAAAGCATATACACCCTCCAAAAAATTTGCTGATGCATCTAAATCATCTAATTCATTTCTTGAAACAGTAACCTGCTCAACTCCAATCTTATCTGCAAATTCGCTTTGTGAAAGTCCTAAAATTTCTCGAATTGACTTCAAATCCTCTGAAAACTTATATTTCATCCTACTCACCATCCAACTTGTTTATAACATATTACTTAAACAAGTTCAATATAAACTTGTTTATAACATATTACTTAAACAAGTTTTATTTACTTTTTCAAATAATCTATGTATTAGACATCGATAATGTCAATTAAGATGATATGGTTGGCTTGAACGAGGGACTCGACATGAACAAGAAAATAATGGGGTATTTTAAATCTATCCAAGCGTTTATTAGAAGTTTATTCTATAAACATGAGGAACAAACAAAACAAAATAAGTGTACACTCCAACAGGAGAAGTATTTAAAAATCGGTGCGAATATTTGTAATATTGGATTTAAATCCAAACATGCATATGAAGATTGGCAAGAAGATATTTTTAATCATATATCTATTGGTAATCTAGTATATTGCACAATGCCAGTTACAGATAAAGCTTTAAAAGCCATTCCTGAAGGACATACAACAAGGCCTTTTTTAATTGTGAAAAAAGGAAAGGATGAACTTTATGGATATGCATGTGCTACACATCCTAAACACTTAAGATCATACGAAAAACATATATTTACAAATGAGGTATATGATTCTGAAAACGTTCGATACAAAGATTCTGTTGTGCAATTTGACTGTGCTTATGTCATTCCAATTGCGCATATCCAATATATCTATAAAGAATTAGATGAATATTGTGTACGCCAAATTGCCAGAGAATTAAAAGCCTATGCCAATATTCGAAACAAAGCTATATTAAATTTTGATATGGAAATACCCATTCATAAGGGTGATATTTTTAAAATCAATAAGTCTTACTATTACTTTAATGAAAAGAAAGATAATAAATATGAAATGTATAAGTGTATAAATGGTGGCGAATTAACCGATTCTAAATATTTTCGGTTCAAAAACATTCCACGCTCTATAGATTTCTCGAATACATATACATTTGAAGATTTAGATATCAATAATTTAATTGAAGTATCCTGCACTTGTCGAAATGATTGGGTAAATAAACAATTGAATAAACCTAAGCCAAAAGAAAAGAAAAAACAATATGAACGTAAATTAACACCTGGAACCATTATTTTTGAAGAGCCATGGATCATCTATTTATTTGATTGTGACCACACATCTTATGGTATTGACTACAACAAATTTAAAAATCACACATGCGAACTTATTGAATTTAAACTCAATATGGATAAAGCTACTTATATTGTATTTACCGAACAACAATGTGCTTCTATCTATAGGTCTTTAATTGATCAAGATAACATTCATATGGAATATCTAAACAAACGATTAAAATCCATTGAGAACACAATGCTTTTGCCTTATGAATTAGAATTTCCAGTTGGAAGCATTCTAGAAAGTCGTTTTGATGAAATTAAATATGTGTATCTGTATACCTACAATAAAAAAAAGTTTGGTTTAAAAATCAATTCTAAAAATCATAAAAATAAAGTTGTACCAATCCATGCCAAAGAATTAGATGTTGTAGATCAATTACGATTTGAATGCATGAAAGAAGAATTAAAGATCATTCAAAAAACAGCTTTGGATGTTGTGCGAAATATTTTAAGGGACATTGAGAAAAATTTAGTTAACAACGATTCAGACCATTCTATTTCATTTAGTCAAAAATATCCAATAGGCACCGTACTTTCATGTACTTATAATGAATCTGAAGAATATATGTATCTATATACAATTAGCGATACACATTATGCGATTTATTTAGAAGATGCATGCGAAGGTGTTTATATTGTTGAGCCAATCATCATATATGACTACAAACCAAATGGTGAATTGGTCGATGAAGATACGAAAGAAATATTAACAGGCATCCTAGAAACAACGCAAAGACTAAATACCTATAATTGTACAAAAGCATTATTATCACAGCTTGAGACATGTTCATATTAAGAAAAGGAGGCTATTATATGGTCGATAAACTACTTAATGATGCCAGTTATCGTTCTTACTGGCGTGGCTATGAATATTTTAAAGAAGGGCGTGTAAAGAACATTCAAAGATTTGATGGCACTACATATTCAGCCATTGTATCCGGTTGCGAAGATTACCATGTAAGAATTGACTTTGCGCATCCTAGAAAATCCACTTGCGATTGTCCCCATGCAGAAGGAAGAAGAGTTGTGTGTAAACACAAAGTCGCATTAGCTTTTGCGGTCTCCCCAGAAGCATTAAAAAAAGCAGATGATATAATGGAAGAACAATTAAGATATCAAGCTGAAAGAGAACAAAGAGAACGTGAACAATATAAACGAATCAAAAAGAAAGTCATGGAAATGAGTTTGGAAGATTTAAGAGACTACGTGATTTATCAGATGATCGAAGATGAAAACAAATATGATCCAAACTATGATGACGAAGAATTTTTTGATTGGTAAAAGAAAAAGCAGTTTAATGACTGCTTTCTTTCATATATTCAAAATATTCTCTACCTACTTTATTCTTCTTCCAATTTTGTAGGATCTTGAAACCAGGATATGAGAAGATGACTTCACATAGCGTTTCTACAATCATACCTGTAAAGGCACACACAACACATTGTACCAATGTCCATCCAAAGAATTGGTGTGACACAATCAACGCGAATGTTAGATTGTCGCAAAACTGACCAATACCCGTAGATACATAAGAGCGGAATGCGTACGATTTAAAGTTACTGTTGTTGTTAGAAATCTTTCCTAACATGGAATTCGTATAGTTATTCACAATGGCAGAAACAATAAACGCAATTGTGCTTCCAAATAGTACATACCAAGTACCACCAATTGTTCCGTCTAATGCACCATTAATAATAGCTTCTGCTCCTTCTACATAGGATTCACCCCATACACCAGGAATCTTTGATGCCAAGAAGAAGACTAGGCACATACCTAAATTCACCAACACAGCTACAAATGATGCTTGTGTTGCAGCTTTAGGACCAAAATGCTTTGTGATGACATCCATACATAAGAATGAAAGCCAGCTTACCACAATTCCACAATCAAGTGCCATAAAGCTAAATGGCAAGTTAATACTTTTATTTGCCAAAAGATTCATGGTGATGACCGAAACAATAAAAAGTGTCATCGTAAGTGAAGGTATACTTCTTAGTAACACACTCACTTCTTTAACTTCCGTTTTAATTCTATTCATTTTTTACCCTCCTGTTTTTTTAAAGATGGTTGGGAAGCAAAACATCTTTGTTCAAACCATATAAGTCTAATATGATTTTAATAATTTGTCAAAATTTGAATCACTTATGCTATGATTAATTTTGGTGATATATATGACAATTAAACTATACGAACAAGAACCCTACCAAACAACATTTCATGCCTACGTCGTTTCATGTGTTAAAAAGAATGAATTATATGACATACTCTTAGACAAAACCCTTTTCTTTCCTGAAGAAGGTGGACAAACATGTGATAAAGGAACGTTGAATGGTATTGACGTGGTGGATGTTCAAATCATAAATGATGAAATTCATCATTATACTCACTCTGCATTAAATGGTGATGTACAAGGTATTATTGACTGGACTCATCGCTACACAAACATGCAACACCATACAGGAGAACACATTCTTTCTGGATTGATGCACAAAGTATTCAATGTGGATAACGTTGGATTTCATCTAGGCTACAATGAAATAACCGCTGATTATGCGATGGATTTAAATCATGATCAAATCAAAAGAATTGAAGCTTTAGTGAATTGTGTTATTTTCGCAAATAAACCTGTTAAAACCTATTACTTAGATGATTATTCCAACATTGAATATCGAGCTAAACTTGATTTAGCCAAACCACGCCTTGTCGAAATTGAAGATGTCGATTTATGTGCATGTTGCGCACCCCATGTAAAGAGTACGATTGAAGTGGGATTGTTTAAAATCGTGAAATCGATGAAGACCAAAAAAGGCACACGACTATTCTTCTTATGTGGAAAACTTGCTTATGAAGATTATGTCTTAAAACATGATCAAGCTATTCAAATCTCCAATCAATTGTCTTCAAATATAGAAGCTTTATCATCAAATGTACAACGCGTATTAGATGAAAATTATGCTTTGAAACAAAGAATCAAACAATTAAACAAAGAGATGATTGATCACTTAATTATCGAACATAAAGAAAACCAAATCGTTCTATGTGATGAATTGGATCGTGATACACAATTGTATTACTACAATAAGCTTGTATCTTTTAGCGACAACTATGTTTTACTTGTTTCTAAACAAAAAGATAATTATCGTTTTATGACCAACTCTAAAAATATATTCTTACAACTCAAAGAAAGACATCAAGTTCGTGGTGGAGGAAAAAATGATTTCTTTCAAGGAACGCTAGATACAGTTAATGAGCAGCTATTTGATTAGCTGCTCATAGTTTTTGTATTGCGAGTGTATTTAAAGCCTCTGAAATATCTTCTTTCGATAAACATACCATTCTATGATTGGCATCATAATAATCAAACTTTTTAATGAAGCTCATTAAATCACGATACTTCACAAGGCTGTCATTCATAAATACATACCATTCTTCTATCCCCTCAATTTGATTCAATACCACATAAGGCTCTATCGGAAGAATCGTTAGTATATCAGCTCCTAATGCATACATACCAATTCTTCTACCGTGCGCGTTATAAATTCTTGGCGTGGCATAATATGCATCCAAAGTTTGTTGATTATGTAGATATTGCCCAAACAAATCTAAATCTGTGCCAAAATCATTCAATTCATTTTCCCCAATTGAAATCGGATGAAGAATGCCAAAAATTTCAAAATACTTATGATCCGATAATTTACTCTTCAAGTCCATAAGTGCATCCGCACTCGTTCTTTTATCATACACCATCTGCAAATCAATATCCTTTATATTCATTAGCCAATCGTCTTTCACAAATTCATTGGTATCCATATATTCACAATATACTTGCACTAAATAATAAAACAATTGAATTTCATCCATACTTGTAGGAAGACTTAAATTCAAACAAATATCATGATTTTGAATATAGATTTCAATCCCTCTTTGAAGATATTTATGATCAAACAAGATCGTATGATTCCCTATCTGATTCGGAATTAATTGACAATTTTCATCCATGACTCCAAAAGATAAGTGGGATAATTTAACTAAATCTTCTATTATAAACTTTTTTCTACGAAAGAAACCTTTCTGCATAATACGAACATTCACAGACATACTAACACCTGCTCTCTACCAAAATCATACACTTAAACAGATGTTTTTAATAGTTAAAACCACTTTTTCTTTTTAAAATATATAACTTCTAAAATAATGATCAATATACAGACTCCAATCACAATGAAATAGCCATAGGCACTATCTAATTCTGGCATAGCCCTAAAGTTCATTCCATACCATCCGGTAATTAATGTCAATGGCATAAAGATGGTTGTCACAATCGTTAAAAACTGCATAATTTGATTCTGACGCATCCCCACTTGTGTTTGATGCATTTCACGAAGCTGAATGGAATATTCTGCCAAACGATCCGTAACATTCGATAGACGTGTTAGTCTTTTCTCTAGTGTTTCAAAATGTGAATCATTATAAAATTCCTGCAAATTTTGTACAACCTCAATCATCTGATCATAATACGAATCAAAAGTACTTATCGTTTTCCTCATTTCAAAGATTTGTGATTCATAATGTGATCCCTTATGCGACATTAACTGATCTTCTATTTTCTCAAGTTTCATTTCTAATTTTTGAAGAAACTCCATATCCTCTTGAATCAATATATTCATCAAATTTAGAATACATTCACTAGGCTTATTCCCTGAAATCTTTTGTTTAAAAATATGTTCAGGATCGCAAATCAAAAAATCACTATCATTTAATTCGATACTAAACATCTTCTTATTCTTAGATTTTGATTTTGAAGGAACCCAAAAAGAACCCGATAGCTGCTGATTCTCTTTATGTACCCTACAATAATGAATATGATTTAAACGCTTTTCATTTATTACCTCTATCTTCATAATTCCCCCCCTTAAAAAAAGAATACACCATATAGGTGCATTCTTGTAGTTATTCAATTGGAATAAATTTATTTTCTTCTACTTGTTTAGGTGCTTCCTCAGGAACAACGATCTTCAATTCACCATTGTCGAAAGATGCCTTAACATCTTCCTGATGAATACCTTCACCAACATAGAAGTTTCTTGAATAAGATCCACTGACACGTTCCTTACGAACGACACGACCCTTTTCATCCTTGTCTTCTGTATTTGAACCATGCGTAGCAGTTACCTTCAAATATCCATCTTTTAATTCCATCTGGATATCTTCCTTTTTAACTCCAGGAAGTTCCATGCTCATTTCATAGTTTCCATCTTTTTCCACAATATCTGTCTTCATGACATCACTTGTAGTGTTTCCTGTAAAGAAATCATCAAATAAATCAAACATTGGATAGTACTTCATAAATATCGCCTCCTGATACCTTATTCAATAGGGATAAATTTGTTTTCTTCAATCTGTTTAGGTGCTTCCTTAGGAACAACGATCTTCAATTCACCATTGTCGAAAGATGCCTTAACATCTTCCTGATGAATACCTTCACCAACATAGAAGTTTCTTGAATAAGATCCACTGACACGTTCCTTACGAACGACACGACCCTTTTCATCCTTGTCTTCTGTATTTGAACCATGCGTAGCAGTTACCTTCAAATATCCATCTTTTAATTCCATCTGGATATCTTCCTTTTTAACTCCAGGAAGTTCCATGCTCATTTCATAGTTTCCATCTTTTTCCACAATATCTGTCTTCATGACATCACTTGTAGTGTTTCCTGTAAAGAAATCATCAAATAAATCAAACATTGGATAGTACTTCATAAATATCGCCTCCTGATTACTAGATTATGAAATCTATCTTCAAGTTACGGGATATCTTTTGACTTATCTCTAACTTCAATTATCATTATAGTCACTTTTTTAGCACTGTCAACACTTAAGTGCTAATTTTTTTTATAAAAAATTAGAGTGTGATTCCTCACACTCTATTTACCCATTTCATTCATAGAAATCATTGAGAAACTCAAAGATTCCAATACTTTAATTAAGGCATGTGCCGTATCTAAACTTGTCATACAAGAAATGTTATTTTCTGCAGACACACGACGAATCAAGAATCCATCTTTACTTGTAGAATTATCTTTATTTGACATTGTATTGATAACAAAGTTTACATGTCCATGACGAATAATATCCAATACAGTTTCATTGCCATTATCCTCATTGACCTTAGCAGCTACATGTACAAATAATCCATTGTCCTCTAAGAATTTAGCTGTACCTGCTGTCGCATAAATACCATAGCCAATGTTGTAGAAACGTTTAGCTAATTCTAATGCTTCCTGTTTATTTTCATCATCAATAGTCATCAATACACTTCCATGTAAAGGAATATTGATTCCAGAAGCTACAAGAGCCTTGTACAATGCTTTTTCTAAGTTTACATCACTACCCAAAGCCTCACCTGTAGACTTCATTTCTGGTCCTAAGACTGTATCTACACTACGCAATTTTGCGAATGAGAATACTGGTGCTTTGACAAATACTCTTTCTTTATCTTCAGGATGATATCCAGGTGTTAATCCTTGGTCTTCAATACTTTCTCCAAGTACACACTTAGTCGCAATCTGAGACATAGGAACACCAGTAATCTTAGATAAGAATGGTACGGTACGAGAAGAACGTGGGTTTACCTCTAATACATATACATTGTTTTCTTTATCCACAATAAACTGAATGTTATATAAACCAACGAATTCAAATCCTTCACCAATTCTTGTTCCATAATCAATGATAGTTTCTTTAACCTTCTGATTGATGATTTGAGTTGGATATACCGAAATTGAGTCACCAGAGTGAATACCGGCACGTTCGATATGTTCCATAACACCTGGAATATATACATTCTTTCCATCCGCAATCGCATCGATTTCTAATTCCTTACCAACAATATATTTATCAACTAAGATTGGCGCATCATGACTGATTTCCTTAACAGCTGTTGCCATATATACTCTTAGTTCATCATCATTATGTACAATTTCCATAGCACGACCACCCAATACATAGCTTGGACGTACTAATACCGGATAACCAATCTTGTTTGCGATAACCAACGCTTCTTCTACAGTTACAGCTGTCTCACCCTTTGGTTGAGGAATATCCAATTTATGTAACATAGCTTCAAATTCATGACGGTCTTCCGCTAAATCAATAGAGTGTAATGAAGTACCTAGAATCTTTACGCCATGTTCTACTAATGAATCCGCTAAGTTGATTGCGGTTTGTCCACCAAACTGAACGATTACACCTAATGGTTTTTCTAAATCAATAACGTGCATTACATCTTCTGTTGTTAATGGTTCAAAATACAATTTGTCACTAATTGAGAAATCTGTTGATACAGTTTCTGGGTTGTTGTTGATAACGATAGCTTCATAGCCTTCTTCACGCAAAGTCTGTACACAGTGTACTGTCGCATAATCAAATTCAACACCCTGTCCGATACGGATTGGTCCAGATCCTAATACAACGATTTTTTTACGATCTGTACGTTCAGATTCATTTTTATTATCATAACTTGAGTAGAAGTATGGAGTTGCACTCTTGAATTCACCAGCACAAGTATCTACCATTTTATAAACTGGAATGATTCCATTTTCTTTACGTAAATTATATAAATCGAATTCTTTCATATCCCAGTTACGCGCAATGTAGCTATCCGCAAATCCATTTTTCTTTAATTTGCGTAATACATCAATATCCTTAACATTCTCCATCATCATTTTTTCTAAATCAATGATTTTTAATAAATGACATAAGAAGAAATAATCCATTTTTGTGACCGCATGAATCGTTTCCATATCATATCCATCACGAAGCCATTGAGCAACCGCAAAAATTCTTTCATCATCTTGATTCTTGATTTTTTCAAGCAATTCATCCTTTGTCATACCAACAAATTCTTTTTTGAAGATGTGATCCACTTTCATTTCTAAAGAACGAACAGCCTTTAAGAAAGATTCCTCAAAGTTACGTCCAATTGACATAACTTCACCAGTCGCCTTCATCTGTGTTCCTAAGTGACGATCGGCACTAGGGAATTTATCAAATGGGAAACGTGCAAATTTAGTAACAACATAATCCAATGCTGGTTCAAAACATGCATAACTAGTTTTTGTGATTGGGTTAATGATTTCATCCAAGCCCAAACCAACAGCTAATTTTGCAGAGATTTTCGCAATTGGATATCCTGTTGCCTTACTTGCCAAGGCTGATGAACGAGATACACGAGGGTTAACCTCGATGACATAATATTTGAAACTATCTGGATTCAATGCCAACTGAACGTTACATCCACCACAGATCTTCAATGCACGAATGATTTTTAAAGATGCATTACGAAGCATTTGGTTTTCACGATCTGTCAAAGTCTGAACTGGCGCAACAACCGTACTATCTCCTGTATGTACACCTACTGGATCAATATTTTCCATATTACATACGACGATTGCATTATCTTTAGCATCACGCATTACTTCGTATTCGATTTCTTTATACCCTGCAATACTTTGCTCAATCAAACACTGATGTACTGGACTTGCCTTTAAACCTGAATCACAGATTTCACGAAGCTCAGCCTCATCATCGGCAAAACCTCCACCAGTTCCACCAAGTGTATAAGCTGGACGAACAACTAATGGATACCCTTCGCGATTTGCGAATTCAACAGCTTCTTCTACAGTATGAACAATCATACTTTCTGGCACTGGCTCATTGATTTCCTGCATTAAAGAACGGAATAATTCACGGTCTTCTGCACGATTGATCGCATGTAAGTCTGTACCTAAAATTTCTACACCAAACTCATCCAAAATTCCATCTTCATGTAATTCTACAACTAAGTTCAATCCAGTTTGACCACCTAATGATCCTAAAATAGCATCTGGTCTTTCTTTATAAATAACACGTTTTGCGAAGTCTACTGTTAAAGGTTCAATATAAACACGATCCGCAATCGCTGTATCTGTCATGATTGTGGCAGGGTTAGAGTTAATTAAGATAACTTCATATCCTTCTTCACGAAGAGATTGACATGCTTGGCTTCCAGCATAATCGAATTCAGCAGCCTGACCAATGATAATTGGGCCAGAACCGATAACTAAGATTTTTTTGATATCTGTACGTTTAGGCATTTTTATTCTCCTCCATTAATTCAATAAATTGATCAAACAAGTAACGAGAATCTTCTGGTCCTGCACTTGCTTCTGGGTGATATTGCACCGCAAAACAAGGATAGTCTTTATGACGAACACCCTCACAACTCTTATCATTTAATGCTTGGTGTGTCATTTCCAAACGAGTATCCTTCAAGCTATCAATATCTACCGCAAAACCATGGTTTTGAGAAGTAATTTCCACTTTACCAGTTGATAAATTTACAACTGGATGGTTTGCTCCACGGTGTCCAAATTTCAATTTATATGTTTTTGCACCACAAGCCAAAGAAATCAACTGATGACCTAAACAAATTCCAAATACAACTGTTTGAGGAATCAATTCTTTGATGGTTTCAATTGCGACTGCCACATCCGTAGGATCACCAGGACCATTTGACAACATAACTCCATCTGGACAATATGACATGATTGTACTTGCTGGTGTATCATATGGAACTACTACTAAATCGCATCCACGCTTTGATAGTTCACGAACAATACCTAACTTAGCCCCAAAATCCATTAATACAACTTTTTTGCCACGATTTGGAATTGGGAATACTTTATTTGTTGAAACACGAGCTACTTGATCATGTAAGAAGTCAGCGGCTTTTAAACCTGCAACAATGGCATCCACATCGGCATCCACGTTTGCCATAGTCGCTTTCATGGTACCTACATCACGAATTTTCTTTGTAATATCACGCGTATCAATATCATAAATTCCTGGAATATTTTCACGTTTTAAGAATGAATCCAATGTTTCCGAACATCTGAAGTTACTTGGATATTCGCAATAATCTTTCACAACAAATCCAAATACACAAGGAACCATACTTTCATTATCATCACGATTAATTCCATAGTTACCAATCAATGGATATGTCATCATTACAATTTGTCCACAATATGAATTATCCGTTAAAATTTCCTGATAACCGGTCATTGAAGTATTAAATACTAATTCACCAATTTGGAAGTTATCACTACCAAAGGCAATACCGCGATACACGCTTCCATCTTCTAAAATTAAAAGTCTTTCCATAATTTGTCCTTTCTTTTATTTACTCAAAAAAAAGATTAGCAAATAAACGCATTGCCAATCTTTAAATGGAACTATTAAAAAGTATAGCACTACGAAGAATACTATTCATCTCGATCACTGACGTTTTTTTCACAAACAAAACTGGATTCTTGATCATACGTATCCTCCTTTTGAAAAAAATACTATATTTCTCTGCTTAGTATACTACCACAAATCATGAAAATTTCAATAATAAAGTTAAAAAAAGATGTGATTTCTCACACCTTATTTTGACATCGTTGCTTCAATTTCCTTATATGTTTCAACTGGGTTAGCACTCTTCGTAATTGAACGACCAACTACGATATAATCACAGCCTTGTTCTTTCGCAAATGCAGGAGTCGCAACACGCTTTTGATCATCCTTAGAATCACTTGCCAAACGAATACCTGGAGTTACTGTTAAGAAGTCATCTCCACAAGCTTCATGAATTGCCTTAGCTTCATGAACTGAACATACAACACCGTCTAAGCCTGCTTCTTTGGCATTCTTCGCATATTTAATAACACAATCAATCACTTCACCTGGAATTCCTAATTCGTTATTCATAGCTTCTTTAGACGTGCTTGTAAGCTGAGTTACACCAATACACATAGGACGTTTTCCATCCTTAGCACCTTCATTTAATCCGTCGATAGCAGCCTTCATCATTGCAATACCACCAGCACAGTGTACATTGACAATATCTACACCTAAGTTTGCTAAGTTTTTCATTCCACCCTTAACTGTGTTAGGAATGTCATGCAATTTCAAATCTAAGAAAATGTGATGACCCATTTCCTTCACTGTTTTTACCATTTCTAAACCACACGCATATGTTAATTCCATACCAATCTTTACATATACTGGTTCATTAAATTGTTTTAAGAAATCTACAACTTCTTCTTTACTCGAAAAATCTAATGCTACAATTGTTTTACTCATTATTTAAAACTCCTTCCAACTGCTTCTTCAATATTTTTATATCCATATTTCTCTAATACTTTTGGAAGATCCTCAATGATTTTTGGACATACATAAGGATCCACAAAGTTTTGAGCACCAACTTCAACAGCACTTGCCCCCGCATTTAAGAATTCCAATACATCCTCTGCACAAGTAATTCCACCAACACCAATGATTGGAATATTTACGGCCTGTGCTACTTGATATACCATTCTTAGAGCCACTGGCTTAATGGCAGGACCCGAAAGACCACCTGTCACATTCGCAAGCAATGGTTTCCCTGTTTTCAAATTAATACGCATACCCATTAGTGTATTAATCAATACAATACCATCTGCACCGGCTTCTTCAACGGCTTTGGCAATTTCTACAATATCCGTTACATTAGGTGATAACTTCACATATACAGGTTTTGTAGCTGCTTCCTTACAAATCTTAGTCACATGTGCTGCAAGTTCAGGCTTTGTACCCAAACCAATACCACCATGTTTTACATTGGGACAAGAAATATTTAATTCATAAGCCTTAATAACAGGCTGATCATTCAATTTCTTGATAACTTCAACATAATCTTCTTCACATGCACCAGCAACATTGGCCATGATTTCTGTATCATATTGTGCAAGGAATGGAAGTTCATTTTCAATAATTGAATCTACACCCTTGTTTTGTAGTCCAATCGCATTTAACATTCCCATAGGTGTTTCAGCAATTCTAGGTGTAGGATTTCCAAAACGCTCTTGTGGCGTAGCTGATTTGATGGCGATGCCACCTAATATGCTCAAATCATATAGTTCGGCATATTCTTTTCCAAATCCGAAACATCCACTAGCTGGAATAATTGGATTTTTTAAATTTAATCCTGGTAGTTTTACTGAAATATCCATTATAAAGCCACCTTTCCCATCTCAAATACAGGACCATCCTTACATACACGTAATGAGTGTCCATCTACATCTTTCACAACACAACCCATGCAAGCACCTAGACCACAAGCCATACGTGCTTCTAATGAAATATATCCTTCACTATATTGTTCGTTGATGGCTTTTAACATAGGCAAAGGTCCGCAGCTTAGCACAAATTTACATGTTACATTGTTTTCTTTGATCGCATCCAATGCCGTACCCTTTGTTCCTAATGAACCATCCATTGTTGCGATATATACATCACACCCAAGTGACTTGAATTCATCCACATAGAATACACTATCTGCATCGTTTGCACCTAGAACAACTGTTACACGTGAATTTTTATTTAAATATTGTTTCGCTGTTTCATATAGGGGTGGTACACCAACGCCGCCACCAATCAATAATACTTCTTCTTTATCCTCAATTGGAAAACCATTTCCAAGTGGACCAAAGATATCTAATTTTCCTTCAAGTTCAGTCATTTTTAAAGTACCTTCTCCAAGCACTTTATAGATAATAACTAAAACATCTTCCTTAATTTCACTAATCGAGATAGGTCTACGCAAATAGAAACCTGGAACTGTGATTTCAATGAATTGACCAGGCTTAGCTGTTTTAGCTAAGTCTGTTTTCAATTCCATTTTCCAAATATCTTTTGCGATTTTGACATTCGATAGAATCTTCGCAAATTCCTGCATACTATTTCCCCATTTCATTCATAGAAATCATTGAGAAACTCAATGACTCTAAACCTTTCACTAATGCATTCGCTGTATCTAAACTTGTCATACAAGAAATGTTATTTTCTGCAGACACACGACAAATCAAGAATCCATCAGCACTTGTGTTCTTCTTATTAGACATTGTGTTAATGACAAAGTTTACATGTCCATTACGAATAATGTCTAAAACGTTTTTACCATCTTCTGTTTCAATCTTACTAGCACGATGAACATACAATCCTTCAGCTTCAAATAAGTCTGCCGTACCCTTTGTTGCATAGATTCCATATCCAATATTTGCGAAGCGTTTCGCCAATTCTAGTGCTTCTTGTTTATTCTCATCATCAATTGTCATTAATACATTTCCATGTTTTATCCTTTCCACACAGTCTTTCCATCTACGATGGTTTCTTTTACTTGCGCATTCACGCTCCAACCATTAAATGGCGTATTTTTACCCATAGATTCAAATGTATCTATGTCAATCAATGATTCATGTTCTAAATCTACTAAGACTAAATCTGCATTATATCCTTCTTTGATTTGTCCTACATTCTCTAAGCCAAAACGCTTTGCAGGAGCTGCTGACATCCAGTTTACAAGTTGAGCCAAAGTCCAACGTTTTTGTCTGTGAACAAATTCTGTATACAACAAGGCAAACGCACTTTCTAATGAAACAATGCCAAATGGTGCTTTATCCATCGAACGTTTCTTTTCTTCATAGGTATGTGGAGCATGGTCATTGGCAATGCAATCCAATGTTCCATTTTCCAACCCTTCAATCAAAGCCATACGATCTTCATGACTTCTTAATGGTGGATTCATTTTCCAATTTGGTCCAACCACATCCTTATCTTCTAATAATAAGTGGTGTACTGTAACTTCAGCACTTACATTTAATCCAGATGCTTTTGCGTCTTTTAGTGCTTCCACACTTTCCTTAGCTGAAATGTGACATGCATGATACGCATTTCCTACTTTTTTTGTCAGTTCTAAATCACGAATCAATTGTGCACTTTCACAAGCACTTGGAATTCCTAGCCAACCCTTTGATGTCACAACTTCACTGTCGTGTACACAAGCACCTGGTCTACGATAACGCATATCTTCTGTGTGAGCTACAATCATGCAGTCATTTTCTTTTGCGTTCCTCATGGCTTCTTTCATGATTTCAGATGTAGCCACACCTACACCATCATCACTAAACCAACGAATTCCTAAATTCTTGATAGCTTTCATATCCACTACTTCTTTACTTGCTTCTTCATGAGTAATACAAGCATAAGGATATGTATGTACGACGGATTCTTTATCAATTAATTGTTGATAGTCTTTTATTGTATCCACATCATCTGGAAAAGGAATAACATTTGGCATCGCAAATACAGAAGTAAATCCTCCGTGTGCTGCCGCTAAGCTGCCTGTATGAATCGTTTCTTTTTCAGTGTGTCCTGGTTCTCTAAAATGTACGTGTACATCAACCAAGCCTGGAATTACAGTTAAGCCTGAAGCATCTATTGTTTCACAGTCTTTTGAAATAGAATCATCAATCTGAATGATCTTTCCTTCATCAATTAAAATATCTTTCTTTTCAACACGTTTGTCAATTAAAACTTGACCATTTTTTATTAAACGCATACTTATTTTTTCTCCTTAAATGGAGCCAAACCAAATCCACGCTTAATAACTGCCTTTCTAACTAACATACCATTGTGCATTTGTTCGAAAATTCTTGATTTCTCAGCTTCAACTAAATCTGTATCAATTTCAACTCCACGGTTTACTGGAGCTGGATGCATTACAATCGCTTTGTCTTTCATTCTTGCATAACGAGCTTTTGTAAGACCATAGTTTTCAAGATATTCTTCATCAGTCATACCAGCCATTCCAGAGCCTCTTTCCTTCTGAATACGAAGCATCATGACTACGTCTGCCCATTCAACAGCTTCATCAAAATCGATTGTTGGATAACCTGGTCTTTCCCATTCTTTTGGCCCGGCAAAGCGAACGGTAGATCCTAATTTTTCTAAAGCTTCTTTATCACTAGCTGCTACTCTTGAGTGTAAAATATCCCCACAGATAACCACATTTAAGCCTTCTAATGTGCCAAATTCATTTTGCATAGTTAATAAATCAAGCAAGCATTGTGTCGGATGGTTTCCTGCACCATCTCCAGCGTTTAGAATTGGAATATTGATATTTTCCAATTCCTTGAAATATTCATCTTGAGGATGACGGATAACCACCATGTCATACCCCATTGATTCAAATGTTTTTACTGTGTCATAAAGTGTTTCTCCCTTTGTGACACTGGATGCTCCAGCCGCAAAATCAGCTACCTGGCATCCTAATTGGTGCTGCGCACTTTCGAATGAGAAATGTGTACGAGTTGATGCCTCAAAAAAAAGATTAGCAACCAATGCTTTCTGCATTGGTAATTGCCAATCTTTAAAGGAACTATTAAAAAGTCTAGCATCATCTAGAATGCTATAGATGTCTTCAACTGACAGATCTCTCATGGATAACAACGAATTTTTGTTCATATAATCCTCCTTATGACCTTAAAAAAATGGATTCAAAAAGCCCCTTTTCAAATCCAATTTTCTTTCATATATACTACCATAATTCATGGATTTTTCAATAAGAAAATTCTTCATTACAATCCAAGTATGAACCACATTTACAGCATCTATATTTAAACTATTTTTTGATTGCGATACACTCGATTTCAATCTTAGCATTTTTAGGAAGTTTCGCCACTTCAAAACAGCTTCTTGCTGGGAATACACCCTTAAAATATTTTGCGTATTCTTCATTCACTTTCGCAAAATCATTCATATCATCCAATAAAATGGTTGTCTTGACAACATCATCATATGTTAGTCCTTCTGATTCAAGTAATACACCAATATTTTCAAATGCCTTCTTTGTTTGTTCAACTACATCTACGCTTACTAAATTTCCTTCTGTATCAATCCCAAGCTGCCCTGACAAGAATACAAGCCCTTCTGTAGCTACTCCTGCTGAATAGGGGCCTAATACCTTTGGTGCTTTTGCACTGCTCATTTGTTTTTTCATATTCCGTTCCTCCTAATCCAATAGTTCTTTATCAATGATCTGAAAATTTGCTCGATGAATATACAAAGCTTTTCCATCAATCATAAGCTTAGTCATCTTTGGCAAGTTATCTGGAATCTTCCAATATACCTTATCTCCAGAATATGCAGTAATTGGCTGTCCTAATTGCGACTTAATAACCACAATTCTTCCCTTGCCAAACATATTTTTATATTTATTAATAAAACGTGCGACCGAAGTATTATCCGATAATTGCCCATGTGTATTTGAATCAATATTTTCTTGCGTAAAATCAACATCTGGTGTTAATCCATTTTGTTCAAATATGCATGTATCTCCACAGGACTCAATCTCTTTTCCATCTACTGTAATCGTAATTATGCTTGACAATTCATAACCACGAACAACTTGACCATTTTCATCATAAGAAGTATTCTCTACTGCATTACCCGTAATACTAATTTTATCACCACTAGTCTCCATGACTTCACTGCCATAATTATCATATGTATATATAGTATATCCATTCCCAACTAGATTTCCCTTTATATCATTAAATGCTGATTGAAACATACTACAGCCACTCAATAATATACATAGACATACTACGCTTATTCTTTTTATATTCTTATTCATATTCCCTCCCCATTTTATAATGAAGCCATTCAAAATGAATGACTTAACAATTATTCTAAGCTTTCATCAATAGCCTTTTAATCGACTCTTCACTTACTGAGAAGATGGATGCGATACTTGAAACACTGAATCCTTTGTCTACCATCGTTTGATACATCTCAAGTTCTTTTTTCTCACTGCCTTGTTCAATTCCTTTTTCAATACCTTGTTCTATTCCTTTTCTTATTCCTTCAGCTTCCCATTCCTTTGACTTTACTTCCAGCCATCTCTTTTCAGCTTCACACATCTCAATCTCCTCCTTTTCCTCTAATTCCTTTAAATCCAGCCATTCTACATCCGTCAACGTCTTCACTACCTTTAATACGCTACTTTTCACAACCCCAAAGTCATTGATTGTTCCTTCATAAATAGACTGATCATATATGCTTCGACATATGTAGAATAGATTATGTACGTCTTCTTCATTAAAATTATATGAAGTCTTTCCTGTGATTTCAATCAGATTCATTTGATAGTCATGGAAATAAGATTTGAATCTCTCATCCACATCCACGAGTTCTGATAATTGCCTAGCTGCACGCCAAGGCCTTTCTCCTGTATAGAATACTAGAATGTGTACCATGGGTAGTTTTTCTTCTACCTTATTCTTCTTTAACTTCTTTAACATTCGGTCATAAGCTACAAACTCATATGTTGCAGCTCTTACAACCATCGAAGCATCCACACAACTTTGATTCTCAATGATGAATGCACTATAAAGATTTCCATCATTGTACTTACGTATGACATCCACATGCTTTTCTAGATTCATATGCGAATCATTCATCTCTGAATCAAGTTCCATACAGTTTTCAGGTTTAAGAACTCTTTCTCCATCAAAAAAGTATGCATTAAAGAAGTCGACAAAATAGGCATTGTTTTCTAGAAACTCCTTCATTGTTTTGTCTTTTGATTTATTCATGTGTTTGAATCACCTCCTATCTCATATACGAAATAAATAGAGGTTTTTCTAAATTTTGATAATTTCACATAATTAATTCTGATTTCACAATATTTACCAAAGTTATACTAAATTTATGACAACATGGGATGGTATTCTATAGATGTCTTAAAGATAAGACAAATGAATATAGAAAATAAACCAATATTCATATCTCTCTCCTAAAAAAAATAATAATAAACAAAAAAAGAAGCCATTCTAGACACCAACACTAGAATGGTTTTCTTTTATTCTTGCCAATTAATTTTTCGATAATACAAGAAGAACACAACACTTGATAAAGACCAAGTGAATGGATAGATCATATATACAAATACAATATTATGGAACATCATATTCAATGCCGTTAATAAGGTCACTCTTACAAAGCACCAACACACAAGCATGACAACCATTGGAATTATAGACTTTCCTACACCACGAAGCACAGCCGACACACCATGACTATACGCTAATAAAAAGAATAGTATCGTTGCATAATGTGCGCGTTCAACTCCATATTGTATAACTTGTGGATCATTCGCAAACAAGCGCATCAATGGAGCGGCAAACAGCGCAATCAATAACCCTATGATTTCAGCTAAGCTTACCGAGCAAGTTAGTCCAAACCGAGCTCCTTTTCTTGCTCGATCAAATTCTCTTGCACCTCTATTTTGTGAAACAAAAGTCGTCAGTGCCATCATAAAGCTAGTGATGGGTAAAAACGCAAAACCCTCAATTTTTGTATACGTACCAATGCCTGCCATAGCCAATGATCCAAAGGTATTAATATTGGATTGTACAACTACGTTGGATATTGAAATCAAGCTATTCTGAATCCCCGTAGGAATACCCATTTCTAATATTTCTTTACCTACATCAGCATGTATACGAATCTTAGAAAGATGTACCTGATGACTTTCATTTGTCCGAATCAATAGATACAAACAAAGAATAGCACTTAAAAACTGCGATAAAATCGTAGCCAAGGCAGCTCCTTCTACATTCATATGAAAGCATGCCACAAATACAATATCCAATACGATATTTACACAGCTTGATGCGATCAAAAAATACAGTGGATGCTTACTATCACCTACTGACTGCATTATACCTACACAAGAATTGTATAGAATCATACCTAATGATCCTAAAAAGTAAATTTGTAGATACGATGTAGATAAATGAATTACATTCTTTGGTGTTCCCATCCAGCCTAAAAGAATGGGTGCCAACAAGTATCCAAACACAGTTAGACCAATTCCAAAAATCACTCCATACGCCATAAGTGTATGAATCGCATTCTGCATCTTTTCCATGTCTTTTGCACCAAAGTAGCGTGCAATCACAACACCAGCTCCAACAGAAATTCCTTGGAATAGACTTGTCAAAAGAAAAATCAATTCACCACACGAAGTAACAGCTGCAAGGCTAGAACTGCCTAAAAAGTTCCCTACAATTACGGAGTCTGCCGTGTTATAAAGTTGTTGAAATAAATTGCCTAGAAATACAGGAAAGGCAAATAAAAGCATTTGTTTCCATATTATTCCAGATGTCATTAACATTTGATTTTTTTTCATGAACATATCATACACTATTAATTGATATTTATGTAAAGAAAAAAGTCCATTTCTGGACTTATTGTGAAATACTCTTGGCATAATCAGTTGGGGAAATGCCATATTGCAGCTTAAACTTCCTTGAAAAATAGTGAATAGAAGTAAAGCCTAAAATATCGGATATTTCTGAAATCGTTTGATTATGTTCATGAATCATAATTTTTGCCTGATTCAATTTTACATTTGAAATATATTGTTTTGGCGTAATATGAATATTCGATTTAAATAAATTCTGTAAGCTTGATCTAGAAATCGAAAATTTCAAGCACAAATCCTCTACGGTAAACTGTTTATAAACATTATTGTTGATAAACACCAAGATTTCATTTAATAATGTACTCTCATAATGCTCCTGCATTGGATTTGTCGTAATAATCTGTGTTTCGTCTCTTTCATCATCAAATTGATATAGAAGAATCAAGATTTGTTTCAAATACAATAATACAAGTTCCGAATTCAAATGACCATCAGACTGAATTGATTTCATAAATTCGGATAGAACGGAATAGATATCTTTTCGTGTATGGAATACACGATTTTTTAAATCCCCATCCAGTTTATTTTCCATATCAAAAGTAATGGTCAAATAAGAACAAGTACTCAGACTATCCGTGCTTTGTGTATGGAATTGTCCTGGGTAATATAAAATCAAATCATATTTTTGAAGTCTAAACTTTTTACCATCTACTGTTGTATCCAAGGTTCCATGATCTATATATGTCAATTCATAATAATCATGTGTTTCTCCAGGGAATATATAATTTGATTTACGCACTTGATAAAAACATGTAAAAATTTCTTTTAAATTCATTTTCGAAACCAAAGCCTGATAAGAATACGGAGCCTCCATCATCTTTTGATTCATCCCATGACTCGAATAATAAATTTGAAGCACACTTTCTCGCGAAATAGAAACATAATTAAAATAAATATCTGGTTTTAAACGAACAACACGATGGATTACATATTCTTCAAACTTTTTCCCATCCTTACTTACCACAAGCATGATTATTCCGCTTTTTGTATCCAAATATACAGGATCACTTGAATAATAAAAAGAATCGAACGTCTTGTTTGTGATTTTAAAATCGTTTTCAACATAATCAACCAAATGCCCAGAATTATGATTCACAGAATAAAATACATCCCCAAATTTTTGGAATGAATAATTCGTAGTTCTTTTTTGCATAAGTAATTCTCCTTAGTTTTATGCTTTTATTAGTTTGTTATTTTTAGTTTAGAAAGTTGTTTATCTACTAAAAAGTATAAACCCAAATAGTTTATTCGTAAAGTATTTTCCAATAAACAAAAGTGCTCTATTCATCATTAAACACGATAAATAAAACACTTTTTGTCATATCATTTTTTTAATTGCAGGAAGAATCACTTGGTTTACAATCTCATAATTCGTTGTTCTTTCATCCGCAAAATAATATTCTTTAAATTCATCTAGTGATAAAGTCACTATTTTCATCAAAGATATTTCTCTATTATCTCTTTTCCAAATTTCATATTCATACACATCCACATCCCGCGTATTTAGAAGAACATTATATTCTGTACCATCCAAACAAAAACGAAAACAATCCAAAAAAAATACACTCATTTGCGATTCATCAATTGAAATATGCATATAGTTATCTCCTTCTTTTTCTACTTATACTTTAAATCAAAGACATATATTTTCATAGCTTTATTTAACGCCTACAAATATGCTATGTTTAATTCCCAAAATTTCACAAAATCTTTTGATTATATTAACAAATGACAAGACTATAGTGTAAGTGTGCTTGAGAGAAGCACATCTACAATATTCAAAGGGCCTCATTTACAGCGTGAGGCAAGAAATTCTGTTTGTTACAGCCACTCAGAATTTAATGTTCATGGTCTCCTAAGAATTGACGGGAGACCCTTTTTTTTATAACATAGAATTATGTCAAACTTAACTAAATTAGCTTTAGAGCAATCCCTAAAAAGATTCTTATTAAAGAAGCCTCTTGATAAGATTACCATCAAAGATCTAACGGACGATATTGGCATTTCAAGAATGTCTTTCTACTATCACTTCAAAGATATTTATGATCTAGTTGAATGGTCTTGTATTTATGATGCCACAAATGCACTTAAGGGAAATAAAACCTATGATACTTGGCAAGAAGGACTAACATCTATTTTTGAAGCTGTCTTACAAAACAAGCCATTCATCTTGAATGTATATCACACAACAACGCAGGACAGTATTGAACGCTTTCTGTTTACAACTGTACACGACTTAATTTTGGGTGTTGTTAGAGAAAAAGCCCAAGGAACCGATATCACTGAAGAACAAATTCAATTTATTGCGGATTTCTATAAGTATAGCTTTGTAGGGATCATGCTTGATTGGATCCATAAAGGTATGTGTGAAGATTATCATGAAATCGTCTATAATATGGCCAACACTTTACATGGTTCTATCGCAAATTCTATTTCCAACTTTACAAATGAGGCAAAATGATAAAAAAATTATCATCTTGCTTTTTTTGTTTATGGTTTTTAATTTTGAATCTCCCTATTATGTAACCATAAAGAAAAAGGAGGACATGTATATGTCAAAGAATAATGTAAAATTAGGCATTGCAGGCCTTACCGCTGCAGCAACAGGCGCTGCTTTATTTACTGCAAAAAAAATGAACGATAAGAAAAAAGAAGAAAAAAAGACGACAAATGAATATCGTAATACGGAACGTGGAAAATACGAAAAAAATTCAAAGGGTATTTACTACACAAACGGAAACTACGAAGCTTTTGCTCGACCAGAAAAACCAGCTGGTGTAGATAATAAGAATGCGTATATCGTTGGTAGTGGATTGGCTGCCTTAGCTGCTGCTTGCTTCTTGGTACGTGATGGACAAATGCCAGGAAAAAACATTCACGTATTAGAGGCTATGGACATTGCCGGAGGTGCTTGCGATGGTATCTATGATCCTACTCGTGGATATGTTATGCGTGGAGGACGCGAAATGGAAAATCACTTCGAATGTTTATGGGATCTATTCAGAAGCATTCCTTCATTAGAAGTTGAAGGTGCTAGCGTTCTAGATGAATATTATTGGTTAAACAAACATGATCCAAACTACTCATTATGTCGTGCTACAATCAACCAAGGTAAAGATGCTCACACAGATGGTAAATTCGATTTAAGTACTAAAGGCGCTATGGAAATCATGAAATTATTCATGACACCAGACGAAGACTTGTACGATAAAACAATTGAAGATGTATTTGATGAAGAAGTATTTGATTCTACATTCTGGATGTACTGGAGAAGTATGTTTGCGTTTGAAAACTGGCACTCAGCACTAGAAATGAAGCTATATTTCCAAAGATTCATTCACCACATTTCAGGACTTCCTGATTTCAGTGCTTTAAAATTCACTCGTTACAATCAATATGAATCATTGATTCTTCCTATGCAAAAATATCTAGAAGCTCATGGTGTAGACTTCCAATTCAATACAGAAGTTACAAATGTTGAATTTGAATTTGTGGGTGATAAAAAGATTGCGAAGACAATTGAATGTAAAGTCAACGGAACAGAAACTGGCATTGTATTAACAGAAAACGACTTAGTATTCGTCACAAACGGAAGTTGTACAGAAGGAACTATCTATGGTGACCAAGACCATGCGCCTAATGGAGATGCAGAAGTAAGAACGAGCGGATGCTGGAGCTTATGGAAAAACATTGCTAAACAAGACCCAAGCTTTGGGCATCCAGAAAAATTCTGTTCCGACATTGCCAAGACAAACTGGGAATCTGCCACAGTTACAACTTTAGATGACAAGATCATTCCTTATATTACAAACATTTGTAAACGTGATCCTCGCAGTGGAAAAACTGTTACAGGTGGTATCGTAACATGTAGAGATTCTAGTTGGTTATTAAGCTGGACAATCAATCGTCAAGGACAATTCAAGAACCAAGATCCAAACAAAGTATGTGTTTGGGTATATGGATTATTCACTGATGTAGATGGTGACTACATTAAGAAACCTATGAAAGAATGTACAGGTAAAGAAATCACAGAAGAATGGTTATATCACTTGGGTGTTCCAACAGATCAGATCGAAGAATTAGCTACAAACTCAGCTCGTTGTGTACCTACAATGATGCCTTACATCACAGCCTTCTTCATGCCAAGAACTAAGGGAGATCGTCCTGATGTCATTCCTGATGGATGTGTAAACTTCGCATTCCTTGGACAGTTTGCCGACACACCAAGAGATACAGTCTTCACAACTGAATATTCAGTACGTACCGCAATGGAAGCTGTTTATGGATTATTAGGTGTCGATCGTGGTGTTCCAGAAGTTTGGGGCAGCGTATACGACGTACGTGAATTATTAGATTCAAGCGTTAAATTAATGGATGGTAAATCGCCACTTGAAATTAACCTTGGACCACTAAACGTATTCAAAAAACCAGTTCTAAAGGCAATCAAGGGAACTGTTATTGAAAAACTATTAAAAGATCACGATGTCATAAAAAGTGATATGAAATATTAAGAAAGAAGCTATCAGCCAAAATCGACTGATAGCTTCTTTTTATACGTCTAACCAGATTTTTAATCCCGTTGTATCCGCTCTTCCTGATACAAAGGTTACCTCTACATTATGATATTGCTCGCATTCTTTACGAATATCTTTTACTAGTCCTTCTAGTATAACTTCATTTTTTTGATTGTATAATATAATTTTTGTTTCTGGATAAAATAGCTTCATACATTCATGAAAATTCATATAATAAACCTCAAGAAAAAGAGAGTAGATAGACTACTCTGCTAATTTCTTTTCAATATCTTCAATTTCTTGTTCAAGTTGTTTAATGAAGTCTTCTTTATCTTCTACCTGATCTTGTAAATCAGCCACTGTTGCTTCACTTACTAAACCAGTCATATCATCTTGAAGGCGTTTGATTTGACGTTTTTGATTTGCGATTTGCTCCTCTTTACGAGAAATGATTTCTTGCATATGCTCACGCCAATTTGCACGGCGCTTTTCACTAGCTTCTTTTAACCCTGCAAAATATTCGTCCATGACACCTCTGAATTCATTCCAAATTTCATCTTCTTTATCTTTTCCACAGAAACCAATTGATTTCCATTTATTCGATAATTCTTTCATCATTACAGTTTGTTCACGAGTATATTCCTTTAAACCAGCGATTGATTTTGCTTCTTTAACTAAAGCTTGTTTCTCAGCATACTTTTCATCGTGTTCTGCATGTAATTTTTCATAGAATTCATTACGCTTTGCGTAGAATTTTTGACGTGCCTCATTAAATGCATTCCATAAATCATCATCAAATTCACGTCCTGCATTTCCAGCTGCTTTCCATGCATCCATTAATTCTTTATATTTAGCACTCGTTTTTTGCCATTCTTCAGAATCCTGTAAAGCTTTGGCCTTTTCAATTAAATCTTCTTTTACCTTTTTGGCATTTTCAAATTGAACTGCTCTATTTTCCCAATTTTGGTGTTTACGATCATAGAACTTCTGACGAGCTGCATTGAAACGTTCCCACAATTCATCATCTGTTTTCTTTCCAGCATTTCCAGCAGCTTTCCATTCATCCATTAATGATGTCATTTTTTCTGTTGCCTTTTTGAAATCATCTGATAAAGAAGTTTTTTCAGCCTCTTTAATCAATGCTTCTTTTACATCAACAACCTTTTGAGACAACTCCTTCTGTTTTTCATATACTTTTTCAATATTTGCTTCAAATTCTTCTCTTAATTTTTCTTCAGCTAAAGACTCACCAAAGCCAGTCTTTCTCCATCTTTTTTTCAAATCATTCACAAAGCGTACTGCTTCACTGAAATCTTCAATTTCATCAACTTTTTTTGATTCTTCGACAAGAGCCTCTTTTTGGTCAATACCAGCTTCCATATCTTCGAATTCTTCGTAAAAATCTTTTTCCATACAATCTACTCAGCTTTCTAATCATCCGATTACTTATGATTATACCATAGAATAAAAAAGATATAAAAAAAAACTGCATAAGCAGTTAAATTTTATATTTGGTGGAGCGTATCGGGATCGAACCGATGACCCCCTGCGTGCAAGGCAGGTGCTCTCCCAGCTGAGCTAACACCCCATCATATCAAGCGTCTAAAGAAATCATGGTGGGCCTGAATGGACTTGAACCAACGACCTCACCCTTATCAGGGGTGCGCTCTAACCACCTGAGCTACAGGCCCATATCCCCAAGACGCTCATATATAATACCATGTATTTTTATAATTGCAAGTACTTTTTTACTTTTTTTCTAAAAACTTTCTCTTTTCCAAATAATACACACGCATAATCGTGGAAACCAATAGGATTCCCAAAGCCAAAACACCCGCAATACTCAACGTTTGAAGCCCCATATTTAGTGTGTTTTGAGCATCCCCACGAATAGCCGCAAGCATCGTACGATACATACCGCCTCCAGGAACCAATGGAATCAATGCACAAACTAAAAATGTTGTGACTGGCGTCTTACATTGACGAGCCAATATTTCTGATCCGAAGGCTAAGCCTAAAGCTCCATAGAAATTGGATAATATTTCAGAACAACCTAAATACAGTCCCACCTTATAACAAGTACCTCCAATGGCACCTACAACACCGGCTAGCCATAAATTTCTTCCTTTAATATTAAATAGAAAACCAAACCCTAAACTAGCAAGGAATGAAGATATTCCTGCTTTTAAAATAACGTATACCATAATTCATTCCCCTATATCCAAAAATACATCACAAAACCAGCCCCTACCGCAATGGCAATAGCGCACAAAAAGGCATCTACCGCTCTTGCGACGCCAGAAACATAATCTCCTGCAATCGTATCACGAATCGCATTGGTAATCGCAAGTCCAGGCACTAGAAGCATAAAGCTAGAAATCACCATAATATCCACATTCGTCTGTGGTAATACTTGATGGATCAATTGCGCACTCAGTGCGGCAGATCCTGCCGATATCGCATTATTCAAGAAAGAATTTAGTTTGTGTTTTGACAAGAAACAGCTGATACAACGAATCAAAATTCCAATAAAAAAGGACATCACAATTTCTAATAAAGTCCCATTAAAGAAAATCGCAAATCCAGCAGCGCCAACAGCACCAAACAACATCGTTTTAAAAAAAGAATATCTCGGCATTTCTTTAATTTTTTCTAACACAGCAGCCAGTTCATCGACTGATATTGGATTTGAGCATATACTTCTAGAAAGCGTATTAATTTGATCGATACGATTTAAATCTACTTCTCCTGTATGCACTCTACAAATACGCGTTACCGTTTTATTGTCATATGTTAAAGAGAACATGATACCCGTCAAAGTTACATAGCTATCCGCATATTCAATTCCTTCAAAACAACGACACATTCTTACCATTGTTTCTTCGACACGATTGACTTCCGCACCACTCTCAACTAACATCTTTCCAGCTTCAATAATTGTGTTTAATAACTTCTCTATATTCATAACAAGATTATAACAAAATATAAGAAAAAAATAAGCAGAAAAACTGCTTATTAATCAGGAATCTCAACTGTGATTTTATCAAGCTCTTGAGATACATTTAACGCATGGTCATTAATACGTTCAAAATCCGTAAAAATACGCGACAACATCATACTTACTTCACTAGAACACTTCTGTTGTTTAAGTGCTTGAATCTGTGCTTCACGCCAACTTGATACAAGTGTATCAATCACATCATCCTTGCGTTCTGCCTCATCCACGTCATCTAAATCATTTTTCATATCCACACATAACTTTTTCATGTGTTCAACAATTTCTATTTCAGAAATTGTCATATGATCCTGAAGGCGCTTTGTCGCCTGATGATTCATATTCACCGCATAATCACTAATACGTTCAATATCTACCAACATTAAATAATAGCTTGATAAAGCTTGAGAAATATTCACATTTAAATTTGGCGTAGCTAAAGCCGTACTAATATATTCACTAATTACTTTATCCAAGTAATTGACAGTATCTTCTCTTTTATAAATCTGTTCATCTGTTTTATCACTAAACTGAAGCAACTGATCAAAGGACTGATTTACATTCTCATACGCAAGCTCTAACATGTGCATTGTTTCATCATTGATTTGTTTTACAGAAATAGCTGCACCACCAATCATCTTCTTAGACTTTGGCAATGGTTGTAAGTATAATAAACGATCATCTTCTGTCTCTTTATTTTCAACAGGCAAAATGTGTTGTGCAAACTCAGCCAAATATTTTCCAAATGGAAGTAATAGAATTGTTGTACAAACATTAAACAAAGTATGCATATTCGCAATCTGTGCTGTTGCATTGTATGGAGTCCAATGAATAACCATAGACACTAATGGAGTACACATACATACAATTGTAAAAATTGTTGTACCTATAATATTAAAGCTCAAATGAATTGCGGTTGCTTGTTTAGCTTCACGACTTGTTCCAATTGATGCAAGAACAGCCGTAATACAAGTACCAATATTTTGACCAAACAATACATACACAGCTCCATCCAAGCCAATAACACCACTGGCTGCTAGGGCCTGTAAAATACCTACAGAAGCTGAACTTGACTGAATCAAAGCCGTAAATCCTGCACCCACTAAAATACCTACTAATGGATTTGAAAAGTGTGTTACTAATTCAACGAATTCTTTCGATTCTCTTAATGGCATCATAGCTGTACTCATCATATTCATACCAATAAAAAGAATACCCAAACCTGCAATGATCTGTCCAATATCGGTTGCCTTGGCACTCTTAGTAAACATTATCAAAGCTACACCCATAAAGGCAACTAGAGGCGCAATAGCACTTACATCCAACGCAATTAGCTGACCAGTAATAGTTGTACCTACATTGGCCCCCATAATAATCCAGACAGCCTGTTGCAAAGTCATCATTTGCGCGTTGACAAATCCAACGACCATAACTGTTGTTGCACTCGAGCTTTGAATAACTGCCGTAACAAGAGCACCTACAATTACACCTAAAAATCGATTTGAAGTTAATTTTTCTAAAATTTGTTTTAAACGATCTCCAGCCGCAGCTTCAAGACCATTTCCCATCATTTGCATTCCATATAGGAATAAAGCTAAACCACCCAATAGAGACAATATATTTGTTGTTGTCATATTTTCCACCTTTTCATATTTTCGTCTTTAATATAAATTTAAACAGAAATTCATACTATCTTTACAATGTTAAATCTATGTTAAATTTATTTAACATTTTAAAATAGAGAGTATAATAAACCACAAAAGGAGAATTTTATGCCAACAATTATCGAAAACAGAAGGAATTTACATCAAATTCCAGAAATAGAATTATTGACGCAGAAGACAGCACAATACATTGAAAACATTTTAGACTTATATGACTGTACAATTAATCATCCCATCCCTAATAGTGTAACCGCATTTTTTGACAATAAGAAAGAAAAGACAATCGTATTCCGTTCTGATATGGATGCTCTTCCTATGGAAGAAAATACAGACCTAGAATTCAAAAGCACCAATGGATGTATGCACGCCTGTGGGCACGACGGCCATATGGCTATGGTTCTAGAATTAGCGAAATATGCCAAGGAAAGCAACTATAACGTATTATTGTTATTTCAACCAGGCGAAGAAAAGCCAGGTGGAGCCAAACCAATCATAGACACACAATTCTTCAAACAATTTAATATTGCCGCCATCTATGGAACACACATCTATCCAGAACTTGAAAAAGGCAAAGTTTATACACGTCCTAATGAAATGATGGCAGGCGGATGTGAGTTTGAACTTTTAGTAAAAGGAAAAGCCAGTCATGCAGCCCAACCTCAAAATGGAATCAATGCACTAACGGCTTGTGTAGAAATTCTACAAAAGTCTTTGGAACAAGAAGAAAAAGCTTTTGACAACAATACATTCCACCTCTTACACTTTGGCACTTTCCATTCTGGCCAAGCCTTCAATATTATTGCCGATCAAGCTCATGTAAGAGGATCCATTCGCTATTATGATCCGAAAGTATTTGATCAAATTGTTGATATCATTGAACAAAACATGAATAACGCAATAAAAAAATACAAGGTACAAGTCAACTTTAAAATCAATCATCATTATCCACCCGTATTCAACAACGAAGAATTATTCTATACACTATACAAAAACAATCTAGTCAACAAACTAGATAGCCCTGTACTTATTAGTGAAGACTTTGGCTACTATAGAAACGTAGCCCCATCTATCTTCTTCTTTTTAGGTACGGGAGACACCATTCCATTACACTCAAACAGGTTCACTTTTGATGAAGATATCTTATACAAAGGTATAGAACTATACAGGAAACTATTAACGACAAAGATCCCATTCTAGTACGCACTAGGATGGGATTTAGATATTATGATAACAAAATCGGGTCAAAGTAAATGAACCCATAAATCACTCAAATAGAGCTCAACCTATCCCGTTCAACTATTAATCGCACATTAAATAGGTTGCAGCAACAAGAAATTGTAAAGGAGTAGCACGAGTCTACTCCTTTTGTGTTATTAACTTTTATTAAGCTTGTTGTGCTTGTTCGTCTTCATCATCGTCATCGACGTTTTTCCATTTACGTCCTACGAAGAATACTACGATTTGTACCAATCCAATAACAACCATCCAAATTGTCCATTGATCTGTCCATGTCCATGCTAGACTCATATCTTCAGTTACTAGGAAGAATACAACAGATACGATTGCGATTAGAACTGCAAGTACGCGAGTGAATAATCCACGTTTCTTTTCTTGTTCTTGTTCTTCGTCTTCATTTGTAGTTGCTTGTTGTTTTGTTTCATCATCCTCTTCTTCGTCATCTTCATCTTTATGACGTTTACTAATCAACAACAACAATCCGAATAATACTGTTACGATTGCACAGATTAAGTTGATCAATGCCCAATAGTACTCTTGTGTTGCCTTTGGAGTGTAATCCTCTTCAACCTTTTCTTCCTCTTTAGGTTCAGCCTTAGGCGTTTGTTCTTCTTCGACCTTTTCTTCAGGAACAGGAGTAGGAGTAGGAACTACTCTTTGAACAACTGGCGGTACGCTTGGAGTTGTAGGTGTAGGAGCTGGAGTTACTGGAGTTGTATCTCGTGTAACTGTTAATGTTCCAACAACCTTTGTAATGTCGTAGTTAGATGCCAATGTATTTTCATTCAACTTATATTCGAATGCGTTTGCACTGTCTCCAACCTCTGTTTGAGATCCAGTTACTTCATATGTAGCACCTTCACCCTTCGCAAATCCATCACCACTCACTTTAATTGATGTGTTTGTTAATGGATTGCCATCATAAGTCTTGCTTTCAGTAGCACTTGTTAATGTGACAGAACGCTTTGTGATCTTGTAAGTCTTAGTGAATGATCCAGTGTAGTTGCCTTTACCTGTAACTGTAATTGTTACTGTTCCAGCATTGACTAAATCACCAGTGTAAGTTACTGAGTAATCCTTATCAGCTTCTAATGCTTTTAAAGATCTCGTATCACTAACTGTTAATACTTCTTTATGTTCTTGACCATCATACATTGAATCACTTGGTTCATTTACTGTAATGCCTGTCTTCTTTTCTTCTGGAGTATTTGGTTCATCCGGAATAATTGACTTAGCTTTAACTGTTAATTTACCAATCGATTCTTTTGCTAACTTGTAGTTTGACTTTAATGCTGTTCCATCCCACTTGAATTCATAAGTGTTATCAGAACTTCCAACCTCAGTCTGACTTCCAGTTGTCTTAAATGAGTAAGTCTCACCATAAACAATTCCGTCTACCAAACCAAAATTTGTTAATGCTTTACCATCGTAAACCTTCGTACCATCTAATGTAGTAATTGTATATTCACGAGGTGTGATTGAATAAGTACGAGTCACTTTACCAGTGTAGTTTCCAACACCAGTAATTGTTACTGTGATTGTACCTACATTTGTGAAATCAGATGTTTCGTATTCTACTACATAATCTGTTCCAACAATTAATTCTTTACCAGTCTTATCTACAACTGTAGGAGACCACTTGTGTTCCTTGCCATCATAGACTTCATCACTTGGATTACTGATTTCAATTCCTAAATAATCAGGATTTGGTTTATCAGGATCTTCACCTGGATCAATTGACTGTTTCTTCACTGTCAATGTTCCAATTGAATCTTTACCATGCTTGTAGTTTGTTTCTACAGCTGTTCCTTTAAACTTCAATTCATATGTGTTGTCAGAAGTACCTGCATTTGTCTGACTTCCTGTTGTCTTGAAGTTGACTGTTTCGCCTTCTACCAAACCATTCACACGTCCACCAGCTGTTAATGCAGTTCCATCATAAGGCTTTTCAGCACTGTCTGTTGTCACTGTATATTCTCTTGGTGTGATCTTATATCTCTTAGTAAATTCGCCTGTATAGTTTCCGATACCTTTGACTTCAATCTTCACTGTTCCAACATTGACTACATCACCTACATATGTCAATGTGTAATCTTTGTTTTCTACTAGATCCTTACCTGTCTTTGTATCTCTTACTGTCAATGCATTTACATGTGCTTCTCCATTATAGATTGAATCCGCTGGATCTGTTGCTTCAATACCAGTCTTCTTATCTTCAGGAGTATTTGGTCCATCAGGAGTGATTGACTTAGGAGTGATTGTCAACGATCCATCTGTAACTACGAATTTAACTTTATTGTAGTTATCATTGTTGTTTGTGAAATCACTTACCTTCAATCCCATTGGATAAGTATTAGCTTCTGTACCCTTCACTTCATCATTTCCATTGAATGTGAAATCTGATACTTCATATGTACTACCCTTAGTTATTGATACATCGTATCCCGTAACACTCTTTTCATTTCCATCATATTCAAATGATTTCTTATGACCAGTAATTACGACTACAACTTCTCCATCTTGACTTGTGACTGTTAAATCACCATAGACTACTTCGATAGTATAGTTAGAAGCTTTTGTGTTTGACTTCAATTCATAAGTGAATGTGTTCTTACTTGTACCTTTTTCTGTTTGACTACCAGTTACATTATAAGTTGCACCTTCATCCTTTACGAATCCACTACCACTTTCAGTTACTTCACCATTCATCAAAGGTTTCTTATCATAAACTTTAGAATCTGTTGCACTTGTCAACAATACATCACGCTTAGTGATTTCATAAGAAGTCTTCGCTGTTCCTGTATAGTTTCCAATACCTGTAATCGTTACTTCAACTGTACCCGCATCGACTGCTGCTGTATAAGATAATGTGTAATCTACATTTTCTTTAAGTGTCGCACCTGTCTTTGTATCTTCTACAGTTGGCTTGTTCTTCTGCTCTTCGCCATTGTACATTGTATCTTCAGGCTTAGTTACCTGAATACCCGTCTTCTCATCTTCTGGATCAATTGACTTAGGTGTGATTTCTAATTTTCCATCCTTAACTACGAATTCTACATCTGCAAAGTTTCTATTCTTGTTTTCAAACTGAGCTGGAGTCAACTTCATAGTATATGTTCCGACTTCAATTCCTTCTGCCTTAGCTGTTCCATTGAATTGAACATCCGCTTTCTTGTATAGAGCATTCGAAATATTTGTTACTTTATAGCCTTCTACTGAATGTGTTTTTCCATCATAGACTGCAGTATCTTTATTACCAGTAATCGTTACTGTTACCTTATCTGTTAATGGAGTGACCTCTAATTTACCTTCTTTTGTTTCAATTGTGTAGTTAGAAGCTAGAGTTCCCTTATTCAATTTATAGCTGAATGTATTGTTGCTAAAACCTACATCCGTTTGAGATCCAGTTACATCATATGTTGCACCTTCACCTTCAACGAATCCATTACCACTTTCAGTTACCTTCTTCTTAGTTAATGCATTTCCATCATAAACCTTCGTATCATCTGCACTTGTCATTGTAACTTTACGCGGAGTGATTTCATAAGAAGTATCAACTGTACCTTCATAGTTTCCGATACCTGTAATCGTTACAGTTACTGTTCCAGCATTCACTGCTGCTGTATAAGATAATGTGTAATCTGTATCTTCTACTAATTTGACATCTCTCTTCGTATCTCTAACAACTGGCTTGTTCTTTTGTTCTTTGCCATTGTACATTGTATCGTCAGGCTTAGTTACCTTAATACCCGTCTTCTTATCGTCTGGAGTATCCGGTCCGTCTGGAATAATTGATTTCTTAGTAACCTTTAATTGACCGATTGAATCTTTTCCATGCTTGTAGTTTGTTTCTACAGCTGTTCCTTTAAACTTCAATTCATATGTGTTGTCAGAAGTACCTGCATTTGTCTGACTTCCTGTTGTCTTGAAGTTGACTGTTTCGCCTTCTACCAAACCATTCACACGTCCACCAGCTGTTAATGCAGTTCCATCATAAGGCTTTTCAGCACTGTCTGTTGTCACTGTATATTCTCTTGGTGTGATCTTATATCTCTTAGTAAATTCGCCTGTATAGTTTCCGATACCTTTGACTTCAATCTTCACTGTTCCAACATTGACTACATCACCTACATATGTCAATGTGTAATCTTTGTTTTCTACTAGATCCTTACCTGTCTTTGTATCTCTTACTGTCAATGCATTTACATGTGCTTCTCCATTATAGGTTGAATCCTCTGGATCTGTTGCTGTAATACCACTCTTTTCATCTTCTGGATCGATTGACTTAGGAGTGATTGTTAACTTTCCATCCTCTACTCTGAATGT
>NZ_QRVI01000016.1 GCF_003458715.1 Eubacterium sp. AF22-8LB
AATCACCAACAAATGGTTCTTGTTCCATTGTGTAAATAGTTGCGTTTTTAAATAACATTTATATCACCTCTAGAGACTATTGTATCACGGTATGAAAAATATTACATATTAAATGTAATATTTTGTAAACAAAACTCAATTGTCTTTCATCTGCTTATTTAATATAATGGGTTTTAGGTGATTTTATGGCAAGAAAGAGAAGGAAAGTAAATACGAAGCGCATCGCAATCCTTGTTTTGATACCTATTATTTGTGTGGGTTTATTGATTGCGAATATGACAAATATTCGTTTGAGTATCAAAGGATATGATAGGGCTGCCAAAAAGGTCGTTTTAAAATTAGATAGTGAAGAAATTCATGATATTTTGAATTGTGATTATGTGATCGACATTGCGAAGTGGGATAAAGTAAAGAATAATTCGCATTATGTGTTGTATGACAAGTATTATCGAATGACAAAATATAAAACTTCCAAGGTTGTATATTTTGTGGATGCTTATTATGAGCGAATGGAAGATTTGAATTATTTGGGTTATACAACGAATTTCCTATTTAAAAATTCAGATTTATATACCATTAATACTTTGGATACTTTGATATCTTCAAATATTCCTTATGAAACGACAAAGAAATATTTAGCTGTCAAAGGGGCACAAATTTGTGACATTAAAGATTATGTGGATTCCGAACTAAGTCCATTAAAGGCGGTCTTAAAAGTTTCATATCCTGGCATTGACTCAAGTAAGCGAAATAGTCGTACATATACAATATTAAGTCCAGAAGATACTTTAGTTTTAATTAAAAATGGCTTTAGTGTAGGAAGTGATTATGAGCCAAGTGACTTAAGAAAGGTAAATATTCCTTATGAGAGTGAAGCTGGAAAATTAAGAGATGAGGCAGCTACGGCATTAGAAAAAATGTATAAGGATGGTTTAAAAGAAGGATACGATATCGCAATTAAGAATTCATATCGTTCGTATGAAAAACAAAAGGCGGTTTACGATGAATATTTTGCGACATATGATGCAGATTATGCGGCAAACCTAGTTTCTGTTCCTGGATCAAGTGAGCGTCAATGCGGGTTAAGTGTAGATTTAACGAGTCAAGGTGTGATGGACGGAATTTATGGTACATTTGGAGAAACTCCAGATTATGAATGGGTTGAGAAGAATGCATATAAATATGGTTTCATTTTACGCTTCCCAGAAAATGCAAGTGATAAAACGGGAGCTACAAATGAGCCATGGCATTTTAGGTATGTTGGAAAGAAAGTCGCAAAAGAAATCTATGATAAGGATTGGGTCTTAGAGGATTATATTCAGCATCATGGATTTACATACAATATGCGTTTGAATTGACGAATATAAAGGGATTAGATTAAACTAACTGCGGTGATGATTATGTGGTTAGGATTACTAATTCCTTTTTTTGGTACAACATTAGGTTCAGCTTGTGTATACTTTTTGAAAAATACAAACAATGAATTACTATCCCGGTGCTTTTCGGGAATAGCTTCAGGTGTCATGGTCGCTGCTAGTATATGGTCTTTATTGATGCCGGCAATGGAACAGGAAAAGAATATCTTGATCATTGTACTGGGGATATTCTTAGGGGCTTTATTACTTCTTTTCTTAGATTGTATGATTCCTCACATTCATCCTGGAACGGATGATGAGGAGGGAAAGGGTTCGCATTTAAAGAAAACCACAAAGTTAGTCTTTGCGGTAACTTTACATAATATTCCAGAAGGTATGGCCGTTGGGGTAGTCTTGGCACAAGCGATTCAAACTGGAAATTATTTTTCAGCCTTGGCCCTATCCATTGGGATTGCGATTCAAAACTTTCCTGAAGGAGCTATTCTTTCTTTACCATTAAAGAGTAATGGCTTTTCAAAAAATAAAGCATTCATGATTGGTGCATTATCTGGTATTGTAGAACCTATATTCGGATATATTACCATTCTGTTTTCAAATTGGATCTTACAAGGTTTACCTTTGTGTTTAAGTTTTGCGGCAGGCGCCATGTTGTTTGTGGTGATTGAAGAACTTGTTCCTGAAATGGCTCAAGGAAAACATTCCAATCTTCCTACATTTTTTTTCTTGTTAGGATTTTGCATCATGATGATGTTAGATGTACTTTTAGGATAGGGTTTCATTTTTTTCAGAAAAGAGTTAAAATTATTTTACATTATGTAGAAGACCAATCGGAATTCTGCATTTTCTTTTGGAAAGGGTGGGGTCATGGAAAGCACAGATTTATTAAAGGGAAGTATATGGAAGTCAATATTGATTTTTTCTTTACCATTACTTGTAGGAAATTTATTTCAACAATTATATAATACAGTTGATTCTTATGTGGTAGGAAACTTTGTTAGTTCGCACGCGCTTGCGGCCGTAGGA
The DNA here is from genome assembly GCF_003458715.1 of Eubacterium sp. AF22-8LB. GTDB lineage: Bacteria > Bacillota_I > Bacilli_A > Erysipelotrichales > Erysipelotrichaceae > Holdemanella. The sequence goes on from NZ_QRVI01000016.1 coordinate 2,400, forward strand.
CAATCCACTTCCATTATTAATATGTTGGTTGGATTTTTCATGGGATTATCGACTGGAGCCGGTGTTGTGATCGCACAATATTTTGGTGCAAAAGAAATAAAAAAGATGCAAGATTCGATTCATACATCGCTAGCTCTAACATTGGTTTTATGTGTGTTATTTACTTTTTTAGGAATTATTTTGGCTAGACCTATTTTAGACATGATTGGTTCACCTAAAGAAGTTTTACCTTTAGCTGTTACGTATCTACAAATCTATTTTGCAGGAGTAAGCTTTGCGCTAATCTACAATATGGGAGCCGGTATTTTAAGAGCTTTAGGCGATAGTAAAAATCCATTGATTTATTTAGTTGTATCCAGTCTAGTTAACATTGTGTTAGATTTTGTATTTGTGATTTACTTTGACTTAGGAGTTGCCGGTGTTGGCATTGCGACAACTCTAGCTCAGCTAGTTTCTGCCATTTTAGTCATGCATGAATTGATGCATACGGATAAGGATTATAAGGTATATATTTCCAAGATTCGTTTTTGTAAGCCAATCCTTTCACGAATTATTTCGATTGGAATTCCAGCGGCTCTACAAAACAGTATTGTTTCCTTTTCCAATGTCATTGTACAATCGTATATTTCTAGATTTGGATCGGCTGCCGTTGCAGGCTATAGTACAACGACAAAGCTAGATGGATTCTTGCAGCTTCCAATTCAAAGCTTCTCAATGGCCATCACAACATTCGTAGGTCAAAACTATGGGGCACAAAACTATAAGCGTGTAAGAAAAGGATTGTATACCACACTTATTATGTGTGAAGTGATTATTGTATTAGGAGCTTTCTTGATTTATACAAATGGAGACCTCTTAGTTGGACTGTTCTCACAGGATAAAGATGTGATTGTAGCAGGTGTCACTATGATTTCTGTTTTTGCGCCAGGCTATATCTTCCTTCCCTTATCCCACATTACGGCAGGTGCATTAAGAGGAGTAGGTTTATCGAAGGTTCCAATGTATTCGATGATTTTATGTTTCGTTATTTTAAGACAAGTCTATTTGTTTGTGGCAACACAATTTAGTTCAGAATTGATCACTGTATTCTTAGGTTGGCCTTTGACATGGATTGTAAATGCAGCATTATTAATGGGCTATTATCATATATATTCAAAAAAACTAGTAAGAGGCGAGATATATTAATATCCCGCCTTTTTTCTTTGTTTTGAATTAGGAATATTTAACTCCTTACGATATTTAGATATGGTTCTTCTTGAAGCATACAATTCCATATCTTCAAGTTCCTTTACAATTTGTTCATCCTGTAGAGGATTTTCTTTATCTTCTACCATAATTAATAATTGAATAGCCTTTTGAATCGAGTCCTTACTGCTTCCATTATGTGTTTTTGAAACAAATAGATCTTTAACAGGATAGATTTGATTATTGAATTCATAATATTTATCACTGAGTGTTCTAGAAACTGTGGAAATGGAGTATCCAGATTCTTGAGCAATTTCTTTAAGTGTACATTCTCTTAAATCATCTTGAAATAGAAAGTAATTCTTTTGATGGGTAATCAAAATATTGGCGAGTAAAAGAATGGTCTTATTTCTACGGTTTAAACTGTCAATATAGAATTTCGCTTCATTTAAATATTTCTTTGCCTCTTTCGATAATTTTACTTCTTCACAATGAAGCGACAGATTTCCCATTTCTTTAGGGATGATCTTTAATTGATCTTCAATAATCTCGATTGTGAATTCAGGTAATGCGAGATTTGTCGTGCTTTCTGTTGCATATTCACTACATGGAAAAGGATTGCACTCTTGCATGTGGGCTAATTCATCAAATACAGATTCATAAGGTATATCTAAGGATTCAGAAATCGTATAGAAATCTTTTTCTTCAAGTTCCTTTGAATAATCCTTTAATATTGTATATGCGATGATATATTCTTTTTCTTTTAGTTGTATCATTAAAGAATCAACACTGTTTTTGGCAGCAACTCCAAGGGGTTCAAAGGTTTGAATTAAATTTAATGTATCTGTAAATTCTTCTTTTGTACATTTTAAATCGTTTAGAACTATATCTAAGTCATAGTTAAAGAATCCATGACTATCTAAGGATTCAATAATATAATCGGCAATGGTTTCATTATGCTTTTGTTTTGTAGTGTGTAGCTGTAGATATAACTCATTCTTTAGGCTTGGTTTATCTGAAATACCTGCTTCTAAATATTGTTGGATATCTTGGCTAGGGGTGTATTCTAGAAAAGGATTATTTTGGCTGACAGTATATAAAAGGTCGGATAAAGTCTGTCTATCTTTACTTAATATTTCAAGATGCGACTTTAAACCCGTTGTCATATGGAATGTCTGTTTATAGGTATGTGTATATATCAAGTCTTGTTTCATATATATATGTTAGCACATAATGTGGTATAATCATCTAAAAAAGTGGAGGGTAACATGATAGAAAAAATATTGGCATATATTTTGGCTTGCTGTAATAATAATGAATTTGATCAAACAACAGTTGCCTTAATAAGTGAAAACTTAAAGATCAGTCGATCACAGATATCGGTTGTTTTAAATAAACTAGTGAAAGAAAATAAGCTTGTTCGTATTGAATCTAAGCCTTTTTGTTTCATTTCCGTTGATTATTTAAAAGAAAAGGGAATTCCCTATAAAGATAATGTATATACAAGTATAAATGAATTGATGTCAAACCAGGAAAAGAAGGATTTTGAAAAACTAGTAGGTATGAATCATTCATTGGCTCAAACAGTTAAACAATGTAAGGCTACGATTTCATACCCGCCTAATGGTCTACCAATGTTACTTTATGGTCCTACTGGAACAGGTAAATCTTTGATTGCGAAGCTTACGTATGAGTGGGCTAGAAATCAAGGTGTAATTGCGAAGGATGGACAATTTATACAGGTAAACTGTAGTGAATATGCGAATAACCCAGAATTATTAACGGCAAATCTATTTGGACATGTCAAAGGTGCCTTTACAGGTGCTGAAAAAGACAATGAAGGATTGATTGCGCTAGCTGATAATGGTGTCTTGTTTTTGGATGAGGTGCATGAATTAAAGGCGGAGTGTCAGGAAAAATTATTTTTATTTATGGATCAAGGTATTTATCATCGTGTGGGAGATAATGAAAAGTGGTATAAGTCCAATGTTCGGATTGTATTTGCGACAACAGAAAATCCGGATAAGGTTTTATTAAAAACATTGATGCGACGTATTCCTATGATTATTACGATTCCAAGTCTTGAACAAAGAGGCACGCAAGAGCGTATTGAGTTGTTGCATGATATTTTTAGTCAAGAAGAAAAGCGCTTGAATTGTCAGATCAAAATGAGCAGTAAGGTATATAATGCGTTGTTGCAAAGTAAGATGCCAGGAAATATTGGTCAATTAAAGAGTAGTGTTCAGTCTTGTTGTATCAATTCCTTATTCGATAAGGTTAATGATGATTTAGTGATTCATTTGGATAGCTTGCCTCAGGATTTGTTGCAGCAAGTGTATGCCAATCAAAAAACTGTTTTAGATGACGATGAATATATATATGTAGATGATTTACAAGGATACTATAATGGACAAAAAGAAATCTTACAGTTAAATGAGAGTGTGTTGGCTTGTTACAGACAGTACAAGGAAGAACATATGAATTTGTCGGATTTTATGGCTAAAGAGAAGAATTATGTTCAGAAATATTTTGATAATTTAATTTTTAGAAAGAAAGAATCTAGTCAAGTAGATTATTATAATCGTGGTGTGCAGCATATCTTTAATTTGATTGAATCTCGATATGGCTTAAAAATCACAAATAATGAAACGTTATCGATTGCTTCTTATTTAGATGAAATTCACCATGAGTATCATGATTTAAGAAGTTGGTTTATAAAGCATGAAGAAGAATGTGATGATTTATACCAGTTGCTTCAGGAAGAATTCTTTAGAGCTACTAATGTATCTTTAGAAATCTGTACATATTTAAAGTCTTATCTGGAAATTGATATGTATTCCATTATTATTTGTACATTTATCTTCTATGTATATAATGTACAAAAAGATTCTAGGCTTTCTCAAAAAGCAGCTGTTGTACTTTCACATGGCTTTTCTACGGCTTCTAGTATTGCAGATGCAGCCAATCGTTTCTTAGGCCAATATATTTTTGATGCCTTAGATATGCCACTATATATTGATACGGCTACAATGATTGAAAAGCTGAATCGTTATTTGGATCGTATTGGCAAGGTAAAAGAACTATATTTATTGGTGGATATGGGAAGCTTAGAAGATATTTATAAGGGTCTGCATATTGAAAATGCCAATATTGGAATTATTAATAATGTCAGTACACCAATCGCATTAGAGATTGGAAATGGCATTCGTAACAATATGGAGATGGATGCTTTGCTTCAAAAAACAATTGATGCTTTCCATGTGAATTTTGCGTATCATATTGAAAAGAACCAACTAAAACAACCTGTTATTCTTTGCTCATGTGCAAGTGGATTAGGAACGGCTAAGAAGTTGAAGTCAATGTTAGAACAGTCTTTTCCAGATGGAATCAATTTAGATGTGAAGACATTAAATTATTCGGAATTGATTGAACTAGGTAATAAGAATAATGTATTTGAAGAATATGATGTTCTATGTGTACTTGGAACGTTGGATCCCAATATGGAAGACATTCCATTTGTAGGGCTTGAAGACTTGATTATTGAAGATACATTTAATGATTTTAATCAATATTTCAAAGACTATATGGATGAAGAGCAGCTGTCTGTATTTGATAAAAATATTCTACATAACTTCTCATTGAGTAATATTATGAATGCACTAACGATATTAAATCCAACGAAGCTATTAGAACAGGTTGCCAATGCGATTGATGTTCTACAGAAATATGTCGGGGTTCGTTTTAGTAATCGTACTTGTTTTGGATTGTATGTACACATTTGTTGCTTGATTGAAAGATTGGTTGTATCTAGAAATGCAGAATATGACCCAAGCTTAGATTTCTTAAATGAACATAAAGATTTTGTGGACTATGTTAAGAAGGCGTTTAAACAAGTAGAGGATTTCTATGGTGTAGATATTCCTACAGAGGAAATGATTCATATTTATAATTATGTGAAGAATAACTAGTAAAGATGGGGAAACTCATCTTTATTTTTATATTATTTTTCTATGGCACAATATTTGCTTGTATATAAGTGAGCGACGTAATCAGAAAGGAGAAAGAAAATGAGTAGAGTGATATTTGCTTCTCATGGAGGATTATCAAAAGGAATGAAAGATTCTGTTTCTATGATTGTTGGTGACTTGGCGAAGGACGTAGAAACATATAGCTTACTTCCTGGTCAAAATCCTGAAGACTTTTATCAAGAGCTTTCTAAACAAGCAAAAGAGAGTGATGAACAAATTTTAGTTTTGTGTGACATCAAAGGTGGAAGTGTTCATACAGCTTTATCAAAGCTTGCGGTATTGGATAATGTAATGGTTTTCTCAGGAATGAACATGGGATTAGCACTAGATGCAGTGATGAAAAGTCTAGGTGGTGAAGTTAGCTTAGAGGATGCTACAGATTTGATCAATGCAGCTAAAGAGGGAATGACTGTTATGAATGGCATGTCTAGCGAAGAAGACGAAGATTTCTAAAAGGAGGAAAATAACATGATTAAATTATTAAGAGTAGATCATAGATTGTTACATGGTCAAGTTGCTTTTTCTTGGAAAAATGCAGTTGAAGCCGATTGTATCTTAGTTGCGTGTGACGCAGTTATGAAAGATGATTTAAGAAAAACTTCAATCAAATTGGCAAAACCAAATGGTGTTAAATTGGTTATTAAAAATATGGATGATGCAGTGAATGCGATCAACAGTGGTGTTACAGATAAATACAAATTATTAATTGTTGTTGAATCTATTAAAGATGCAGAAAGATTATGTAAAGATTGCAACATCAAGAAATTGAATCTTGGTGGAACAAAGGCAACAGCTGAAACTCGTAATATTTCAAAGGCTATGAATATTACACCAGCAGAAGAAACAATTTTAAAAGGATTATGTGCAGCAGGTGTGGATGTAACAATCCAAATGGTACCTGAAGATAATGCAGTAAACGTAGAAAAAGTATTATAGGAGGAGAAACATGTTACTACAAGCAATTTTACTTGGTTTGGTAGCAATGCTTGGAAATGCTGAATATTTGTTCGGAACAAGCTTGTTGTCAAGACCATTGGTTATGGGAGCTTTAACAGGTGTTGTACTAGGTGATATCCCAACCGGTGTTACTTTAGGTGCAACTTTAGAGTTGGCATTTATGGGAGCTTTCTCAATCGGAGCAAGTATTCCACCTGAAATGATTTCAGGAACAGTATTAGGAACAGCTTTCACAATTACTACAGGAGCTGGACCAGAAACAGCATTGACTGTTGGTTTACCAGTTGCTTCATTGGTTTTAATCGCAAAGAACGTTGGAATGGTATTCATTTTACCTCCATTTGTTCACAAAGCAGATAAATATGCAGCTGAAGGAAACATGGCAGGAGTTGCTAGAATGCACTTCTTAGGTGGATTCTTCGGTGTTAACTTGATTATCGGTGTTATCGTGGCATGTGGATACTATGCAGGTGGACCTGCAGTTCAGGCTTTATTGAATGTAATTCCTGAATGGATTTCAAATGGTTTACAAATCACAATGGGCTTATTACCTGCAATCGGATTTGGTTTATTGTTGATGATGATCATGGACAAAGATGTTGCATGTTTCTTCTTCTTAGGATTCGCATTAAGCGTATACTTAGGAATTCCAGTAACTGCAATCGCAATTTTTGGAGCTATCATCGCTATCGTATTAACTCAACTACGTAGCAATTCAGCTCAAACAGCTACAGAAGGAGGATTAGACGAAGATGACGACTTCTAATAAATTAACAAAAAAGGAAATAAATCAAGTATTCTGGCGTTCATTCGGAATGGAGTGGGACTGGAACTATGAAAGACAGATGAACATGGCATACTGCTACTGTATGTTACCAGTAATCAAAAAATTATATTCAAATAAAGAAGACCAAATTGCAGCTATGCAACGTCACTTGGAATTCTTCAATACAACACCTCAATTGTCAACATTGATTCTTGGTATCAGTGCTGCTATGGAAGAAAGTAACGCAAATGATCCTAACTTCGATACAGAAAGTATCAACAGTGTTAAGGTTTCATTGATGGGACCTTTAGCTGGTATTGGTGACTCATTCATCTGGGGAACATTACGTATCATCGCTACAGGTGTAGGTCTATCATTAGCAAATCAAGGAAATATCTTAGGACCTATCTTATTCTTATTGATCTTCAACATCCCTGCTCAAGGATTACGTTATTACTTAATGAACGCTGGTTATAAATTAGGTAGTGGATTCTTGGCTAAAATCCAGGAAAATGGATTGATGTCAAAATTGACTTATGCAGCAAGCGTTTTAGGATTGATGGTTGTTGGCGGTATGACGGCTGAAAACGTTTCAATCAAATTCCCATTGGCATTTGGTTCTGGTGATGAAGCAACTACATTAAATGATGTATTCAATAATATCATGCCTGGTTTAATGCCATTATTATTCACATTATTAGTTTACTATTTATTGAAAAAGAAAAATGTTAAGACAACATCATTGTTGTTATTGTGTGTCGCAATCGGATTGATTGGCTCATTCTTTGGTATCTTAGGTTGTTAATAAAATTTAAATAGATGGAGGACATGAAAATGATTAAATTTAACGAACAAGAAAAAATCGATAGCGTAAATGGAGCATTGGCTCTACGCCCTCGAATCAACGAAATCGTTGATGAAATCTGCGAACGTGGATATTCAAACATCTGCTGGTTAGGTGTTGGTGGTACTTGGGCAAGTGCTATGCAGGCTACAGTACACATGAAAGAGATGAGTGCTATTGAAACTTGGGCAGAAAATGCTGCTGAATACTTAACTACAGGAAACAAACGTATTACTAAAGATACAGTTGTTATTATCTCTTCTGTAACTGGAAACACTAAAGAAGTTGTTGAAGCTATTAAAAAAATCAAAGAAGAAGTTGGAGCTACAGTTATCTCATTTGTAGATGCTAAAGAAGCTATCTTATTAGACTTAGGAGACTACAAGATTTCTTACCCAGTTAACGAACAATTAAAGTTCTTCATGGTTGCTGACCGCTTTATGTTCAACAATGGTGAATTCGAAGACTACGAAGATATGTATGCAGAATTTGACAAATACTTAGCACAAGATTTAGTAGAAGTTGAAAAGCAAGCTGAACCATTCGCAATTGAATTCGCTAAAAAACACTGGAATGATGAAATGCACTACTTTGTAGGTGCTGGTAACCAATGGGGAGCAACTTACTCATACGCAATGTGCTACTGGGAAGAACAATTGTGGTTAAAAACTAAATCAATCACATCAAATGAATTCTTCCACGGTATGTTCGAAATCGTAACTAAAGAAACTCCAGTTACAATTTATATTGGTGAAGATGCTCAACGTCCATTATCTGAACGTGTTGCTAACTTCATTCCAAGAATTTGTGCAAACTACACAATTATCGATTCTAAAGATTACGAATTAAAGGGTATTAGCGAAAAATATCGTAAACACTTGTCTCACCATGTAATGCATGCTGTAAACAACAGAATTGACGTTCACATGGAAATCGAAACTCGTCACCCAATGGAAATCCGTCGTTATTACAGAAGATTAGAATACTAAAATATAAAGGTGGAACCATTCCACCTTTTATATGTTGTTTAGGGAGGTACATATGGAAAAATTAACAATGCTGGATTATGTTAAAGAAACGCCAGGCGTCTTAAGAAAGAACATTGAACAATATGAAACATTGCTAGAACCATTAATGAAGGAAGTGCAAGGAAAAGAAATCAAACGTATTTTGCTTGTGGCTTCTGGATCAAGTCATAATGCTTGTTATTGTGCAAGAAGCTTTGTAGAAAAAGTAAGTGGTTTAGAAGTAAGAATTATTACGCCATACACATTTACATATTATGAAAATGATATTAGAGAAACAGACTTAGTTTTGGTTGTTACGCAGAGTGGTTTAAGTACAAACGCAATTGAAGCGTTAAAAATCATTAAGAAAAAACAATATAGGGCAATTTGTTTAACTGGAAATAAGAATAGTGATGTAAAAGACTATGCAGATGCTGTCATCGAATATGGGGTTGGTGAAGAATTAGTTGGTTATGTCACAAAGGGCGTTTCAACATTGGCATTATTCTTAGATTTATTTGCGGTTGTGTATTCTGGTAAAGTGGAATATTTAGAAGAATTGAAAAAGGCTGCAGATTTGAATGAAGAAATGATAGATAAGGCAACAGATTTTATTCAGTTACACTATAAGAATTTATCATCTATGTCATGGGTGTATAGCTGTGGTGCAGGTGCCAATTATGGTACGGCATTGGAAAGTGCATTAAAAATGGGAGAAACAATACATATTCCTAGCTGCTGTTATGAAATTGAGGAGTATATTCATGGTCCAAATTTACAATTAACACCGAAATATAATGTGATTTTCTTTGATGGAAACGATGTGGCAAGTCATCGTGTGGAACAAGTATATAAGGCTACCCGCAAAGTAAGTGAGCGTGCTTATTTGATTTCAAATAATCCAGGATTGGCAAATGATAATCACGTTTTAAGCTTGAGTGATATGGTATCAAGTGAACTTTCACCAATTGTTTATTTACCATTTGTACAACTATTAAGCTTTATTATTTCAAACGACTTACATTCCATTTATCAACATCCTTTATTAAAGGAATTTAAGGCTATTGCGGCTGCAAAAACGGAGAATTTTGTAAATTATGACGGCGATGATTAATACAGTGATTTTTGATATGGATGGATTAATGTTTGATACAGAAACACTTTATATTGATGTATTTGAAGATGTTTGTAAAAAACATGGTCACGCTTTTCCAAGAGAAAATTTTTTAGGGATGTTAGGCACAAGTCATTTTGATTATTCGATCTACCATAAGGAATATCCATGGCTTGAGGATATGATAAAAATCGCAGATGATGTGTTCACTTCCTATTATGATGAGCGCTTTGCGATTCCGGGTTCTGCCAATAAATATGGTCTTGAAGAATTACATAATTATTTAAAGGAAAAAGGATACAAAATCTGTATAGCCTCTAGTTCAAGTGTTTCTCATATTAAGAAGTTAGTAGGAAACTGTGGATTTGATTTTCAAGCAGATTTGATGCTTTCATCACAAGATGAATATGCGTCAAAACCAGCTCCCGATTTATTTTTGGCATGTGCAAAAAAGATGGGAGTAAAGCCTGAAAATTGTATCGTACTTGAAGATAGTAAGAATGGAATTCGTGCGGCTTATAACGCAAATATGCGAAGAGTTTGGATTCCGGACCAAGTACAATTTGATGAAGAAGATATGAAATATGTGGATCTTCAATGTAAAGATTTAAAAAGGGTTATAGATATATTAGAAGCAATGTAGTGTTGCTTCTTTTCGTGCTATACTATATTTGTTTTTAGGGGAGATATGTATGTTAGAGTTAGTCGTATTTGATGTAGATGGGTTAATGATTGACACAGAAAGTGTATGGAAAGATGCTTTTGATGTAGTGGGAAATAAGTATGGTATTTCCAATTTAGGCGATGCTTTATTTAGTAAGCTTGTAGGGAAAAGACTTGAGGATGAAAAGGAAGCTATCGATGAGCATATTCCAAGTGAAATTCAAGAAGAATTATTGGATGAGTGGAGAGAAATTGGACTTCGTTCATTGGAAAGAGAAGTACCAGTAAAGCCAGGTTTATATGAGATATTAGATTTTCTTGAAGAAAATCATATTAAAATGGCCGTCGCAACTACTACAAGAAGAGAATTGACAGAACAACGATTAAAGAAAATTGGCGTATTTGATCGTTTTGACTATGTTCTTTGCGGGGACGAGGTGACAAAGCGAAAACCAAATCCAGAGATTTATGAAACTGTATTAAAAAAGATGGGCGTAACCAATAAGAATGCACTTGTATTAGAGGATAGCGTTGTTGGTGTAGAGGCTGCTTATCGAGCTGGAATTGATTGTATTCAAGTACCGGATTTGATTGCTCCAACAGAAGTACAGGAAAAACAGACAATTTGTATCGTTAGAGATCTAACAGAAGCTAGAGATTATATTAAAGAGAACCGAGTGTAAAATGCGACAAAATGATTTTGAAAATACACCCATGTTGAAGCTTGTTATGGGGTTGGCTATACCGAGTATGATTGCACAGCTCGTCAATATTCTATATTCCATTGTTGACCGTATGTTTGTAGGCCAGATTGAAGAAGTAGGAAATTTATGTTTGGCAGCCGTTGGAATATGTGGGCCAATCGTAACCTTGTTATCGAGCTTTGGAACACTGGTTGGTATTGGAGGTTCTATTTGGCTATCGATGTGTTTGGGACAAAAGAATGAGAGAAGGGCAAGTCAAATTTTATATAACAGCTTTGTGATGTTGGTTGTTCTTTCCATTTGTTTAACACTTGGATTCATTTTTTTAAAACACGATTTAATCTATTGGTTTGGTGGTAGTGATACTCTATATCCTTATGCCAATACATATCTTACAATCTATACATTGGGCACTTTTTTTGCTCTAATGTCGATCGGATTAAATTATTTTATAACGGGACAAGGTTATGCCACCATTGCCATGTTTAGCGTATGTATTGGGGCCATCACAAATATTATATTTGATTTTATTTTGATTCGTACACTGAAGATTGGCGTAGCTGGAGCTGCCATTGGTACTGTGATTGCTCAATTCTTATCGTGTATGTTTGTGCTTTGTTTTTTGAGGTTTAAGGCAAAAGTCAAACTTCGTAAGGAAGAATTATCCATAGAGAAAATGAAGCATATTGCAAAATTAGGTTTTTCACCATTTCTTATTATCGCATCCGATTCAGTCATTTTAATAGTGATGAATATGATGCTTCAAAAGTATGGTGGTAGTATGGGTGACGTCTATATATCGGCAATTACAGTAGCCCAAAGCTATTTCTTGTTGATTACGGGACCTCTTCTTGGAATTAGTTCAGGAACACAGCCGATATTTGCGTATCATTTTGGTTCACGCAATTTAAAGAAAATCAAAGAAGCATTTAAAATTGTGATTTCATTTGCGTTTTTATTTTGCTTAGTCATGTTCATTATTTCAATGTGCTATTCAAATGTATTTGTAGCTTTGTTTACAAGTGATGTTACAACTATGCCAATTGCGCAAAGAGCCATTAAAATCTTCTGTTTAGGTATTTTAATGATGTCCATTCAATATGTTTTAGTGGATGGAATCACGGGATTATCTAATGTAAAACTATCTTTGTTTTTATCGTTAAATCGTAAAATGATGTATTTATGTTGTACATGCCTGTTACCTGTGTTTTTAGGGGTTTCAAATATTTTCTATGCACAACCCGCAGCTGATATTTATGCAAGTATTGTAACGATTATTTGTTTCATAAAAATCATTCCTTCTTATTTAAAAAGTCATGGTGTACAATAAGATTAGGTGATGATTATGTTTTTTAAGAAAGAGAAAAAGATGAATGTTCCAGATTTATGGAATTTCATGACATCCTTAAACAAAAAGGATAAGGCTTTGTTTGAAGAACTATTAGATAATGATAATGAACCTTTGGAATATAAGGGGGATGTCAAACAGGGCGGATTATTAAAGAATAAAAAAATGATCGAAAGAAAGGTTATTGAAAAAGAAGAGGATGGAAGGTTGCGTGATTATACGCAATATCGTATTCAGCCAGATGTGTATGAAGTTTTAAAGCCTTCTTATGACCAGTTTTATTCAATTATTGGTGATTAAGCTTGTAGAAAAAGCTGTCTTTTCGACAGCTTTTTAGAATATTTTACCTTCAAGCATTTGTTCAATCAAAGTAAATACAGTCTGTTCCATTCTTCCATCATACAACATTCTATGTTTGGCATCCTCAATATAAATCAAACGTTTCTTTTGTGCTGGAATCTTTTTGTAGGCATGTGTTGAGCTAGATGGTGAAATTACTTCATCGCTTGTTCCATGCAACATCAAAATTGGACATTCAATTTGAGAAATAGATTCTTTATATTGAGAAACGATTTTTGTGAAGGTTTGGTATTGCTTCGAACTAGGGCCTTTCTTTTCTTTGTCTGACTTTTTAAATAATCCTGTTACTTTTTTGATATCTAAATATTCAAAGGCAGGTGCACATAGAATTAAAGATTGTACTTTATAAATACTAGCTAAATAACTGGCAATTACGCCTCCCATGGAAAATCCAATTAGGATGACATTGGGATTTTCTTTAATGGCAAGACTTAATTTGGCTTCACATCTTTGTACCCAATCTTTGTAGTTGGCATCATTTGGATTGTTTAAATCATACATATCAAATTGAATTACTTCATATTTTTTGGCCTTTAAATAGCGGGCTAATGGATCGAATTCATGACTTAGATTTCTTCCAAATCCGTGGATTGTAACTATTATAGGTTTCTTTCTTCGATTAAATAAAGACATTCGCATCACCTCGTTGTATAATTATTATAGCATCTATTGAAAGGAAGGTCACATGTATATATGAAGGCAACTTTACTGATTAAAAATATTGAAAATTTATATACATGTGATAAGAATTTTACTATTTTGAATCATGCCTTTATTGCATGTCATCATGATAAGATTATCGAAATCAATACAGGATCTTACAAGGAGTGGCTAGATCCTGCAACCCGTGTGATTGATGCTCAGGGAGAGTGTGTTGTTCCCTCATTTATTGATTGTCAATTTAAAAGCTTTACACATGTGCGCTTAGGAGATCAGTTAAGACAGGATATCAACGCTTTATATGCGATGCGTCAAAATGGTATTTTAACTTTGATTTGTGACAATCCCAATACGCAAAGAATGAAACTTGATCAAGATGTATTTTATAAAAAAAATCAGTCGGAATTACCGGTATTGAATCGATTGAGTGAATTAAAGAATGAAATTCCAGAAACGTTTTTGATGAGCTGTGGCTTTGGTCTTCCAAACTCTTATGTATATAGTATGGCACCCATAAGTTATGTATTGTTTCAAACACATCGTGTGTGTTCTAGAAAATTGTTGGAAAGTATGACGTCTTTACCGGCAAAAGAATTTGGTTTATCGGATCGTGGCTCGATTGAAATTGGTAAAACGGCAGATCTTTTGGTTTTACAAGTCACAACGATTGAACATTATTTCCAAACTTTGGGAAGGCCTTTGATTCATCGTATGATTAAAAATGGAATTCAATTCTATCCGGAGTGGATGGTTTGTTAGGAAGAATTTTCTTCCTTTTTTCATTTATGTAAAAAAGATGGACTAGTCGTTAGTCCATCTTCCAAAGATTCCACATGGCAATACACTGTTGTTTGTTGTGACTGGTAATAGGTTTTCACCACATTCAATGTGCCCGCCTTTTTCTTTTTGAATCGATCTAGATAAAGCTTCATTTAGTGTTGAACAGCTAAATCCTGTTGTATAGCAGTTCACGATAAAGAATAGGGCATCATCACTTAAGATTTTCATACATTCTTGAATCAATGGGAATAATTCTTCTTCAAGCTTCCAAAGTTCGCCATTTGGACCTCTACCATAGCTAGGTGGATCCATTACGATACCATCGTATTTTCTTCCTCTTCTTTGTTCTCTTTTTACAAATTTAATGCAGTCATCTACAATAAAACGGATCGTATGATCTTGTAGATTAGAAAGCTGCATGTTTTCTTTTGCCCATTGAATCATACCTTTTGAGGCATCTACATGCACAACTTCTTTAGCTCCGGCTTTTGAACAGGCCATAGTCGCACCGCCTGTATACGCAAACAGGTTTAGAATTCTTAAATCATCTCTTTTAGATTCTTTAATTTTATTGGCCATAAAATCCCAGTTGCTGGCTTGTTCAGGGAAAAGTCCTGTGTGTTTAAATCCAGTCGGACTGATTTTAAAGCGCAATCCTTTATATCCAATAGTCCAGAATTCTTTGACTGGTTTTTTCATTTCCCAATGACCACCACCAGATTTAGAACGGTGATATACCGCATCCGCTTTATTCCATGCACGCTCATCTTCAATTGGCCAGATTGCCACAGGGTCTGGTCTTCTAAGAATCGTTTGATTCCATCTTTCTAGTTTTTCTTTATTTCCAGTATCAATAACTTCATAGTCTTGCCATTCTTTAGCAATTTGATTCATACTTAAGTTCTCCTTTTAACTTAGTAATTATAACATAGATTTGCTAACTATGATATAATAGAGTGTGACTCTAGAAGGAGGTTTTAACATGTTTGTTCAAATGATTTGTAAAGATCGAAATGAAAAAGAAATGAATGAATTGTATGTTGTTTTAGGGCTTATCGCAAGACGTGAAGAAGTGCAAATTGAAGATCGTTATGATCATGTTGATATCTTGGTTTGTCCACAAGGAAAGATCATTGTGACAGAAGAAGATGGCGACATGGTTTTACGTGCGAATACTCGTCATGCAGGCCCAGGCTTTCATGCGTTTGTGGTAGATATATTTAAAGATATTCAGGAAGAAATACCTGGGGAATATGAATTGATAGATGATATGGAATTTGATAAGGATGAAGATTTTGATCGATTGAGTTCTATGTATGAGGATGAAATGGATTATATTCGTGGTGTTTTGTTGGAAAATGAAGTGATGCGTCAACAGAATTATATGTATGATGAAACGTATTTCTTGCCTCTACAAAAAGAAAATCGCATTCTTACAAGCCAGGGAGACTTGGATTTAAAGGAATTTAAGCATATGAATACACGCGATTTAATGGATGTTTTCTATGTTTGGAATGATTGGGAAAGAGATGCAAAATTCTATAAGAATTGTGCGTTAACTTTACTTGCCAAAGAAGGTGTTGGAAAGTATACATTAATGAATGAAAATACGATTAAACATGCGAATGATATTTGTGAATATATCGAGGCTGCTTATGAAAAGGATCATAATGTGGATCTTCCTTTAGATGCATATGCAGATTTATGTGAAAAGTTGGGTAGAGAGAATAAGTTACAGAATGCGAAAAACATGGAGGAGGAAGCTATTCAATATCGTATTCGTGAAGTGTACCACTTATTTGAAGACGCAAGAGTTGTTGCGAGTGGTGCTGCCGAAAGAAGCTATGATCCAGTAAATCAAGCATTATGTTTAATGTCACCCTATACAGATGAAGCACAATGGGATTGGTTGATTCAGGCTAGTAAACAACCGGGTATTGTCACAAACTTAGAGAACATTATGGAACAAGATCCAATTCAATATGATAAGAAAACAATTTGGATGGATTCATGGCAAGAAGATGGTATCTATGTATTAGAGGCTGTACTTCGCTACAAAGAAAAATTCTTATATTTCCACGATGTATGTGCCAAGGAAAAGGATTTAGCTTTCTTAGAACAATGCATTAAGGAATCTGGTTTTACGAAAACGCAACTAGATTAGAGTTGATGGATTATGGATTTATTACTACTGTATTAACACCAAAACATAAAAAGATAGAAATTGGCAAAGCAATTATAAATAATTGAACCTTTTTGAATTTTATAGGTGCTCATATTTCTGAGCACTTTTTTTGTGTTTTATGGTAAAATTGATACGGTGATTAAAAATATGAGTAACTCAATATTAGATACATTAAATGAAAATCAAAGAAAAGCTGCAACGACAATTAACGAACATGTTCGTATAATTGCGGGTGCTGGTAGTGGAAAAACACGTGTCTTAATGGCACGTATTGTTTATTTAGTTGAAGATTGTGGGATTATGCCAAATCGTATTTTGGCCATCACATTCACAAATAAGGCAGCCAATGAAATGAAGACACGTCTTACTGCACAACTTGGCAGTATGGCAAGTGTCGTACGAATTTCAACCATTCACTCTTTATGTGTAAGAATGCTTAGAGAAGATGCGGATTTGATTGGCTATCCAAAAACTTTCTCGATTATGGATCCAGAGGATCAAAAGGCTATCTTAAAGCCAATTTATAAAACATTAGAAGTAGATAAAACAGCTATTTCTTATAATCGTGCTTTAGGTGCTATTAGTGCTTATAAGACAAACTATATTGATCCACAAATGGCCGCAAATATGGCTATGGATGATGTGAGCATTACTTTAGCAAAAATCTATGCAGGCTATGAAAAACGTCGTAATGAAATGAAAGCTATGGACTTCGATGATCTATTATTAGAAGGACATCGCTTATTAAATAGCGTATCTTCTGTTCGTGAGAAGTGGCAAAATCGCTTAGATTACATTCATGTAGATGAATTCCAGGATGTCGATCCAATTCAATATGGAATTATTAAGTTGTTAACAGGAAAGAATACACATCTATGTGTTGTAGGAGATCCAGATCAGACAATCTATACTTGGCGTGGAGCAAGTGTTGATATTATCTTGAAGTTTAATAAGGATTTTGTGCCATGTCAAACCATCATTTTAAATGAGAATTACCGTTCAACACAGCCGATTCTAGATGCTTCCAATGCGGTTATTAAATACAATAAGGAACGTATTGATAAAGATCTATACACAAAGCTTCCGGGTGATGAAAAAATCACGATGTTTGAAGGTAAAGAGGATAGTGAAGAACCTATCTTTGTGGCTCGTCAAATCAATGAAAAGCACAAGAAGGGCTTGGAATATAAAGATATGGCCATTCTTTATCGTTCTAACTATTCTTCACGTGCATTTGAGCGTATCTTTAAATCTGTAGGTATTCCATATGTGATTTATGGTGGTGTTCGTTTCTATGAAAGACAAGAAATCAAGGATGCTCTATGTTATTTAAGATTATGTACAAATCGCAATGAAGAAGATCCAGATCAAATATCGTTAGATCTAGCTGTGCTTCGTGTAATCAATGTACCTCGCCGAGGAATTGGTGCGCGTACCATTGAAAATCTTCAACAACAAGCAGCCCAAAGACATATGAATCTATATGACGTTATGAAGGATCCGATTGGATTGAGTACGGCTGTTACTAAGAAATGTGAAATGTTTGTGGATTTAATCGAAGATCTTCGTGAAAATAGAGAACATTACGCGCTCGAAGATTTCTTGGATTATGTATTAGATACGACTGGATATATTTCGATGTTGAAAGAAGATAGAGAAAGTGGCCAGGACCGTATTGATAACTTAAAAGAACTAAAAGAAGATATTGCCCAAAGTATGATTGAAGATCCAGAAATGACGTTGGAATCTTATTTACAGGATATTGCTCTGTTTACGGATAAAACACAGGAAACAAGTGAAAATACTGTAAGCTTAATGACTGTGCATGCCGCAAAAGGATTAGAATTTGATACGGTATTTTTGGTAAACTTTAACGATGGTGTATTCCCAAGCTCAAGAGCCTGCGATGAAGGTGGCATGAAGGCATTAGAAGAAGAAAGACGACTTCTATATGTTGCGATGACACGTGCGAAAAAATCATTGTATATTTCATGGAATACAGGGTTTAGCTATATGCAGGATGCGTTTAAAACGCCAAGTCGTTTTAGGGCTGAAATCCCAATGGAATATATTGTGCAGGAAGAAAAAGAAGAGGCTCCTAAACAACCGAAGACTGTTGTTTCACAATCTTTAACGGGAAGACCAACTCGTGCTGCGGCAAACAAAAAGAAAGTGCGTTTACGTAAAGGGGATGCCGTTGAACATACGATTTATGGTCAGGGTGTTGTCCTTGAAATTCGTGGCGATGTCGCAACGATTGCGTTTGGACATACGATTGGTGTTAAAAAACTAAATGCATCTCATCCTTCTTTAAAGAAAGCTTAGGTGATCGATGATGGATGAAAAGGCAAGAATTTTAGAATTACGAAAAAAATTAGAGAAATATTCAATTGAATATTATGTATATGACAATCCAAGTGTAACCGACCAGGAATATGATCGATTAATGCAGGAATTGATGGCTTTGGAAGAGAAGTATCCCGAAATGTATGATGCGAATAGTCCAAGTCAAAGAATTATTGGATCTGTGCTAGATGGCTTTGAAAAGGTTACGCACGATTCACAAATGTTGTCCTTGGGCAATGTGTTTAATAAAGAAGAAATTGAAGAGTTTGTTCAAAGAATATCGGAAAGTGTGGACAATCCTGAATTTGTAGTCGAATGTAAATATGATGGATTAGCCATGTCTTTACTTTATGATAATGGAAACTTTACACGAGCCGTTACAAGAGGTGATGGAATCGTAGGAGAAGATGTTTCTAATAATGTGAAAACCATTATGTCTATTCCTATGCATATTCCCGAAACACGTCATGTTGAGGTTCGTGGTGAAGTCTATATGCCTAAGGCAAGCTTTGAACAATTAAATAAAAGACAAGAAGAAAGAGGATTGGCGCCTTTTGCGAATCCTAGAAATGCAGCTGCAGGATCCATTCGTCAATTGGATTCTGGCATTTGTGCAAGCCGTAAATTGGATGCCTATTGGTATTATTTCCAGAATGCTTCTGATTTTGCACTACAAACACAAGAAGAAGCTTTAGAAACAATGTCTAAACTACATTTTAGAGTCAATCCACTACGTAAGGTTTGTACAACCGTCGATGAAATTTGGCAGTTTATTCAAAAAATTCAAGAAAAACGAGAGGATCTACCTTATGAAATCGATGGTATGGTCATTAAATTAAATAATTTGGCCGAACAAAGAGTGCTTGGTAGTACCGCAAAGGTACCTCGTTATGCGACAGCCTATAAATTTCCAGCTCAGGAAGTTTTAACACGACTAAAAGACATTGTGATTACTGTAGGTCGTACAGGTAAAATTACACCAAATGCTGTATTAGAGCCCGTACGCGTGGCAGGAACAACGGTAAGTGCTGCTCAGCTTCATAATGAAGATATGATTGCGAATAAGGATTTACGTATTGGCGATATTGTTGTCGTGAGAAAAGCAGGCGAAATCATTCCAGAAGTAGTGACAAGTGTACCTGAAAGAAGAGATGGAACACAACTTCCATATCATTTCCCAACAACATGTCCAATTTGTGGATCTCACTTAGTTCGATTACCAGATGAAGCGGCTCACTATTGTATCAACCAGGATTGTCCGGCTCGCGTCGTTGAAAGTATGATTCATTTTGCGTCTAGAGATGCGATGAATATAGATACATTAGGAGACAAGAAGATTGAACAGCTTCATGATTGGGGCTATTTAAATTCGATTGAAGATATTTATTTTTTAGACCGCTATTATGATGAATTAATTGAAAAACCAGGTTATCAAAAGAAGTCTGTAGATAAGCTTCTTGAATCGATTGAAAATAGTAAAAAGCAGCCATTGGGAGTCATTTTATATGGTTTAGGAATCCGTCAGGTTGGTAAAAAAGGCGCAATGATTCTAGCTGAACAATTTGGCGATATCGATACTTTAATGCATGCGAGTATGGATGATTTAGTTACGATTCATGATATTGGTTTGATTACAGCTCAAAGTGTTATGGCATTCTTCAAAGAGGAAAAGAATCGTCATTTGATTGATGTGTTAAAAAGTGTAGGGTGCACGTTTACGCAGGAAAAGAAACAAGTTGTACAAAGTCGTTTCACAAATAAAACATGTGTGTTGACGGGAACTCTGGAACACTATACGCGTAATGAGGCAAAGGCTATCCTAGAATCTTTAGGTGCGAATGTTTCAGGCTCTGTATCCAAAAAGACAGACTATGTCATTTATGGAGTAGCAGCGGGTTCTAAGCTTACAAAAGCACAGAATTTAGGTGTTGCGACAATGAGTGAAGAAGAGTTTGTGCAGGAGGTAGAAAATGCGAAAGAATAAATTAGTATTGGGTTTACTTGCTTTAAGCTTATGTGCTTGTTCTACCGGAAATAAAAATCAGGCGAATGCTTTAAATGAAGATACATATCAGGCAGTTTTACCTTATGAATCCAGTGATACTCGAAGCAAGCATGTGGGTTTGATACAAGATACGGATTTGCGTGTTGAAATGGAAAGTGGCTTGATGGATCTATCGAAAAAATACTTTTCTGTCAATTCCGTAGGTTATAAGGTTCATCAGTTTTTAGATTATGATGAATTAGATGCGACAGATGGATCTAGAGGTTTGCTCGGAACAGTTCGTGATGGAAATCCCAATGGATTAAATCCAAGTGCAGATGAAGAATTTGACACAGGAAATGGTATTGTTACGAAGGCAACAATTCTAGTAGATATTTATGAATTAGACTGGTATACCAATGACAATCTAAAGGGGATTTCTTTGGGTTTAGTGGTGAATGGTGAATTAAATGCATCGGATGGATCTACAGTTGAAATCTCAGATGAAAAAATGGAAAGCTATTTGGAAGTCACTTTCTCTAAGCTAGCATCCTATATGCATGAGCGTTTTAATGAAATTACGAAGGATATTCCTATTTTTGTTGCCGCTTATCGTTTGGATGATTCAAACACAACTGGAAAAGGTGGCTATGTTTATGAAGGTTACTATAAAGGTGGACAAGGAAGCTTTACCTCTTTAAAACAAGAATGGGTCTTAGTTCCTAGCTCACGTTTTAAAGAATTGGATTCAACAGCTTATAGTGAATTTACAGATTTCAAGGAAGATATTTCAACAGTGCTTCCAGACAACACATATATTACTGGGGAAGCTAAATTTGAATCTAAGAAGCTAAAGAAATTAAATTTGACTATTACAGCACATGGAAAAACAGCTGGTGAAGTATTGGCTGTTATAGAAGATGTCAGAGACCAGATGTCGACTTTTGAGTCTAAAAAGTGTGACTATTTGATTACGATTCTAAATGATGATACAGTGTATGCGTTAATTGAAAGAGAATCTGGTTCTAGTGAATGTAATGTGATCAGTAAGGTATAGGAGGAGACTTATGGAGAAGTTCAGTACAGAATATTTTCACAAATTGGCAAATGATTTGAAGTTTGACTTGAGTGATGAAGAAATCGAAGAATTAAAAAAGGATTTTGTTGCCGTTGAAGAACAAGTATCCCTTTTTGAAAAAGTGGACACAGATGGGGTAGAACCTATGGTTTATCCTTTTGAAGCACCTACAACATTCTTAAGAGAAGACGTTGTGAGTGATGTATTAAGTCAAGAAGATGCGTTAAAGAATGTGAAGGATGCACGTATGGGACATGTTCACGTTCCAAAGGTGGTGAAGTAAAATGGAAATTTCAAATTGTGTAAATAAACAAACAGCGATTGAAAAAATCAATGCTGCACAACCAAAATTAAATGCGGTTGTAACAATGATTGATGAAGAGGCCAACACAAATGCAGGTAAGCTTGCTGGTGTGCCTGTCGCATTAAAGGATAACATTTCAACTCGTGGTGTTAGAACAACAGCAAGTAGTCGTATTTTAGATAACTATGTGCCTGTATATGATGCTACGATTGTTGAAAAGCTAAGAGCTGCTGGAGCTGATTTTGTATGTAAGGCAAGTATGGATGAATTAGGTATGGGTGGTACAAATAAAAATGCTTATACAGGAGTGGTTCATAATCCTTATGATTTAGATCGTATTCCAGGAGGATCTAGCGGAGGGTGTGCAGCCCTTGTAGCTGATGGATGTGTACCTTTGGCAATAGGTACAGATACAGGGGATAGTGTACGTAAGCCAGCTGCTTATTGTGGTGTTGTAGGTGTTAAACCAACATATGGACGTATTTCTCGCTATGGCATCATTCCATATGCAAGTTCACTTGATCATGTTGGATATTTTACAACTAACGTTCAGGATGCTGCGTTAGCTTTAGAGGTTCTTGCTGGTCGTGATGATCATGATATGACTTCTAGTTATGAACCGGTTGGAGAATATGAAAAATTATTGAATAGTGATCTTACTAATAAAACAATTGGTGTATTTAAAACGGTAATGGATGAAGTTGAAAGCGAAGAATTAAAGGCTCAATTTAACGCTTTAGTTTCTAAATTAGAGGCAAAAGGAGCTAAAATCGTAGAGGTTGAAATGCCGAAAGAATACATGGAATTAATTGCGCCTGTATATAAAACAATTGCGAATGCCGAAGCAACCGCAAACCATTCAAATTTAGATGGTATTCGTTTTGGTATGCGCGAAGATGGTAGTGATTTAGAAGAGATCATGACAAATACACGTACAAAAGGATTCTCAAGCTATGTTCGTGCTCGTTTCGTGATTGGTTCTTATTCTTTATTCGAAGAAAACCAGGATCGTTTATTCAGAAAAGCCCAAAAGATTCGTCGCTTAATTGTTCAAGCTTACGCGAAGATGTTTGAGAAATGCGATGCCGTATTATGTGTTGCAGCACCTACGATTGCGCCATTGATCAATGAAAGTTCAAATGTTCGTTTTGGCGTATCTAGCTTTGCCGAAGAACACATGCAGTTACAAAATTTCTCAGGCTATCCAAGTATTACACTTCCATTAGGTAAAGTGGATTCTATGCCTGTGGCTGTGAATTTAACTTGTAAACCTTTTGAGGAACAAAAAATGTTTGATGTTTCAAGTGCAATTGAAGAATGCACAGGCTTAAAAGGTCAATGTTTGGAGGGATAAGAATGAATTATTTTGTAACAATTGGTATTGAAATCCATTGCGAATTAAAAACAAATACGAAAATGTTCTCAGGCGCTCCTGTACGCTTTGGAGAAACCGCAAATACATGTACAAGTGTTGTGGATCTTGGACATCCTGGATGCTTGCCTTGTGTCAATAAAGAGGCGGTTGCCTTAGCTATCAAGGCATGTACAGCTATGCATTGTGAGCTTGAGACATTGGTTCGTTTTGATCGTAAAAACTATTATTATTCAGATTTACCAAAAGGGTTCCAGATCACGCAGCAATTCCATCCAATTGGATCAAATGGATATGTGGAAATTGATGTAGATGGTGAAAAGAAAAAGATTCGTATTGAACGTATTCATATGGAAGAGGATACCGCAAAACAATTCCATAAAGAAACAGGTACATACATTGATTTTAACCGTGCTGGAACACCATTGATTGAAATTGTATCAAAGCCAGATATGCATAGTGCAAAAGAAGCAGCTGCATATGTAGAAACTCTTCGTAAAAATCTTTTATATCTAAATGTTAGTGATGTAAAGATGGAAGAAGGAAGTATGCGTTGCGATGTTAATATTTCTTTAAGTAAAGATAAAGATACTTTAGGAACAAAGACAGAGATCAAAAACTTGAACTCGATTGCGAATGTTCAAAAGGCAGTACAAGCAGAAATTGAACGTCAAAGTGCTTTACTAGATGCTGGTGAAAAAGTGGAACAGGCTACGCGTCGTTATGATGAGGCACAAAAGACAACGATTTTGATGCGTAAAAAAGAAGGAAATGTCGACTATAAGTATTTCCCAGAACCAAATATTTTCCCAATTCAATTGGATTTAGACTGGGTAAAATCAATTCAGGATAATTTGGAAGAACTTCCAGATGCTCGTTTAGATCGTTTTATGAAGGATTATGAATTGAGTGAGTACGATGCGAGTGTTTTAGTTTCGGACCGTGAAATGGCTGATTTCTTTGAGAAAGTATTAAAATCTACAAAGTTTGCGAAGAAAGCATGTAACTGGATCATTGGAGATGTGTCTGCTTATTTAAATAAAAATAATTTAAGCTTTGCGAAAATTCCTTGTACAAGTGAAAACCTTGCAAGCTTGATCAATGTGATTGAAGCTGGAGAAATCAGTGGTAAACAAGGTAAGGTTGTATTTGAAGAAGTGATGCAGGGAAAAGATCCTAAAAAAGTAATTGAAGAAAAGGGTATGAAGCAAGTTAGTGATGATGGTGCAATCTTAGCAATTGTACAAAGTGTATTGGATGCGAACCCTCAATCTATCGAAGATTTCAAAAATGGTAAGGATCGTGCTGTAGGATTCTTGGTAGGACAAGTCATGAAGGCAAGTCGTGGACAAGCAAATCCTAAGCGTACAAATGAACTAATTCAGGAAGAATTAAAGAAAAGATAAAAGTCTGATTCATTCAGACTTTTAATGTTTTCAAGTACTGTGATATAATAGTTACGTTATTAGGAGGTTTTTATGGCCAAGATGAAACGTAAAAGACTTGCATCCAATAAACCAACAGGACAAGGACACAAGCTTGTTTGGTTTACTGTTATTATAATTATGATTCCAGTTGTGATTGTAGGTTATGTATTGTTGACAAGTATGGGCGGACAAAATCGTCCAGTAGAAGGAAGTCGTTTTTCTAAAACAGATTTAGACCCTGCCATTACCGATAGTAGTATTTCTTCACTAGAAACTAGCTTAACTTCGATTGATAATGTGGAAAAGGCAAGTGTGGATCTATTGAGCGCTACACTTCGAGTGCATCTTGATCTTGTAGATAGTGCAACGGATGATGTGGCAAATCAAGCATTGGATTCAGCTTATAATATTGTGAATGATCAATTACCAATTGATACATATTTTACAAATAAAGATGGATCGAAAATGTATGATCTTGAAATAGATTCTTATAATTATTTGATTGATGACACGCATACTGCGGATGGATGGACATATTTAAAATTAACGAAAACAGGTGCAAGTAAAGAACCTGTTACAGATAATATGACTACCGCAAAGGATCCAGAGCTTGCGAGTCAATTAAAGGCAGCCAGTGATCAGATTCAACAGAATATTGAAAATGCGCAAAATGAAGAGGATGGGCAATAGTCCATCTTTTCTTTTTTGGGGAGGATAAAATGAAATTATATCTTGATGACAATAATACTTGTTACACAATGCACGAAGCAACAGGTGAAATGCGATGCTTTGAAGAATTTGAGAATAATGTAAAATGGGTGGACTGTAAACCGTATGTATATGGAGATATTAAATTCATAGATAATGACATTTGTCCGGTGCATGTTTTGTTGAATACAAGCATGATTGATGAAAAATGGATCTATATGAATTTGAAGCCTTATATGTCTAAAAATGATCGTGTTTGTATTTTACCCTTTAGCTTTTTTGATGATACAAAAAATGAGCAGGATTGGAACAAACAATATGGACCTGGAATGGGAATATGGTATCGAAGCAATCAAGATGTGTTCTATAGATATGGAATTTCGAGTAGTCATATAACATGGGTTAATTATTTTACGGATTCAATTGAAGAAATGAAAAATAAAATAATGAATAGTTCAGTTTTACTTTTGACAGGTGGGGCTCCGGATTTAATGATGAAACGTATCAAAGAAAAGAAGTTAAAGAAAGTAATAAAAAATTATAAGGGAGTGATGATTGGATATAGTGCAGGTGCTATGATTCAATTGGATGCATATCATATCAGTCCAGATGAAGATTATCCGAAATTTTCATATCAAATTGGTCTTGGATGTTTATCAGGTTTTGATGTAGAGGTTCATTTTAGAAAGAGTAAAGTGCAAATGGAGAGTATTGAAAAAGTAAAAAATGATAAAAAAATTCCTGTGTATGGAATCTATGAAAATGGTGGAATGATCCTCGAAAAAGAGGTGATTTGTTTCGGTCAAGTGGATTGTTATTTATGAAAAGTGAAAAAAGTATAAATTTATTTGCATAAATTAATCTATTTTTTGCACAAATTAACAAAAAGTTAGAATTTAATGTTATTTTCACATTATTGTGACAAACTATATATAGTGTGAACCGATACTACGGTTAGAAATAGGGAAAAGAAAATAACATGACAGAAAATAATATGATGAGGAAAGAATAAAATGAAGTTTAGTAAATTAATAACCGAAGTAGATTTCGAATTGCTAGAATGGCTATGGGAACATGGATATCCTATAGATCGCATTGAAGAGGATGGAGAGATTTACTATAAAACACCGGCTATGTTATGTCAGAATCTAAAAGTAAATGATGAGGTAAAAAATTACACAAATGGTTTAATTAGTATGGAAATTGATAATGGTCGTAGTAGAAAAGGCATGTATCGAACAGGAAACCTACTGATTGATATGGATTCTAAAACAATCTTTAAAGATGAATGTAAAATTATGGTTTCGCAGTCAAGCTTTGCGGTCATTTCTTCGTTAATTGAAGTACCGCATAGAACAGTAAGTAGAGAAACATTAATTTTCTATTTAGAACAAATCTATCATCACGAAATTCAAGACAATACTTTAACAGTGCATATAGCTGCGATTCGCCGGACACTCGGTAAAAAATGCATAGGAACCCATAAAACTGTGGGTTATTATTGGCGATATGATGTAATAAAAGTTGGATAAAGTTGAAAAATGGCTCAAAATAAAGGTATAATAACTTCATAGTGGAAGGAGATATTAGATTATGCCACAACTATTTGAGTCAAAAGATAGTTTTAAAGAAAGTTTTAAAAATGCTGTTTCTGATGCCTGTGGACGTGATTTTGAGGATACATATCCTGAAGAAAGATATATTGTTTTAGGTAACATGATTCGTGATTTTGCTGGTGAACATTGGAGAGAGACAAAAAATGCGATCAAAAAATCAGAAGCAAAACAACTTTATTATTTTTCAATGGAATTCTTGATGGGCCGCTTGATGACAAGCAACCTAATGAATTTAAACATTTATGACGTTGTTAAAGATGGTTTAAAAGATTTAGGTATGGATATCAATGACATGGAAAATATTGAAAGTGATGCTGGATTAGGAAATGGTGGTTTAGGAAGATTAGCCGCATGTTTCATGGATTCATTAGCATCTCTAGATTTACCAGGACATGGTAACTGTATTCGTTATCGTTATGGTCTATTTAAACAAAAAATTGAAAACAACCAACAGGTTGAATTACCAGATTGCTGGTTAAAAAATGGAAATGTTTGGGAAGTTTGGAAACCCCAACATGCCGTAAAAGTTGAATTTGGTGGATATGTAGATGGCTACATGGATGGATATGGAAAATTCCATGCTCAACATCATCCAGACTTTGTAGTTCGTGCTGTACCATATGATGAACCAATTGTTGGATATCACACAACAACAACAAATACCCTACGTTTATGGGATGCAGAAGTTGATGAAGATTCAGTTAACTCAGGTACATTAAATGAATATTTAAATAAAGTCACTGCAATTACAGCCAATGTATATCCTGATGATTCGACTATTGAAGGAAAACGTTTACGTTTAACACAAGAATATTTCTTTGTATGTGCAGGAATTGACCAAATCATCCGTTCACACTTACGCGTTTATCCTAGCTTGGATAATTTAGGAGACAAAGTTGCAATTCAATTAAATGATACGCACCCTGTATTAGTTATTCCTGAATTGATGCGTGTTTTATTAGATGACTATTTCTACGATTGGGATGATGCATGGAGCATCGTGACAAAGACTGTTGCATACACAAACCATACTGTTATGGCGGAAGCGTTGGAAAAATGGTCTCAAGACATGGTTCGTTCGTTATTGCCACGTCTATATATGATTATTGAGGAAATCAATCGTCGTTTCAAATATGACGTAGATCATAGAGGATTATGTGGAATTTTCAATAACGTTTCAATCCTTAAAGAAGGACAAGTACACATGGCAAACTTAGCTGTTGTGGGATCACACAGTGTAAATGGTGTTGCGAAACTTCACTCAGAAATTTTAGTGAATGATGTGTTCAAAGATTTTGTTACAATTTATCCAAATAAATTTAACAACAAGACAAATGGTATTACACACCGTAGATGGTTATTGTTCTCAAACCCTCAATTGACTGAATTGTTAGAAGAAACAATTGGTGATGAGTTCAAGACAAATCCAGAAAAATTAGAAGATTTAATGGCATATGTTGAAGATGAATCTTTACAAAATAAATTTATGAATGTGAAGTTAGAACGTAAAAAAATCTTGGCTGCTTATGTAAAAGAAACTCTTGGCATTGAAGTGGATGTAAATTCAATCTTTGATTGCCAGGCAAAACGTCTACATGCATATAAACGTCAATTGTTAAATATCTTCCATGTTATGTACCTATACTTAAGAATGAAACAGGATCCTTCATTTAGAATTTATCCTCGTACATTCTTCTATTCTGCAAAAGCAGCAGCTAGCTACGATTTAGCTAAGGAAATCATTAAGTTGATCAACATGGTTGCGAATGTTGTAAACAACAATCCTGAAATTTCTAAATACATGAAGGTTGTTTTCATTCCTAACTATTCAGTATCTATCGCAGAAATCTTATTGAATGCAGCTGATGTTTCTGAACAAATTTCGACAGCTGGTAAAGAAGCAAGTGGTACAGGTAACATGAAGTATATGATGAATGGTGCTATTACACTTGGTACATTAGATGGAGCCAACGTTGAAATCGTTGAACGTGTTGGATATGAAAATGCGGAAATCTTTGGTTTACGTGTAGAAGACATTAATGAACTTCGTCATGAAAACTCATATAACGCATGGAATCTATACAATTCAAGTTACAACATCCGTATGGTAGTTGATTCACTTAAAAATTGTGTTTGGTCAAATGATCCAAATGAATTTAAATTAATCAATAACGATTTAATGATGCGTAATGATGAATTCTTTGTATTAGCGGATTTCGATGCATATTGTTATGCACAAGAAAAAGTACAGGCACGTTACATGGATAAGAATCGTTGGGCTAAGACAATGTTGATCAATATTGCGAAGTCTGGATATTTCTCAAGTGACCGTACAATTAGCGAGTACGCAAAAGAAATTTGGGATTTAAAACCATTGTCATTTGAAGACTAAAAGAATTAAAAACGGATCATAATCACTTTGAAAGGTGAATGATCCTTTTTTTTGGTATTATAATATTAATTGAGGGTTATGTGAAATGAACGAAGTGTTATTTGCGGAAATATATTATATATGCGTAGCCATTATGTTGATTCTAGGTTTTAAAACCTATCGTTCTATGATGAAAAACGCTCAAAAAGTTAGCTTTTTAGCCGTTGTTTTTTTGCATATATTATATTTTCAAACCGACTTAGTACGAATGACGACAAATAGTCAGGATTTGTTTCTAAATGAAATGTGCTTCCTGTTCTTTTCGCTATGCACACTTTCCTGGTTTAACTACATTCAGACAATGCTCGGTATTCATTATGTAAAGAAATCACAAACATTTTTTTCGATGCTTCCACTGATTATAAGTGTTGTATTATTGTTGGTTAATACCTTGAATGGATGTTTGTTTTATATTGATCAAAGTAGAGAGTTTCAAAATGGATTACTCTATGTTTCATATGTTCTAATAAATGATATCTATTACATTATAGGAGCTTATCAAGCTTATATTTATAGTCATGGAGCGAAGAATTATCAACAAAAGAAATCCAATCGGATATTGGGAATTTATATGATATCTCTATTATTGATTGGTACGATTCAAGATTTTTTCCGGGACATTCCTATTTTTTGTGTTGGTACCAGTCTTAGCATTTTAATCGTATATATCAGTTTAGAAGAACAAATGATTTCCATTGATCCATTAACACAATTAAACAACCGTAATCGTATGGAGCAGTATTTGTTTGAATGTGTAAGAAGTCAAGATTTAAATATGTATTTGTTGGTACTGGATGTGAATCGATTCAAAAAAATCAACGATGAACATGGACATGCCCAAGGTGACTTGGCATTAAAGGCTATTGCGAATTGTTTAAAGGAATCCTGCATTGAAAAGAGTGATTTTATTGCACGTTATGGCGGAGATGAATTTGTGATTGTTTATAAAGGGAATGATGTAGAGGATTTATGCCAAAGAATTCATGATTCTATTCAAAAACTACCTTTTCCTTTTGATCTGGATGTGAGTATTGGATGCGCACTATATCATAAAGATATACATAAATGGAGTGATTGGTTTATTGAAGCAGATAAACGACTATATAATGAAAAGAGGAACTTAAAAGGCCAGTGATTTACTGGCCTTCATTTGTACCAAGCGATAGCTCGAATAGGAGTACCATCACTGTTTTTGATTTTAAGTGGAAAGCAGCTAAACCAAAATAAGTCATTGTCACATAGATGTAAGTTCTTTAGATTCTCGATATTTAAAATATCATAATTTTTAAATAAAGCCTTATGCCTTGTTAAATTTGCATCTGAGATAGGATCTAAACCAATCACATCAAATCCGATGCCTTTAAACTTTTGATTCAAAATGAAATCTAATACCTCCTCATCCATACAAGGGTATGCATTAAAGTAGGAAGCTTGATTCCCGCGCCTAGATTAAAAAGAAGAAAATCTGCTTGTTTTGCCTTGTAAGAATCAATTAAATCCATTGTGATTGATTGTCCCTCTTTTAATGTTTTACAATCAATGACCAGAGCTTTACCTATGAATTGTTCTGGTGGAAATTGATCCAATGTTATGCGATTTTAAAAAAAATAAGCTGGTGGATCCACATGTGTTTCTGTATGTGAATACATATGCAACAAAGTTTCTTTAAAACCATCCCTCATATAGTATTCCTCGTTGTTAATTTAGGTTTTTCTGTACCTGGATAAACAAGCATATCCTCTGAAATTGTATGTGTTAAATCGATGACTTTCATTTTAACCTCTTTTACATACTATTTAAACACTACATTTAATCTGTATTGTGTTAGAATTATAAGTACAGGTGATTAAGTTATGAAAAGAATATTATTATTAGGAGCTACAGGCTCTATTGGTTTACAAACTGTGGATGTGATTGAACAACATCCAGATCAATTTTGTCTAGTTGGAATTGCAGCTGGACATCAAGTAAATGTGATGCAAAAAATCATTGATAAGCATCCTACAATCAAAGTGGCAGGCATTTCAGATGTTTCCAAGGCAAAGGATTTAAGTGGTGTAACTGTTTATAGTGGGGATAATGCGATGGTGGATTGTATTGAAAACTGTGAGTATGATTTACTAGTGAATGCTGTTGTAGGTTTTAGAGGCTTAAAGCCCACATTAACATCCTTAAAGAAGGGAATTGATGTTGCACTAGCCAATAAAGAAAGTTTAGTCGCAGGTGGCGTTCTAGTTCGTCAAGCATTACATGAAACAAATACGAAACTATATCCAATCGATTCTGAGCATTCTGCCATCTTCCAATCCTTACAAGGAAATCGCAGTGCAGATGTAAAACGCTTGATTATTACGGCAAGTGGTGGAAGCTTTAGAGATAGAACCAGAGATGAATTGGGGAATGTTACAGTAGAAGAAACGTTAAAACATCCAAACTGGAATATGGGAAAACGAATTACAGTGGATAGTGCAACGATGGTAAATAAGGGATTTGAAGTCATTGAAGCCCATTATCTATTTGATTTGTCCTACGACAAAATCGATACGGTATTACATCGTCAAAGTATTGTACACTCAATGGTTGAATACAACGATAATGCGATTATAGCGCAATTAGGCTCTGCAGATATGCGATTACCAATTCAATATGCTTTGTGTTATCCAGATCGTCCTGTGTTAAAAGAGGATCATCCTTTGGATATGACAAAGACAATGGATTTGAATTTTAAAGAAATGGATTATGCCCGTTATCCAATGTTGAAGTTAGCTTATTCTATTGGTAGAAAAGAAGGGAATTTGGGAGCTGTTTTTAATGGAGCCGATGAACAGGCAGTACAATTATTCTTAGAAAAGAAGATTTCTTTCTTGCAGATTGAAGAAAGTATTGAGCAGGCTTGTAAGCAGGCTAAATATATTGAAAATCCAACAATCGAGCAATTAGAAGCGACGGACGCATGGGCTCGAAAGTTTGTCGTAGAATATTGGGACTAGACCAATTGAAATTTTCGGAGTAAAATAGTGGAATGAAATGGAGGGTTTGTCGTGAATAAAGCAAAGGTTTATTGTGTAGCAAGTGCTGTTGCGGTTTGTGTGGCTTCGAATCCTAGCGTTGATGTACTTGCCAAGCATGTACAGCCAGTAAAATTAGAAGAAAAAGCCCAACAAGCAATTTCAGCTGAAGAATTTATTAAGAATTATTTAAGTACAAAAGAAAATGATACATATAAATTGATTACTAAAGTAGATGAAGCAAATTATTTGTCTGTCTTAACAGGAAATAAATTGTTTATGGATCTAACTTCAGAAAATCAAGATCAGATTAAAGCAGCTTATGAAACTGCCTATACCGATGCAGGTATGAAAAAAGAAGATGGATGTACTTTAAGTGCTTATGAAATTGTAGTCGATGAAGCAAATAAATTAGTCGCAAATGCGAAGAATGCATTGGAATTATCTTTAAAGGATGCGAAAAGCTTAGATGCAAAAAACTTTACATCGGATAGCTATGCAGTTTTAAAGGCATGTATAGATGAAGCGGATGCGTTAGTTGTTTTACCAGAAGTAACGATTGAACAGCTTTCGAATGAACAAGTTAATTTAGAAAATGCCAAAAAAGCTTTGGTCAATATTTCAGGCTTAAATGCATTGACAGATCAATCAAGTACATACAATAAGGATGATTATACAAAAGAAAGCTATAATGTGTATGAAAAGACATTGGAACATGCTTTAACAGTATTGAAGAATGCTGCTAGTACGTATGATGAAGTAAATAAGGCACAGGATGCATTAAATCAAGCTGTGGCCAAATTAACGAAAAAGGCGGATTTTTCGGCTTTAAAAGATAAAGTAGCTGAGGGCTATGACTTTTTAAAGACAGATAAAGATATGCTTACAGAAGCATCTTACAATAACTTTAAAAAGGAATTAGAGGCATGTGATGTGGTTCTTCAAAATGATGCTTCAACACAGGATGAAGTAGATAAAATGTTAGATGAGTTAAATGCTTATTTTGACAACAATGATAACTTTGAATATACAACTGTTACATTGGATGTAAAAGATGAATCAAAGAATGTTCAACAAAATGTAACTGTTGATGTACCTGTCAAACAACAGGTTACTCAAGAACAGCCAAAAGTTGTACCAACACCTCAAACTAAAAGTGTTCCAACTACTTCTAAACAGGCAACGACAGTGGCTGCAGAAAACTTTATTAAGACGTATTTAACAAGCTCAAGTGGAAATGTATTTGCGATGGCAAATAGCTATAATTATCAAAAAATTCTATCTGGTATGCCAAGCTGGATGCAATTATCGGCTGCAGATCGTAGTGCTGTGAACGCTGAATTGGTAAGCAAGGGCGGTAAAAACTATCGTGAACTTGTAAAAGAAGCTCAGACTTATAGTATGAATACAAGAAAAAGTGGATTAATCAATACAGCTACAAATACAAATGTAACGCTTTACGCATGGTTATGTGCAATGTCATTAGGTATGTTAACATTTGTGTTAAAACGTCTAAGAAAACAAGATTAAGGGCTATGGCCCTTTTTTTCATGCTTAAAAATTGTTATAATAGTGCGAGAAAGGCTTATGATTTTATGAAAAAACAGAAATACAATGTTAAAGATTTAACTCTAGCATATTTCCAGAAAAAATCGAAATTGTATCGTGCAGGTGGATACAAATATGCCACTCCATTAAAGCGAAGTGTAGCGGATTATCAAAATCATTTCTTTGCATTCTTAATGGATATCAATATTTGTTTGTTGCCTGTTTATATATGGGTTATTGAATTTTTATTAATTATGTGTGGATTGATTCCACCACATTTCTTTGATTTATTATTCTATTTGATGTTCGCATTACTTTTTGTCTCAAGTGTACTATTGTTGGCATTTTTTACGGCACGAACAAATGGACAGTCATTTGGATATGCTATGATGGATCTAAAATTGGTAAATAGAAGTAAGAAGGAGGCTATGCCTTTACAGCTAATTTTAAGACAAGCTCTAGGTTTTGGACTTCCACTTATGATTTTAGGATTTTTCTTTCAGGTGCCAGGTGTCATCGCATGGTGGGTTTTAAATGGAATTGTTGTGTTGATTACACCAAATCAACAAACGTTATTTGATTTGATTTTTGGCTTGGTTACTGTAAATGAACCGGATCAGGATATTCGTTTTGAAGTTAAACAAGAACCTGAAAAAGAAGAGCTAACAATTACTCCAATTGATTTACATATCCGCTCAAATTATAGTGATGATGGATATTATGATGTAGAAGAGTTGTTTAAGCAGGCAAAGGAAAATAAATTGGAAGTCATTTCCATCACAGACCATAACTGTGCAAGAGCCAATGCGGCTGCAATGCGTTTTTCAAGTCTTTATAACATCCAATACATTCCTGGTGTTGAAATTGATGCCCAATATAAAAGAATGCGTGTACGTATTTTAGGATATTATATTGATTGGACAAACGAAGTGTTTGAGGTGTTAGAACAAAACTCATTAAAGCGAGAAAAAGAGCTTTCGATGGAACGTGTTCAAAAATTTGAAAATTATTCTGGTATTCGAATTGATGTAAATTCTTTGATTTCAAATTCGCGCTTCCAGACAATTACGCCGAATGAAATCACAAAAATGGTATTCCATAACGAAAGAACGCGTTTATTACCATTTGTAAAGAAATATATTGATGGCTGCGAAAGTGAAAGTGTGGCAATGGCGCGCTTTGAATCGGATGTGTTTGGTAAGAACGGCCCTTGTTATGTCAAGGCAAGCTATCCAAGTGCGCAAGCTGTTATTAATGCGATTCATAATGCGGGTGGAATAGCTGTTTTATCAAGCTGGCATTTAGATTATATTTCAGATGAAGTATTAGAAGAAATCGTTGATTTAGGTATGGATGGAGTGGAATGCTTCTCAAATGATATTCATGAACAAACGGTTGCGGCAGCATTAAAGATAGTTTCGCAACGTAAATTATTTGTTTCTTGTGGTAGTGACTATCATGGTCCTACAAAGCCTAAATATCATATGGGTGTTTCAAATTGTCCACAAAAGGCTTTGCCGCTTGTACGAATTTTGACAAAAGCGGCGAAATAAATTTGCTCAATATGCACTTTATAGCGTATAATAGAGCAGTCAATAAGCTAAGAAAAGAAGAGTATTTATATAGAGTTCTGTAGAGAGCAGATAATTTTGGTGAAAATCTGTGTGCAATATATAGAGAATATGGTCTTGGAGCTTCTTTATCGATAGGTAGGTAAAGACGTATGCTGGCGTTAACAGCTTGAGGTGTGAAAACACAAACTAAGGTGGTACCACGAAGCTTTCGTCCTTGGATGAAAGCTTTTTTAATTTTTATGATAGGAGGAAATATAGATGACACAAAAGAAAGAACCATTTTATTTAACAACGGCCATTGCGTATACATCAGGTAGACCTCATATTGGAAATACATATGAAATTATTTTATCTGATGCGATTGCTCGTTTTAAAAGAGCACAGGGATACGATGTATTCTTCCAGACAGGTACGGATGAGCATGGTGTAAAAATTGAAGAAAAGGCAAAGGCTGCTGGTGTAAGTCCACAAGAATTTGTGGATGACGTAGCTGCTCAAATTAAATCAAACTGGGATTTGATGAATACTAGTTATGATTATTTTGTACGTACAACAGATGATTATCATGTTAAAGAAGTACAAAGCATTTTTAAACGCTTATACGATCAAGGAGATATTTATAAAGGAACATACGAAGGATGGTATTGTACGCCTTGTGAATCTTTCTGGACAGAGTCTCAGTTGGTCGATGGATGTTGTCCTGATTGCGGTCGTCCTGTTAAAAAGGCAAAGGAAGAAGCTTACTTCTTTAATATGCAAAAATATG
This sequence comes from Eubacterium sp. AF22-8LB, assembly GCF_003458715.1. Taxonomy (GTDB): domain Bacteria; phylum Bacillota_I; class Bacilli_A; order Erysipelotrichales; family Erysipelotrichaceae; genus Holdemanella. The sequence continues at coordinate 39,163 of NZ_QRVI01000016.1, forward strand.
CAGATCGTTTGATCAAATATATTGAGGATCATCCTGATTTCATTCAGCCAGAATCACGTAAGAACGAAATGTTAAACAACTTCTTGCGTCCAGGACTACAAGATCTTTGTGTTTCTCGTACATCATTTACTTGGGGTGTGCCTGTAGATTTTGATCCAAAACATGTTGTATATGTATGGATCGATGCTTTAAGTAACTATATTACTACGCTTGGTTATCATGCGAATGGTAAAAGTGATGAAAAATTCAATAAGTACTGGCCTGCAACGCATATTATCGGAAAAGATATTTTGCGTTTCCATACAATCTATTGGCCAATTATTTTAATGGCATTAGATTTACCTTTACCTAAAAAGGTATTTGGTCACCCATGGTTATTAACGGGAAGTGACAAAATGTCTAAATCAAAAGGTAACGTAATCTATGCAGAAGATTTAGTAGCTCACTTTGGTGTAGACGCTGTTCGTTACTACTGCTTACATGAAATGCCTTTTGCCCAAGATGGAACAATCACTTGGGAATTGATGATTGAAAGAATTAATTCAGACTTAGCGAATATTTTAGGAAACTTAGTATCTCGTACAATTGCGATGTCAAATAAATACTTTGGTGGCTTAGTCACAAATCCAAATGTATGTGAACCTGTTGATGAAGAACTAAAGGCTTGTGCTTTAGAGACTAAGAAGAAAGTAGAAGCTAAAATGGATGAGCTTCGTGTAGGAGATGCATTGGATGAAGTATTCACATTACTACGTCGTACTAATAAGTATATTGATGAAACAATGCCTTGGGTACTAGCTAAGGATGAATCAAAACAGGATCGTTTAGCTACAGTTCTATATAACTTGTTAGAATCTATCCGTATTTCAGCTGTATTGTTACATTCATTCTTGCCTGAAACGGCAGATAAGATGTTCGCATATTTAAATACAAAGGTAACGGATTTAGATTCTTGCGATTCATTTGGAAACCTAGAAACAGATATTCATGTTGTTGAAAAGTGTGAACCATTGTTTGCACGTATTGATGAAAAGAAATTTATGGAAGAGTTCAACAAAGAAAAAGAAGCAGCTAAAAAAGAAGAACCTAAAAAAGAAGAGCCAAAGGTTGAAGAAGTTACAATTGATGATTTTGCGAAGCTTCAATTTAAAGTGGGTACAATCGTTAAATGTGAACCACATCCAAAGGCAGACCGTTTATTGGTAGAACAAATTGATTTAGGTGGTGAAGTTCGCCAGGTTGTTAGTGGAATTGCGAAACACTACAAGCCAGAAGATTTGGTTGGAAAACAGGTTGTGGTTGTCACAAATCTAAAACCAGTTAAATTACGTGGCGTAGAATCATATGGTATGATTTTGTGTGCTACAGATGATAAAGACTTGTCATTTGTCACAGTCGCAAAAGAAATGCCTAACGGTGTAACTGTTCGCTAATGAATGATAAACAAAAGGTTGTTTTTAAACAATTACAGCTTGCAGGGCTTGGCATTGTTGTCTTTGTGTTCGGCTTGTTGTATCAAGAAAAAGCCATTTCTATTGTAGGAATCTTTATCTTGGTTTTTGGTTTAATAAGAACCTACTATATTAAAAAAGTGATCGATAAATTAGATGAGTAAACAATGCTCATCTTTTTTTCTTGTACAAAAAAAGGCGATCAGCTCGCCTTGATTACTGCATTAAACGATGCATATTTTTAGCTTCATACATAGAATCGTCCATAGCCGATAAGAATGCATCGATATTTTTACCATTAAATTTAGTTATTCCAATCGAGAAAGATAGATGGAATGGTTCTTTGCCATGAATATTAAATTGACGAACATTGTTTTCAATCCGTTTTTTCAATTTAATAGCTTCAGCATCGGACTGTAATTTTGCGAAAATGACAAATTCATCACCACCCATACGAATGGCGACTGAATCTTTATCGATTGAATGTAGTAGAATTTTACCGAATTGAATAATGGCATGATCACCTTTTAGATGTCCATATGTATCGTTGATAACTTTAAATTCATTGATATCCAATAAGAATCCATATACATGTTTAGTTTTATCATTTTGTAGTTTATTTAAATAATGGTTCATGTATTTCCGATTGTATAATCCTGAAAGATCATCGATAAAGGATATGGATATTTGAAATTCAATATAAACTAAGATAAATGCGATTGCGATACATAGCCAGATTGTGGAAATTCCAAAGAATAAGCCTTGAATCATAGTGCCTATCATGCACGGAATGATAAAGTAGTAAATAGGAAAGAATTCGACTAAAATAGAATCATTTTTAGCTTTTTGAACAGTATACATACTTTCAATGTAATACATAAAGACTATAATATATAAAATAAAATTAACAGGGCCACGAGTATATTCGTTTTTCTTTGAAATATCGAAAATAATACCTGTACCACATAAATTGATAATTAATAAAATCATAGCGATGATAAGTGGAATGGCTAAAATTTTCGATTTCTTTTTGATACGATTAAAATTTCTATAAATATGATATTCTACGAATAGACACCAACAATAACCGATTATAATTGAGATACCTGCGGCTATTGTATTTGAGATATATTGAAGAATATAAAATAGAAATCCAATTTTACCATCAATCAAAAAACTAAGTGTTTCACATAGAGTAGCGGTAAAAGTAACAATCAAGAGGAGGTTGTATGTTTTTTCATCGAATCGATTTGTTTGATCAATTCGTATTCTATATAAGAGTAAAAAAAGAACTAAAAACGCACCAGTCCCGTTTGCGACCAATATCTCGGGTATGTTGATCATATTAAGCTCCATTTCTTTTTGGTTATTTAATTTAATGATAATCCTCTTTAAAGGAACTTGCAAATAAAATGAAGTGATGAATGTAAATAAAACTTTACAAAGATTAAATATAAATTAAGCATATGCTAAATGTCTGTTCAATCGTATGTGTGCCTATTGTACTTTATATAAAGCGAATTATACTGAAAGTGAAAAGAGAGGTACACATATGGAAACAATTAAAAATTCATTGATAGAAATCATTCTCATTCTACTTTGCGCATGTACCGTTTTCATTTATAAAGTGCCAGATACTTTCGGTAATTGGTTATTAAATACAGTGGTGCTGGTTGTGATGGGTATATGTCTAATAAGAATAGCACTGCATATGCTAAATAAATAATTTTGTTAAAAATGAAAGGGCTTTTTCTAGGGAAAAGCCCTTTTCTGGTGTATAGTATACATATGAAAAGGTTTTTAAAAAATATTGCACAAGGTATGTATGATGGACTACAGGAAAACGAAGCTACACATAATCAATATAGTTTTCAAGAAATCTATGATGTAATCCAGGAATTTGTATCCTATATTTTTGTTGGCTTGATCTTAAGCGTAGGAGCTGTTTTTGGATATCCTTATTATAAGACATTTATATCGTTAGGTGCGGTACTCCTTCTTGTATGGGCTTTTATCTTGTATTATTTTTTAAATTCTAAAGACTTCAAAAAAATAAAAAGGAAATGAGGATGTTTATGCAGTTTATTTTAGTTTTACTTGTGGCATTTGTCGCAGGTATTGAAGGCATCTTAGATGAGTTTGAATTTCATCAACCCATTGTTGCCTGTACTTTAATTGGTTTAGTGACAAACCATTTAGCAGAAGGATTATTATTAGGTGGATCTTTACAATTGATTGCCTTAGGGTGGGCCAATATTGGTGCGGCTGTTGCACCCGATGTATGTTTAGCTAGTGTGATCTCATCTATATTGATGGTTCATGGATTAAATAGTGCAATTGATACTCGATATGTCATCGCAATCAGTATTGCGCTTGCGATTCCATTATCTTTAGTGGGTTTATCTTTGACAAAGGTATGCCGTAATCTGGCAATCAAACTTGTACATAAGATGGATGAAACAAAAAAAGTTTCATACTATCAATGGATTGGTATTTGTATGCAGGGAATTCGTGTTTTGATTCCTACTATTGTTTTATTGTTGATTCCATCAACCGTGATTTGTTCAATCTTGGAAATGATTCCAGTCTCAATTTATAAAGGCTTATTGATTGGTTCTGGTGTAGTTTGTGTGGTTGGCTTTGCGATTGTAGCTAATGTATTAGGCTCTAAATTTACTTATCCATTCTTTATGATTGGCTTTGGTTTGGCATGCATGACAAGCTTGTCTTTACTATCGTTATGCTTTATTGGTGGTGGTTTAGTTTGGCTGTTTATGTTGCTGAACACAAAAGAAACTTCCACAAAGACAAGTGATGATCCATTAGGGGATATCTTAAACGATTATGAGTAGGTGGTTTATATGAAGAAGAGTACAAGATTAAAGGTTTGTTTAAACCATCAATATTTACAAGGTTCATGGAATTTTGAACGTATGCAAAATGGAGGCTGGTGCTACGGCTTACTTCCGGCATTGAAAGAATTATATCCAAACAAAGAAGACTATGATTTGGCTGTAGAACGCCATTTAAAGTTTTATAATACGCACCCATATGTGTCTGCTCCAATTGTTGGTATTGTCTTGGCTATGGAAGAAGAAAAGGCAAAAGGCAGTGATATTACGGATGAAAAAATCAATGAGGTCAAAGTTGGATTGATGGGACCATTGGCAGGTGTAGGAGATCCCGTGTTCTGGTTTACAATGCGTCCAATTTTAGCTGCGGTTGCAGCATCCCTTGCGTTATCGCAAAATGTTCTAGGACCTATTTTCTTTTTTGTGGCATGGAATGTATTACGCTTTGGCTTTTTATGGATTACCCAAGAATTAGGTTATAAGAAGGGTACGAAGCTTGTTACAGATCTATCTGATAGTTTTTTAAAGAATGTTACTTTAGCCGCAAGCATGCTAGGTATGTTTGTGGTAGGAATTTTAGTGCAGAGATTTGTTTCAATCGATGTGGTAAACATTCAATCGGATTTAGATATGGTATTGCCAGGAGTTCTTTCTTTATGTGTATTTTTTGGTTGTACAAAGATACTAAAAAAAGGTTTTTCACCCGTATTATTAATTGTTATTTTATTTATTCTTTGTGTCATTTTAGAAATGGCAGGAATCTTAGTGATTTAAGTCTAAAAATATGATTTATTTACTGTTAAAGTCAGAACGCTCGTGACTTTAGTCATGAGATGAATGACGTATGTAACAGTTTTTCAACAGTTTCTATACACGAATCATGATATAATATATACGTAGAATGCATCGTAAAAAAGGGAGATTTCGATATGTATACAGTACGCTTTCAATTGGAACTAAGTGGATCTGAGAAACGTTTTTTGTCGAAATCTTTTTTCTATGCAAATCAGATGCATAATCAATTAGTTCAATATGCTACTAATCGTTTGAATGCTTTGTTTCATGATACAGAATATGTGGATGCACGCAAAGCTTATGGAGAAGCTGAATTTTCTAAAAAGAAAGGTTCTGAACTGTCAGCTTCTGAAAAGAAGAAGAAAAAAGAGTTATCAAATATCATGTGTATTAAACAAAAAGAGTATAATCTTACGAAGACTTCTTTGTGTAAGTTCGTATCCAAAGAACAAAAGAAATACAAGAACTACATCAACTCTCATCAGGCACAGGCAGAAGCTGACGCTGTATATAAGGGAGTAGAAAAGGTTCTTTTTGGGGATGGGCGTCATCTTCATTATCGAAGATACAATAGTTTTGACTGTATCAAACAAAAATGTGCTGCAACAGGAGTGCGTCTTTCTAGATGGGATACCATCTGCTTTATGAAGCACTATTTTAAAGTGCGTATTCCAGAAGATGAATATATCCAGAACATCATTTCTTCCTCAGATTTGAAGAAGGATGTCGTCTACTCCTTTTTAAAAAGAATCGAATTCAACAGTGGATTCAAATATTATGTAGTGATCACACTTCGAGGTGATGCACCAAAACGAATTAAATTGTCAGAAGATGGTGGACATCGTACAGGCGTTGACTTCGGAACCTCTACGATTGCGACAGTCTCAAACAACGAGGTCCATCTGGAAGAACTAGCTCCAGATTCTGTAAATTATGAAAAAGAGATTCGTCATAAGCAGAATCTGATAGATGCATCTATGCGAAAGCATAATCCAGAAAACTATAACAAGAATGGTACAGTCAAAAAGGGAAAACACAAATGGAAAACCACAAAACGATGTAGACATTTAAAACGCCAAGTTCGAGTTCTCTATCGAAAACAATCTGCTTACATTAAGACTTCACACCATACCTTCATCAACAAGCTCTAAAAAAATACGAGTGAGCTGATCCTTGAACCAATGAACTTTAAAGCTCTGCAAAAGAAATCAAAGAAGACAGAGCGTAAAGATGAGGCAACGGCTGTTAAACAAAAAGATGGCTCTTTGAAGATGGTGTGCAAATATAAACTAAGAAACGCTATGGACACTCCATCAAGAACCGTTCTCCAGGCCTTATGCAGGCCGATTTAAAAACAAAGGCAACACAATATGGAATACCATACTACGAAATAGATATTCATCAATACCGAGCTTCTCAACTTCACCATGATACTGGTGAATACATCAAACCTACTTTAAATGAAAGATTTAAAACGATTGCAGGATGTAAAGTACAAAGAGATTTGTATTCTGCCTTTCTAATTTGTCATACTGACGATACATTGACTGTCCCTGATTTTGAAACCTGTCATCTTGACTTTCCACATTTTGTCAAGATGCAGGATACATTGATTCTAAATAAGAAAAAATGTGGACACACAATGAAACACTGCTTTGGATTCTAGCTTAAAGAATCTCTCATCCAGTTAGGTTTCAGGCGTAAGCCCTGCTGGATACAGTATGAGAATACAGAGTACGGTCCACATGGATCGGAAATGCTCAAAAAACAAGAGTTATGTAAAGACTATATGCAAGGTCTAGAACCATGCTGAAAGCTTTGCGATGCTCCATTTCTCGCAATGAGAGAAAGAGAATCTTGTCATTTTAATGATGAGAGTACGTCAATTCTTACAATAGTATTATTTAAGAAGAAAAAGATAAATCGGAATTTGTGGAGAGATTTCCTGAACTTTCCTTATTTTTCAAGGCTTACAGCCTCTTAGATAGTGAAATGATATGTATTTTCCCTTATCTTTGCCCTTATGCGGAATCCGCAAGGGAAATAAGGGAAATTTTTAGTTAAGCATTGCTCACTACTTTATCAAGAAGTCTTGCGGAATCCCGTTTTGCTTTTCTTGTTGAGTGAGCGTAAATATTCATTGTGGTACTGACATCAGAGTGTCCTAACAGTTCCTGTACATCTTTCGGTGCAGCCCCATTGGAAAGCAGATTGCTGGTGTAGGTGTGACGTAACTGGTGGAAATGGAAATCTTCAAATCCTTCCAGTTTCTTTGACACTGATCTGCATACAATGCTGAGTGTACTCGGCAGTTCCAAAGAGCCATCCGGTCTTAAGCAGACAAAGGAGATTTCTTTGTAATCTGCCGGGACTTCCTGCGTTCCGTCAAGGTGATAGTATTCATAATAGACTCTGTTTTTCACATGAACTTCTTTGTAGTAATTGCGGTGATATAATTCGCCATACTGCATCCGGTTTTTGAGTTGTTCCTTTCTGGCAGCTTTCAGTATTTCAGTCAGGGTATCGCCAAAATCAACAATCCTAACTTTTTTCCGCTTCGTTGGTCCAATAATGTTTTTGTGTTTCATGCCGTCGTAGCGGATACTGCGTTTTATGGTCAGGCATTGTTCCTCAAGGTTAATGTCCTGCCATGTAAGACCACAGGTTTCTCCGATACGGAGCCCGGCATAATACGCAATCTGAATCGGTAGAATGGCAGGTGGGTTTTTCTTTTCCAGATACTTGATAAGTTGCTCGTAATCATCATGCGAAATCGGTTGTGTGCCTTCTTCCACTTCATCATCGGAAAAGAGGTCAACTTCCTCTGCCTGTCGTTTCAGTTTGATATATTGCATCGGATTGAAACTGATTAGTTGTTTTGGAAATACTGCAAAACGGAATGACTGCTGTAACACTGCGGAAAAAGAATGGATATAATCTTTGCTGTATCCCTTTCTTACTTTCCCGTCTGGAAACTCACCACCGAATGTAAGCAGATCAAGAAATGCCTGTAAATGTTCGGCAGTAACTGTTTTCAGTTTGCGGTCTGCAATCGGGTGTTTTTTGATACAGCGGATTGCACCAAGATAATTTTCCACTGTGCCGTTGCTGAGTGTCCCGGTTTTCAGTTCTTCTTCCGCCCACATATCCAGAAGCTCTCCTACCGTAAGGCTGTCTGCCTTTGCGACAAACTTCTTATTTTCGTAATCTTCCAGTGCTTTGCGGAGAAGTTTTTCCGTCTCACTTTTACTTTCGGTTCCAGCATATTCTTTCTGAACCATTTTACCGCTTGCATCTTCTACATAGAAGCGATAGTACCATTTTTTTCCTTTTTTTCTAACAGATCCTTTTGCCATAATTGTATTTCTCCTTTCGATATCAGACAATCGGAACTGTTGAAATGCTTCTTGCGTGTAAGTATATCACAACTCCGGTTGTCTTACTATACCGATTCAGAATCCTCATACATAACTTCGGATAAAAGATTGGCAAGTCTTTGTTCGGCTGCTTCCGGTTTCTTTGAATAGAGCCTTATCACATCTGCCATATCGTTAAATGCGTTGACAGTATGTGTGATCTCTCTGAGAAACATAATCTCATTATATTCATCTTTCGATTCGAATCCCATTACTTTGGCAATGTCCGCATCTTTGGTACTGCCTTTGTAATTTTTACAGGCGAACTGAAACGAATCCAGAAACAGTTCATATTGCTTTAACATTAACAGCAGTAAGTCTTTAGAAAAAGCGTCTTCTGTTTTATTAAGATCAAGAGGTAACTGTTTGAGAATATCGCCCATCACATCACGAATCTGCAATTCCTTCTTATCCGTAATATCAGTTTCATATTCATCGGTTTCCCCTTTGAGCCATTCAATCGATACATGAAGTGCTTCCGAAAGACCTTCCAGTACCATCTTTTTGGTATTGTCAATCGAACCATTCTCATAACGCAGGATTGTGGAAGCGGTAACTCCCATCTTCTCTGCGACATAAGGCTGTGTCAGATTTAATTCGAGACGGCGCTGTTTTGCCCTGCTGCCGATCAGCTTGCGTAGTTCTTTATCTTTCATGCTGATGTGCCTCCTTTTTCGGTATGTCATTACTATACCACGCAACAAAATATATTGCAATATGCAATTTATAGAAAACGAATGAAATTTCATAATGCTTGACAAAGCAATATAAACACGCTATACTGACAGCACAAATGAAATTGCATAATGCAATTTAAAAGGAGGTGGTCATATGACACAAAGAAAGATTGCCTTATCTATTGAAGAAGCTGCTGATTATACGGGAATCGGCAGGAACACCCTGAGAAAACTGGTGGAATGGAAGAAACTTCCGGTATTAAAGGTTGGGAGAAAAGTCCTGATCAAAACGGATATGCTGGAACTTTTTATGGAAGCCAACGAGGGCAGAGACTTGAGGGATAAGGGAAATGTGAAAGCAGTCACAAGAAACGGTTCAACTTAAAAAAGCGGTTCCCGAAGAAACCGCCAAAGGTTCTATCAGACCGGAGTCATGATATACCTACACGCAAACAGATTATACCATGTACTTCGTCTGACAGACAACAGGAAACTTATGTTTGGAAGAAAAAGAAAGGACGATGATATTTATGGCAAGATCAACAAAGAGTTATGAGGAGCGTATGCTCCAGTTGGAAAAGAAAGAACAGGAAAGCCTTGAGAAAGCAAAACAGTATGCAGCACAGAAACGGGAACTGAAGAAACGTCAGAAAGATGTGGAAACTAAAAAGCGGACACACAGGCTCTGCCAGATTGGTGGTGCGGTGGAATCGGTGCTGGGTTCTGCGATTGAGGAAGATGATATCCCAAAGCTGATCGGCTTCTTAAAAAGGCAGGAAGCAAATGGGAAATTCTTCTCAAAGGCAATGCAGAAAGAGCCAGTTGCGAATACGGAGGAAGTGTAATGCCGGAGGGAGTGGATTTTCCATTCCCTTCATTGCTTTTTCATGAAGGGCGCACTTATGGACAACCAGAGGTCGTCCGTATAAGTTTGCCACAGGTGGCAACCGGTCTGCGCTTATGCTTGCCGGGCTCGTTCCGTCGGCGGGGCTTTCAGCCAGACCTGCTCATGCCGCAGGAGGCACTCTTCGCCAGAGGGGCGCATTCCATGCAGGCTGTTATGCACAGGGCACTCTTACGCAGAGGGCGTTCCGGCAGATACCATTTTCTTTTTGGGAAAACGTTACCTGCCGGAAATCAAAGCCGGATACGGCAGAAAGGGGGAAACGGAGCATGGCGATTTTTCATTATACAGTAAAGATTGTTGGACGCAGCAAAGGGAAATCCATCATATCAGCATCTGCGTATCTCAATGGTGATGTGATGAAAAATGAAGAAACAGGCAGGATCAGCTACTACACTGCCAAAAAAGAAGTCGTTTATACCAGCCTGTTGATGTGTGAAAATGCACCACAGGAATGGCTGAACGTACCTGCTGAAAATATCAGACGGTTTCAGAAATCTGCCCGATATAAAAGAGCAGATAACAAAGATGCTGCACTGGGAAAATTTAAACTTACTTTTCAGAAACAGCGTTTATGGAATGAAGTTTTGAAGATTGAGAAGACCTCGGATGCACAACTCGGCAGGTCATTTGAATTTTCGCTTCCGAAAGAATGGAGCCGACAGGAACAGATTGATTATACAACTGAATATATTCAAAAGACCTTTGTAGATAAGGGAATGTGTGCGGACTGGAGTATCCACGATAAAGGAGATGGAAATCCCCATGTGCATTTACTTGTGACGATGCGACCATTCAATCCAGACCACTCATGGGGGAACAAAGAAATCAAGGATTGGGAGTTTGTCAGAGATGAAAATGGAAATATTGTGGTGGATGAATCCCATCCGGACTGGTGGCAGGATAAAAAGAACCCTGACCGTCATGGAATCCGAATCCCCGTACTTGATGAAAATGGAGTCCAGAAAGTCGGGACAAGGAACCGCAAACAGTGGAAACGTGTATTAACCGATGCTACCGGGTGGAACAATCCGAAAAATTGTGAGCTATGGCGGAGCGAATGGGCAAACGTCTGTAATGCACATTTGAAAACGGAAAATCACATTGACCACCGTTCTTATGCAAGGCAGGGAAAATTAGAGATACCGACGATCCATGAGGGCGCAGATGCCAGAAAAATTGACGAGAAATTTCAAAACGGACAGACATCCTCTACTTCATGGAAAGTAGAGGAAAACCAGATCATAAAAAGACAAAATGCACTGCTGGATAAAATACAGATTTCTTTTGGAAAAGTATCCAGTGCATTAACACAATGGAAGGAGCGATTGCGTGACATTAGAAGAAAGCCGGGAAGTCATTCCCATGATGGAGACAATGATAAACCAGATCGAGGAACAGCAGAATCTTATGGCAGAGATGGTACAGGAATTGCAGGAACGGGACAGGCAGCTCCTGTCTTTTCAGGAGCAGAACCAGAGTTTAAAAAGCTTAAACAGCGAATTATCCAGGCTGCTAAATCTTTTGCCAGATACAGAAGAACTGCTCTCACAGATCGAGCAACAGAAAACCAGAATCGAACAGTTGGAAAACGAGAATCAGCAATGGCAGGAATTAACGCAGAAGCTGAACAACGAGAACAGCTTATTGCAGAAACAGAACAGCGAATTGCTGACCTTAAACAGCAGATAGAGAAAGCGAGGGAGATCGATGAGCGAATGCAGAAACTTAGAGAACGTCGGGCAGGTGGAAGAACTTCTGCTGATGACCGAACAGATGCAGGACGAACTGGATCAGAAAGACCAGACAATCCAGGAACTAAACAGGCAGCTAAGCGAATCGCTGACCTTGAACGAGAAATTGAACAGCGAAAACAGAGCCGAGAATATCGAAGCATTGCGGACAAGATTAAGGCAAACAGAGGAACGATTGACCAGCGAGACAGACAGCAGGAAAAGAGCCGACGCAGAAGCCGTGGCATGGAAATTTAAGTATGAAAAAGCAGAGCAGGAAAAACTTTATGCACAGACACACCAAAAGACGGTAGAGGTAGCTGTTGAGAAAAAAGTGCCTTATGAGAAATGTGAAAAATGTGACCGTACTGCTTACCGGAAAGCAAAAGAAAAATGCGATAGCCGTAAAAGCCAGTTAGAAAAGAAATATAAAAATATGACGATTGGTTATGAAAGTATCTTGTTTCTACTGGCATGGTACAGCATAACAACAACACTGTTTACTGCGATTCTTTCGCCGGTTTTCCTTAACGACTGTATCGTCTTTTTCGGTGCGTTAGGAAAAGGAATGGGAAGTTTATTTCGGGAGTTTGTGACAGGTGCAGACTCTTTCGGACAGTTAAGCAGTGGAATACCTAACAGTATTCTTTCCGGGATTGTGTACTGGCTGATTGCCGGTACTGTCATGGCAATTTTATTCGTAATAACCGGGTGGCTGATAATCGGGATTGGTTATCAGGTAGGAAAAATCTACCGGAAATATTGTTGGGATATCATCAGTATCGTGGTAGCGATAACGAGTACAGCTGTTGTAATTTACTTTGGAGAATGGATTAAAAACGCTAATCCGATAAATCTTATTGTATTGCTATTACTGTCGCATATTATTTATATTGGAATCAGATGTTATGTGAAAGACTGGATGGAAGAACGAGGATATTATTAAAAGAGGACAGGGAAATTTCATAATCTTCCTGTCCTTAGTAAGGGACTATTGATTGTTTATATAAAGAAAAAGTATATAAATAAATCTTGACAATTAGTACGAACTCGGACTATACTATAAAAGTCCGGATTCGTACTAATTTAAGGAGAAAAAAGATGAGAAAAGATAATAATATGATAATACAGTTGCAACGATATTATGCTTTATGGAAAGAATGTACAGCAATGTATGAGGAATGGTCAAAGGATCAGGGACTGTCTTCAAATGGAGTTTTTGCTTTGTATTCATTTTATGAAAGTAATGGAAGATGCACGCAGAAAATGATAAGTGAAAAATGGAATATACCTAAGCAAACGGTAAATACGATACTAAAAGATTTTCAGAAAAAAGGATACATCAATATGGTATCTGATGATTCAGACAAGAGAAATAAGCTGATATGCCTCACAGAATCAGGAATGGAATATACGAAAGATATCATAGAAAAACTGCACTCAAAAGAAATATATGTAATCGAAAAAATGGGATTAGAGAATATAGAAAGTCTTAATGATAATACAGAGCTGTTTATCAGACTTTTCAAGGAAGGAGATTGTAAGAAAAATGAATCATAAATCATTATTTTTTAAATATGTTATTCCATCTATTATAGCATTTGCATTATCAGGAATATATGCGATAGTGGATGGATATTTTGTAGGCAATACCATAGGAGATGCTGGACTTTCGGCTATTAATATTGCATATCCGATTGTGGCTTTGATTCAGGCTCTTGGAACAGGAATTGGTATGGGAGGAGCTGTTTATTACTCAATTAATGCAGCAGAAAAGAAAGGAAAACGGGCAGAAGAATTTATTGCTACAAGCTGGTGGCTTCTTGTAATAGTAAGTGTTATCAGTACCATAATTATTTACTCCTTTTCGTCTAAAATTTTAGGATTGCTTGGAGCAGATGGAATTATATTAACAAATGCGACAGATTATATCAAAATTATAGCACTTGGAGCAATATTGCAGATTCTTGGAACTGGAATGATGCCATTCATTAGAAATTATGGAAACTCTTTCTGGTCAATGTTTGCGATGGTTGGTGGATTCATAACCAATATTGTTCTGGATTTTATCTTTGTATGGATATATGAAATGGGCATGAAAGGTGCAGCCACAGCTACAATAGCCGGACAGGGTGTGACTGCAGCAATTGCAATCATATACGCATTATATAATAAAAAGTTTTATGTGTATGTATCCTTAAAAAATGTAAAAGAAATGTGTGGCGCTATATTCAGAGTAGGTCTTGCACCATTTGGGCTAGCATTGACTCCTAATATTTCATTGGTGTTTATAAACCGATTCTCCGCTTCTTATGGGGGAGAAAAAGCTATTGCAACTTATGCATGTGTATCCTATATTATCTGTATCATATATCTCATATTGCAGGGCGTAGGTGATGGAAGTCAACCTTTAATGAGCCGTTTTTATGGTGAGAAGGATCAAGAAAGCCTGAGAGGAGTTCAGAGAATGGCATACATTTTTGCAATAATTCTTGCTGTTTGTGGTGGAATTATCATGTATGTAAACAGAGCAAATATTGGAGGGGTTTTCGGAGCTTCTTATGAAGTAAGTATTGAGATTTCTAAAATTGTACCTATATTTTTAGTGTCATTACCATTTGTTGCGATTACCAGAATAGCGACAGCTGGATTTTATGCTACTGAAAAAAGTGGATTGTCATACATTCTCACATTCATTGAACCAGTATTGATGCTGATATTTATGCTTGTTTTACCACCTTTATTTGGTGGACAGATTATGATATGGTGGAGTACGGTATTGGCACGTGTTTTTTCAGCGATTCTGGCATTCATACTAATAAAATATTGCGAAAAGGGAGATTTGCAATATGGAATACAGAAAATTTAACAATCAGATAGTAGCAAGAATAATCTAGGTTTATCTATTGTATTTTTAAGGACAGCCTCATAGCAATAGGGCTGTCCTTTTAAAATTATGAAGCTAATTTTTAATAAATTCTAGTAGATTTTGATTGGAATAATCATAACTCTAATGAATCTTCAGCATCTACCCACATCTGTAAATTCCCATCAAGATATAACCTTGCATATTCTAATGGCTCATCGATTGCAAGCGATGTCAAAGCACAATCAGATCCAGGTGTGGTTCTTAAATTTTTTTCTGCTTCCCAACAATCAATACGGAGTATATAGCCCGTATTAGTATATACATCAATGCTGTTGCACTGTGGATTGTATTCTGCAAATATTGTTCTCATTGTATCCCATCTCCTTATCATTTAATCAATCAGTAGTAGCAAAAATTAAGAAGCATTTCAATCAGTTCACCATGTCACTTTTATTTTGTGTTATACTGTCTTATAGATTTTTCTTGCCCTTGTATTTGCCCTTATCAGAGTGCATAAACACTGATGGGACGATATAACACAAGGGAAATAATAAGGGAAAGCTCACCTGCGACAAATCCAGTGTTTTCAAGGGGGTGCGAAGAATTTAATAATAAAATATAACAGTTATTAAATTTCTTAAAACAGGTGAAATCTCAATCGGGATTTGTTAAGTTGGTAGTAATTTTTTGCAATAATGAAGGTAAAGGAGAGCATTTTATGA
>NZ_QRVI01000017.1 GCF_003458715.1 Eubacterium sp. AF22-8LB
GCAATATGTATGATTAAGAAAAAAGCAAAAGTGTAATAAGTATCAAGAAACAAATTCCAATTTATCGGTATTAAACATAGAGCCTAAAAAATAGAATTTTATCTTGACGTATTGCATTCCATCCTTTAAAATATCAATGTTGCAAACTCCGTGTATGGACTTGCAACCGCCCAGAAAAGGTTTTAAGTTGAAATCTCACACCTTGATGGCGAGTATCAAGCTAAATGTGAAAAAAGAATGAATAGGAGGTGCACACATGTACGCAATTATCGAAACTGGTGGAAAACAGATCCGTGTTGAAAAGGATGCTGTTATCTTCGTTGAAAAATTAGAAGCTAACGAAGGAGACACAGTTACATTTGACAAAGTATTATACGCTGATGGAAAATTTGGTAAACCATTCGTAGAAGGTGCAAAGGTAACTGGTGTTGTTGAAAAACAAGGCAAAGGAAAGAAAATCACTATCGTGAAATATAAAGCCAAAAAATCTTCAACACGTCGTAAACAAGGACACCGTCAACCTTACACTCGTGTAAAAATTGAAGCTATCGAAGCTTAATTATGATTAAAATTAAAGTTGCTCGAGATGAAAATGGAATTTCGTTGATCTCGATGCATGGACATGCTGAATATGATCAGTATGGAAAAGATATCGTCTGCTCTGCAGCCAGTACCATTATTATTGGTGGTATCAACGCAATCGCACAGCTTGGCTATTTAAGTTTCATTTCTTATAACGTAGTAGCAGGGGATGTTGAATTAAAAATAAACAATACGGAAAGTGCTGAGCTACAAATCATATTGAATACGCTATTGGTTCAGTTTCTAAGTATTGAAGAGGAATATCCTAAATACATACAAGTACAGGAGGTGTAAAAAATGTTATTAAAATTAGACTTACAGTTATTCGCTTCTAAAAAGGGAGTTGGTTCTACAAAGAACGGTCGTGATTCTCATTCAAAACGTTTAGGAGCTAAATTAGCTGATGGACAATCTTGTCACGCTGGAAGCATTATTTATCGTCAACGTGGAACAAAAATTCATCCAGGAACTAACGTAGGACGTGGTGCTGATGATACATTGTTCGCTTTAGTTAACGGTGTTGTTAAATACGAACGTCTTGGTAAAGATAAAAAGAAAGTTTCTGTTTATCCACAAGCTTAACAAGTGTGAAATTTAAGATCCCGTTGCTGGGATCTTTTTTAATGAGAAGGAAAGGAGGGTATATATGTTTGTAGATCAAGTCAAAGTTCATATAAAAGCAGGTAAAGGTGGAGATGGTTTAGTAAGTTTCCGCCATGAAAAATATGTAGCCTACGGCGGACCTTTTGGAGGAGACGGAGGCAATGGGGGCGATGTCATTTTTGAAGCCGATCCAGGAATGACAACACTATTAGATTTACGTTACCATCGTAAGATCATTGCTACTCCAGGTGAAAAAGGTAAAAATAAAAAAATGCATGGAGCTAATGGAGAACATAAAATTGTAAAGGTTCCATTAGGAACGATTGTAAAAAGAGTAGATAATAATCAGGTCTTAGCCGATTTGACAAAACCACATCAGCAACAAGTTGTTGCACATGGAGGTCGTGGAGGTCGTGGAAACTGGCACTTTAGATCAAGTCACAACACAGCTCCAAAATATGCAGAACAAGGTATTTTAGGTGAGGAATTTGACTGTATTGTCGAATTACGTGTTTTGGCTGATGTTGGATTGGTAGGATTTCCAAGTGTTGGAAAATCAACATTTTTAGATGCTGTTAGTAAGGCAAGGCCACAAATTGGAGATTATCCATTTACAACAATTACACCAAACGTTGGAGTTGTACAAACCGGTGATGGTAGAAGCTTTGTTTTAGCTGATCTTCCAGGTTTAATTGAAGGCGCAAGTGATGGAAAAGGTTTAGGGCATCAATTCTTACGTCATATTGAGAGATGTCGTGTTATTATTCATGTTATCGATATGGGTGCTGAAGATGGAAGAGATCCATTGAAGGATTACGAAGTTATCAACAACGAATTAAAATCATACCAGATTCGTTTGTTGGAAAGACCACAAATTGTTGTTGCGAACAAGATGGATATGGAAAATGCTGAAGAAAATGTTCGTCGCTTTAAAGAAAAATATCCAGACATTCCAGTTTATGAAACAACCACAATTATTCATGAGGGTCTAGATCCAGTACTAAGAAAAGCAGCTGATCTTCTTGCGACAACACCAGTATTCCCAATTACGGAAGATACAGGTGAAACAGGTGTTATGTATACATTTGAAGAGAAGAAGAAAGACATCATTATTGAAAAAGAAGATGATGGTGTATGGAATGTTTCAGGTCCTAGACTTGAACGTGTATTTGACATCAATAAGTTAAATACAGAAGAAGACTTCTATTTATTTGCCAATAAGATGCGTTATCTTGGAATTGATACAGCCCTAAGAGAAGCTGGATGTCAAGATGGAGATACAGTACGTTTATTAGGTTTTGAATTTGAATTTATTGAAAACTAAGGTTACACATTGTGTAGCCTTTTCTTATGGTGTGGTATAATGCATTTGAGGTGTTTTTTTATGAAATGTATTTCGTGGAATGTGAATGGCATTCGTGCCGTTTTAAAAAAGGATTTTGTGGAAATTCTTTATGCCTTGGATGCAGATATATTTTGTATTCAGGAAACAAAGGCACAGCCAGACCAAATCGAAGTGGATTGTGAGTTGTATCCCTACCAATATATAAATAGTGCGCAAAAGAAAGGCTATAGTGGAACGATGATCTTCTGTAAAGAAGAACCTATTTCGGTTCGTTATGGCATGGGTATAGAAGAGCATGATACAGAAGGAAGAGTGATTACTTTAGAGTATCCCAATTATTATGTTGTGACTGTATATACACCAAATTCAGGTGATGGTTTAAAACGTTTAGACTATCGTATGAAATGGGATGAAGCTTTTAGTGCTTATTTAAAATTATTAGATAAACCTGTTATGGCTTGTGGAGACTTTAATGTGGCCAATGAAGAAATTGACATTAAGAATCCAAAGACCAATCATAAAAATGCGGGGTTTACGGATGAAGAAAGAGATAGCTTTAAAAAGCATCTGTTAACAGATTTTATGGATACATATCGTACTTTATATCCAGAAAAAGTCGAATATTCCTGGTGGAGTTATCGCTTTAAGGCTCGAGAAAAAAACGCAGGATGGAGAATCGATTATTGGTTGGTGTCACCAGAATTAAAGGATAAAATTGTGGACGCCAAGATTCTTACAGATATTTATGGTTCGGATCATTGTCCTGTTGAATTAGAGATTGAGGTGTAAAATGATTGCGTTTGTGAATGGAATTGTAAAAATTATTCGAAGTGATCGCGTCGTACTTGATGTGCATGGCGTAGGCTATGAAGTCTATCTAGCCAATGCGCTTAGCCAAAAAAAAGATGAAGAATTATTTCTATATACCTATCAACATGTTCGTGAGGATGCCATTTTATTATTTGGTTTTCTAAAGGAAGAGGACTATGAAGTTTTTATGCGCTTGATCAATGTAAAGGGGATTGGTCCTAAAACAGCCCAAACAATGTTATCGGTATGTTCAGGAAAAGAAATGATAGAAGCCATTGAAAATGATGATATTAAGAGGTTAAAGTCTTTGCCAGGTATAGGTGCTAAAACAGCCGGACAAATTGTTTTGGATTTAAAAGGCAAGTTTGTGTCATTGGAAACAAGTGAGTCTTCAACTTCCAATCCTGTATGGACACAGGTACAGGATGCACTTGTATCTTTGGGATATAAGTCGAGTCAACTAACAAAAATTAAAAATGAATTAGAAAATACAGAATTGCAGGAAGATGAAATGCTAAGACAAGCGTTGGTCTTACTTGCAAAAAGAAATGGAGTATAAGATAAATGCCTAGAGAAGTAGATGGAAATCTTCAGGAGGCCGATAGCTTTGAAAAGACGTTGCGTCCGCAAAGCTTAAGTGAATATATTGGTCAGTCTGAGTTGAAAGAAAATCTAAATGTGTTTATTCATGCGGCAAGATCAAGAAATGAAGCCTTGGATCACGTTTTATTCTATGGTCCTCCAGGACTTGGAAAAACGACTTTGGCTTATATTCTTGCCAATGAGATGCATGGGAATTTAAAGACGGCAAGTGGTCCTTCAATTGAAAAAAGTGGTGATCTTGCGGCTATCTTAACAACATTAGAAGCTGGAGATGTGTTGTTTATTGATGAGATTCATCGCTTGCCAAAGCAAGTAGAAGAAGTTTTATATCCAGCTATGGAGGATTATTGTTTAGATATTGTGGTAGGCAAGGATTCAGCTACTGTACACAATATTCGTATTAATTTACCTCCATTTACACTTGTTGGTGCTACAACACGTGCCGGTGATTTAAGTGCTCCTTTAAGAGATCGTTTTGGGATTATTTCACAGTTGGAATATTACAATTTAGAAGATTTAGAAAAAATTGTTTATCGTACAAGCTGCGTCATGGATACCAAAATTGAAAAGGATGCTGTTCGAGAAATTGCCCTTCGATCACGTGGGACACCGCGTATTGCGAATCGTTTATTCCGTCGTGTAAGAGATTTTGCCCAAGTATACAATGATGGAATTGTTTCAACAGAAATTGCTCAAACAGCTTTAGATCGTTTGCGCGTCGATCATCTGGGCTTGGATGCGGTCGACCATAAATACCTAAAAGGAATTATTGAAAGATTTAAAGGGGGACCTGTTGGACTAGAGGCGATTGCTTCTAGCATTGGTGAAGAGCCAATGACACTTGAAGATGTATATGAGCCTTATTTATTGCAGATAGGTTTTATCAATCGTACACCTAGAGGAAGAATTGTGACTCCTAAGGCATATGAGCATCTTCAGATCCCATACCAGAAGGATTTGTTCACAGATTAAGTTTCTGTGAACATTTTTATTATGTGGTATAATTGTTAACATGAAACAAATGACAGAATTAACAAGAAAAGTATTAGAATATTTAGAACCCGATCAAACAAAATGGGAATATTGGACGAGTAAACAGAAATTAAATCCTGTTTCTAAAGCAAATTGCATGGAGAGTTTTAAAGCGCGTATTTTAAAAGCGGTTGATCATCAGGAAAAAGTGATTGTAGCTGGTGATTATGATTGTGATGGAATTACAGCCACAACAATCATGGTTTCAGGTCTAAAATCTTTAGGTCTTGATTGTGGATTTTATATTCCAGATCGAATTAAAGAAGGATATGGATTGAGTGAAGCAACAGTTAGCTTAGCACATAAAAAAGCGTATTCATTGATTATTACTGTAGATAATGGTGTTAAGAGTAAACAAGCCTTAGCCTTGGCGAAAGAATTATCTATGGACGTGATTGTAACAGATCATCATACGATGGATGAAGAAGTCAATTGTGATATTGTTGTGCACCCTACAATGATGGAATCTTGCTTTTCTACCTTATGTGGAGCAGGTATTGCCTATGAATGTATGCGTGTATTAGGGGTGGATAATGATTATTTGTTGCAGCTTGCAGGTTTGGCTAGTATTTCAGATATGATGATAGTGAAGGGGCAAACACGTGCCTTAATTCAAAATGCACTACGTTTGATGAATCAAACACATGAAAAGCATATTTTTTCTTTGGCTACAGATCGTGAATTAAATGAGACAAGTGTAGGCTTTCAAGTGGTGCCAAAACTGAATGCGATTGGTCGCTTGAGTAATCTTGCCAATGCGAATAATGTTGTGCGTTATTTTTTAGCGCAGGATGATGAAAGTATTTTTGCGCTATCTTCACAGATTACACAAATCAATACGATGCGTAAACAATTGTCGGATCAAATGCAAAAAAAGGCATATTCAAAGTGTAACATCAATGATGATATTTTTGTGATTGAAGATACAAGCTTCCATGAAGGGATTATTGGTTTAGTTGCGGGATCTTTATGTTCTCAGTTTAATAAGCCTTGCATAGTTTTAGCTAAAAATGAACAGGGATATAAGGCGAGTATGCGAAGTCCAGAAGGCTTTAATTGTATGGATTTTTTAGGCCCGTATGAGCATTTTGTTGTGTTTGGAGGACATGAAAATGCAGCAGGCTTTTCTTTGAATTTAAATGAATTTGATTTGTTTGAAAAGTTCGTGCATCAGCGTATTCATGAATACACATATGAAGCTAAAAAGAAAAACACATTAGTGATCGATGATGAAGAATTAAGTTTGGAAACAATTCAGTCTTTAGATACACTACGTCCCTTTGGACCTGGATTTGTGTTTCCTAGTTTTGAAATCGTGCATCCTAAAATAAAGAATTTATATGACTTTCAAAATCATAAGCATCGCAAATATACCTTAGAATCAGGCTTGCAGTGTATCCGCTTTAACCAAAGTGATATAGAATATAAAAAAAGCGTAAATGCAATCTATTCTTTTATTGGAACGGTTCAAATCAATCAGTATCAAGGGCGTAAACAGGTGAATTTTGTGATTGATGAGATTGTATATGCGTAGTAAAATTAAACTAATTAGAAAGAGGTTTTTTGTATGGATTTAAAAGATTATATTGAAAGTATTCCGGGATTTCCGAAAGAAGGGATTATTTTCAGAGATGTAACACCGATTCTACAAAATGCGAAGGCTATGCGTTATTGTGTGGATCAATTAAATGCGTTTGTGAAGGAAGTAGGGGCCGATATTATTGTTGCTCCTGAAGCAAGAGGCTTTTTATTTGGGGTTCCTGTAGCTTTGGAAAGTGGAATTGGTTTTATTCCAGTTAGAAAGCCAGGAAAGCTTCCTCGTGAAACAGTAAATGAAAGCTATGATTTAGAATATGGGCAGGATGAATTGTGTGTGCATGCAGATGCTATCTTACCTGGGCAAAAAGTAGTAATCGTTGATGATTTATTGGCAACAGGAGGAACAGTGGAAGCTATCATTAAAATGGTAGAGCGTATGCAGGCAAGTGTTACAGGTGTGGCATTTGTGATTGAATTAGATGATTTAAAAGGAAAAGAAAAGTTTAAGAATATTCCAGTTTGTTCACTAACACATTATGAAGGTGAATAACTAGTTTAATAATTTTTAGGAAGGGGGGCGCCTTGATTATGAGCCAGAAAAAACAAGTTACATTCGAAGAATGTATGGAGAATGTAAAGACATACATAAAGCGTCCAGAAAATATTGAGTTGATTCAAAAGGCATATGATTTTGCCTATGAACACCATAAGGGACAATTTCGTAAAAGTGGAGAGCCTTATGTCATTCATGTAATCCAAGTTGCGAATACATTAGCCGAGATGCATTGTGGTCCTAAAACCATTGCGGCAGGCCTTTTACATGATACAGTAGAGGATTGTGAAGGTGTTACAACGGAAACAATCACAGAATTGTTTGGTGAAGAGATTGCGACACTTGTGGATGCAGTAACGAAGATTGGCGCTATTAAGTTCAAGGACGAAGAAGAGTATTTGGCAAGTAATCATCGTAAATTATTCATTGCGATGGCCAAAGACATTCGTGTTATATTGATTAAATTGGCGGACCGTCTTCACAATATGCGTACTTTACAGTATATGCGTCCAGAAAAGCAGAAAAAGATTGCACGTGAAACTTTAAGCGTGTATGCGCCAATTGCGCATCGTTTGGGTATTAGTGAAATCAAAAATGAATTAGAAGATCTATCTTTTAAATATTTGGACTACAAAAAGTATGAAGAAATCAAAGGCCTTGTTAAGCAGCGTGAAAGCGATCGTAATGAACAGGTCCAAGAAATGATTTCGGATATCGAAGCAATTTTAAAGGAATATAATATTCAATATCGTATTTTTGGCCGTTCAAAGCATTTTTATAGTATCTATAAAAAGATGATAACGAAAAACAAGCGTTTTGAAGAAATTTTAGACTTACTAGCGATTCGTATCATTACCGATTCTGTTGTGCATTGTTATGAAATTTTAGGCTATATTCATGCGAAGTATAGACCAATTCCAGGTCGTTTTAAAGACTATATTGCGATGCCAAAGGCAAATATGTATCAGTCTTTGCATACGACGATTGTAGAGCCTGGGCATGGAAATATTTTTGAGATCCAGATTCGTACAGAAGAAATGGATGCGATTGCTGAACGTGGTGTTGCGGCTCACTGGAAATATAAAGAGAATCGTAACTATACGCCTGAATATGAACAAAAGGAAATTGAAGATAAGCTTTCATGGTTTAGAGATTTCTCTATGATGACCGATGAAGAAAGTGAAGATCCATTGGAATATATGGATGTTCTTCAAAAGGACATTTTTGAAGCCAACGTATATTGTTTAACACCAAGAGGAAAGGTAATTGCGTTGCCTTCTGGTTCTTGTCCGATTGATTTCGCATATCGAATTCATACGGAAGTTGGAAATAAAACAGTAGGAGCAAAAGTCAATGGGGCTATTGTTCCTTTGAATACACCTTTAAAGACAGGTGACGTTGTCGATATCTTGACAAATAATAATTCGGTGGGGCCTAGTGCGGACTGGATTAAAATTGTTAAGAGTGGACATGCTCGTAATAAGATTCGTGCTTTCCTTCAAAAACAAGAGCAACAATCTCGTAAAGATAGTATTAGATTAGGTCAGTCGATGCTTGAGGATGAATTTAGGCGTTTAAAATTAGATTCAAAATTGATGGAGACAAAACGGTTGGAATCTATCTTAACATCACTATCATTTAAGACGGTAGATGACCTTTATGTAGGAATTGCGATGAAGCGTGTTTCATTGCAGTCTATTGTGGATCGTTTGGTTAAAAACCGTTCGAATTTGTTAGAAGATCAGGAAATTATGAAAATCTACAATAAGCAGCCAACTCATCAAGCTAAGCATTCAAGTTGTGGTGTTATTGTTCCTGGTGTTGACACAATTGCGGTTTCATTGGCCAATTGTTGCCGTCCGATTCCTGGAGATCCAATCATTGGATATATTTCTAAGGGACAGGGTGTGAAGGTGCATCGTGCGGATTGTCCAAATATTATAAATGAGAAAAAGCGTTTGATTCCTGTTCAATGGGAAGAAGGCCTTGATGAAAAACAATATGAAGTTAATTTGATCATTCATAGTGACGATCGTAATTACTTATTGAGTGATATTGTTACGACATTGCAGCAATGTAATGTATATTTGAAGCATGTAGATTCTGCGGTAGATGATGGTAATTTAGAGGCGACTACAAAATTGACGGTGTCGGTTAAGAATGCGGCGCATCTACAAAATCTAATTTCGAATTTAAAAAAGGTACGAAGTGTCAATGAAGTCATTCGTACCATTCAGTAGGAGAGTTAATACTTTCCTACTTTTTTTAATAACTCAATTTTTATATAAATCAAACGAGATCCAATCTCACGAACAATATGTTTGGGTTTATGATCTTTATACCAAACACAACCATAATCATCAAAGAATTGTCTTGCGATGGCACAAGCTCTTTTGGCATGAGTTTGTGAGGTTAAGATAACAACATCTTGTTTTTGAATATATTCCTTTGAAAATTTAAAGTTTTCAAAAGTATTACGCGCATTGGCTTCTAGGATGGTTGGAATATATATTTGTTTTTGAATATAGTCATGCATTACTTGAGCTTCTACATATTCATTTTTAACATTTGAACCCGAAATGATCAAGGTATCGTATAAGCCTTTTTTATATGTGTCGATAGCTAAATGGCATCGTTTGATTTGACTTGAAGACATCGTTCCATCATTGTGAGCCGGACATCCAAGTAATAATGCATATGTATAGTGTTTCTTTCTTTTTGGGATAAAGGGAAAGAAATAGATGTATATACTTGCAAGGATGATTAGAATGCATAAACTAACGATCATAATAAATCACCTTTCTAGCTTTAAATGTATTGAAACAAAGATACTGACACTTTAATTCAATATCTTGAAGAAATTCAGGAAGCTCTTTAAATTTTGTGATGACTTGTTTATCTTTAAGGAAAGCTTGTCCAACTGAATCAAAACCAGAGACGATGACTTCTTTGAAATGATTGTTTTCCTTCATCTGTTCTTTTGTGATTTGTAGCAATATAAACATACAAGTTCTTTGAATACGCGCACGCGTATATGTTTTTGAAATAGAAGCAGAAAGAAAACTATCCCAATCTGTATATTTTTTGGCATTTTCCTTTAAGCGATATTCAATTCCTTCATTCACAAGAAAGAATGTGGATAGAACATGAACATCAGTTAGGATTAAATATTTTCTTAAATAAGTATAATAATGTTGCCACGATTGATTTTCTAAGAAATATTTATCGTTAAATTGGGAAAGACCATTAAAATAATCTATACGTGTTTGCGTAGCACTTTTAAAGGTTTCATTTCTTGAAATACAGATGGATTCAATATGATGTTTCTCACATTGCTTAATATATTGAATTCCCAAAATGTCATTTGGACGAATCAAATCGTTGGCATAAAGATTTTGATTCATACTAAGGGAAGGATCCTTTTTGATTTGTTCCATTTTTAAAGATAATTGTTTAAGCTTTTGAATATCATTGGTTTCAGAACCAAAGCAAATCTGGTCGATTTGTATTTCATTTAGTGATTCTATGGCATATTTGGCAAAGTAATCAGCGCCTTGTGCTGCATAACAAGGTGGCAATTCAATGACGAGATTGCATCCGGCTTCTAGGGCAAGTTTGGTTTTATCTTCCATACGCATTAGGCTAGGCAGGCCTCTTTGGGTGAAATGATTGGAAACAATCGCAATTAAACAATCACATTGTGTTAATTCTTTCGTTTTTTTGATATGATATAGGTGTCCTTGGTGAAAAGGATTGTATTCTGTAATAATTCCACATGTTTTCATATTCATTATGATAACAAAATCTTTTTCTCGTGGAAATATTGACTTTATGAATTACTTTTATTATAATATCAAATGCGACATGAGGTGAAGATCGTGAAATTTAATAGAAAAGACTTCTTAAATGCAAAAAACCATATTATTAATATTGATGAGTGGATTGCGGTTGAAGAAAACGATCTGCTTCATCATACTTCTGTCAAGTCTATTCCAGATGTACATGTTACGGGTACATTAGAGTTTGACGGAATGAATTTCGTATCGAGTGATTTGAAAATGGATGGAACAATGATTGTTCTTGATTCGATTACAGATGAAGATATCGATTTTCCATTTGAAGCGGAGTCGCAGCAAACGTATTCTTTTGTTCCGGTACAGGATGCAGAAGATCAGGAAATTATCGTGGTGAAAAAAGATACAATCGATATTAACCCAGAGATTTTCCAGGCGATATTATATGAGGCTCCAATGAGTATCACTCGTTTACCTCGTGATCAATATCCAAAGGGAGATGGTTGGCAGCTTTTATCTGATCAGGATAAGGAAGAGCCAAAGATTGATCCACGGTGGGAAAAGTTAAATGATTTCAAACTGGATGATGACTAGGAGGTGCAAGCATGGCAGTTCAACAGAGAAGAAATTCAAAAACACGTAAAGCAAAACGTAGAACACATTACAAATTGGTGAAACCAGCGTTGACTCGTTGTCCAAATTGTGGTGAATATAAACTTGCTCACAAGATGTGCTCTTGTGGCGAATACAACGGCAAACAAATCGTTGAGAAGTAAAAATGTAGCCAGGATTTCCTGGCTTTTTCTGTAGTATGGAGGATAATATGATCGAAATTTTAAAATCGATAATATATGGTATTGTTGAAGGAATTACCGAATGGCTTCCTGTTAGTTCAACAGGTCATATGATCTTATTAGAAGAAATTATGCCAATGAATGTATCTAAATCATTCTGGTCTATGTTTCTTGTCGTGATTCAGCTAGGTGCAATTCTAGCCGTTGTATTGTTGTATTGGAATAAGATATTTCCATTTAAGAAAACGCGAGAAGGTAAATGTGTTTCAGTAAAATCGATTTGGGTCTTATGGTCAAAAATATTAGTGGCTACCATTCCTGCTGCTGTTATTGGCTTGGCTTTGGATGATTGGATCGATGAACACTTGTATAATGGCTTCGTGGTTGCGATTATGTTGATTTTAGTGGGTGTGGCATTTATTTATGTAGAAAATCGCAATAAAGATATGCGTCCAACTGTAAATAGCTTATCTGCTTTATCTTATAAAGATGCATTGATTATTGGCTTATTCCAAGTAATTGCAGCTGTGCTTCCAGGAACTTCAAGATCTGGTGCAACTATTATTGGAGGCTTGTTGATTGGAGTAAGTCGTGCCGTAGCAGCTGAATTTACTTTCTTTTTGGCTATTCCAGTAATGTTTGGAGCAAGTCTTTTGAAACTTGTGAAATTTGGCTTTGCGTTTAGCTTTTTAGAATTCTTTATTCTAATTATAGGTATGCTTGTGGCATTGGTTGTGTCTATTTTTGTGATTCGCTTCTTGATGTCATACATTAAAAAACATGATTTCAAAGTATTTGGCTGGTATCGTATCGTATTAGGTGTCATTGTTTTGATTTTCTTTGCGATTCGTGCTTTATTCTAAAGGTGTTTGTTTAAGCAAACATCTTTTATTTTAGCTTTTGAGTTAATAGACTTTATAGCTGATTTCGTGTATAATATTTTTGGTTTTACCTAGAACAAAGGACGAAAAGGAGGAAATAGTATGGATGTACTATGGATCGTTTTGTCTGGTGTCGCAGGTCTTGCGCTTGGAACTGGCTGTATGGTCGGAATTTCAAAAGCAGGTTTAAATAAGAATCAGCAAAAAGCAGAACAAATTTTAAAGGAAGCTCAAAATGAAGCGGAATCTCGCGTAAAACAAGCTGTGTTAGACGGAAAGACACAAGCACACGATTTACGTGTTGAAGCTGAAAAAGAGATTAAAGAACGTAAACAAGAATCAATGGAATTAGAGAACAAGTTATTGCGTAGAGAAGATAACTTGAATTTTCGTGATGAAGCGTTAAATCAAAAAGAGCGTCAGATTAATGAAAAAATGAAAAGTGTTGCTGACAAACTGTCATCATTAGACGAAAAAGAAAAGAAACTACAAGAAGAAATTGATAAACAGGTTGTGGTTTTAGAAAATGTTGCCAAAATGTCGAGTCAGGCAGCAAGAGATGAATTGTTCGCAATTGTCGAAAAGAAAATGGAACATGAAACAATTGCATATATCAAGGATAAAGAAGATGAGGCAAAGGCTACTGCCAATGAAAAGGCACAAAATATTATTGCCTTAGCTATTGAGCGTATGTCTCAACAGGAAACACAAGAAAAAACCGTAAGTGTTGTTTCTTTACCTGGTGAAGAAATGAAGGGACGTATCATTGGTCGTGAGGGACGTAACATTCGTTGTTTCGAACAGGCGACAGGGGTTGAATTAAATATCGATGATACACCAGATTTAATTACAATCACATGTTTTAATCCAGTGCGTCGTGAAGTGGCTCGCTTAGCTTTGGAACATTTAATTCGTGATGGAAGAATTCAACCAGGACGTATTGAAGAAGTTGTTAAGAAGTACCAGAATGAAATTGATCAGGAAATCATGAAGGCTGGGGAAGAAGCAATTTTCAAATTGGGTATTGGTCGTATCGATCGTGAAATCGTAAAATTGATTGGTACATTAAAATATCGTTATTCTTA
Organism: Eubacterium sp. AF22-8LB; assembly: GCF_003458715.1. Classification (GTDB taxonomy): domain Bacteria; phylum Bacillota_I; class Bacilli_A; order Erysipelotrichales; family Erysipelotrichaceae; genus Holdemanella. The sequence continues at coordinate 13,622 of NZ_QRVI01000017.1, forward strand.
TGGTCAAAACGCATTACAGCACTCTATGGAGGTTGCTTATATTGCGGGTTGTATGGCTGCTGAATTAGGATTGAATCAGCAAATTGCCAAACGTGCAGGTTTATTGCATGACATTGGTAAAGCCTTAAATATTGAACAGCAAGATGGATCTCACGTAGAATTGGGTTACAAGTTCTGTAAGAAGCATGGTGAAAAGGAAATCGTATTGAATGCGATCCACTCACACCATGGGGATGTAGAACCTAAGTTCTTGACAAGTCATTTGGTAATCGCAGCCGATACAATTAGTGCTGCAAGACCAGGAGCACGTAAGGAAAGTGCTCAGGCCTATATCAACCGTCTTGAAAACTTAGAAAAGATTGCGAATGGTTTTGAAGGTGTAGCGAACGCATTTGCGATTCAAGCAGGGCGTGAAATTCGTGTTTTAGTAAATCCAGAACATGTAGATGATTTGACTTGTGTTAAATTAGCTCGTGATATTCGTGATAAGATTGAATCTGAATTGACATATCCAGGTCAAATTAAAGTTAATGTTATTCGTGAGACACGTGCCCAGGAATACGCAAAATAAAAATGTCGGGCTTTAGTCCCGACTTCAATTTTTTAAGTATGGTAAATGAATTACGGTAAGCCTCCACTTACTAAACTGTCTTGATTCACTTCTAGGTTATAGTTATAATTTGAGTATAAATTATTAAACAAGGAGGAAATGACAATGGCAGTAAATATCGATAAAGATGCTTGCATCGGATGTGGTGCTTGTGTAGGAGGATGTCCAGTTGGAGCTCTTTCATTAGATGATGAAGGAAAATCAGTTTGTGACGAAGGAACTTGCATCGACTGTGGTTCTTGCGTAGGAACTTGCCCTGTTGGAGCAATCAACCAGTAATTCTATTAAAGAATGTTTGCCAAGCTTAATGCTTGGCAATTTTTTTTGGAAAGAGAGGTCAATATGAAACAAAAACCAGGATGGGTATTACCCGATTTAAAAGAAGCACAAAAGCGTACGACAAATACAATTGATCGTGTTGATACATTTACAATTCCTGAAGCAGCTCGTATGATGGGAAGAGGTAAAAAGTATTTTATTTCGACTTATGGTTGCCAGGCGAATGAACGTGATAGCGAAACAATTGCCGGTATTTTGGATGAATGTGGATTTACACCAAATAAAATGGCAGAAGGCAGTGATGTCATTATCATCAATACTTGTGCAATTCGACAAAATGCTGAAGAAAAAGTATTAGGTGAAATTGGAAACTTTAAACGTTTATATCGTGAAAATAAAGAATTAGTGATTGGTGTCTGCGGATGTATGGCACAAGAGGAAGGCTTAGTTGAAACATTATTGACAAAATACCCTCAGGTACGTTTATTGTTTGGTACGCATAATATTCAAGATCTTCCAGGTATGTTATATAGTTGTATGTTTGAAGGTAAGAAGGTTGTAAAAATCTATTCGAAAGAAGGAGAGGTTTACGAAAACTTACCAGTTCATCGTTTTGGAACATTTAAGGCTTGGGTCAACATTATGTATGGCTGCGATAAATTCTGTACATATTGTATTGTCCCTTATACTCGTGGTAAGCAGCGTTCTCGTAAAATGTCTGAAATCTTAAAAGAGGTTCAACAATTAAAAGAGGAAGGCTATAAAGAAATCACATTATTAGGACAAAACGTAAATGCGTATGGAAAAGATATGGATAATGAGCAGGATTTTGCCACATTATTAGAAGAGGTCGCAAAGATTGGAATTCCTCGTGTTCGTTTTACAACAAGCCATCCTTGGGATTTCACAGAAGAAATGATTGATATTATTGCCAAATATGACAATATCATGCCATTCATTCACTTGCCTTTACAATCGGGAGATGATGATGTACTTAAATTAATGGGTCGTCGTTATACAAAAGAATCATACTTAGCTTTATATGACAAGATTGTGAATACGATTCCAAACGTTTCTGTTTCTACAGATATTATTGTTGGTTTCCCAAATGAAACAGATGAACAGTTTGAACACACTCTAGATGTAGTTCGTTATTGTAAATACGACAATGCCTTTACGTTTATTTTCTCAGCAAGACCTGGTACACCAGCCAGTCGTATGAAAGACTCTATTGATATGGAGACAAAGAGAAAACGTTTAGCAAAATTAAATAAAACATGGAATGATTTTGCATTAGAAAAGAATAAAGCTTATGTAGGACGTACCGTTACTGTATTGGTGGATGGCTTAAGTAAGAAGAATGAAAAAGTATATTCTGGATATACAGACACCCAAAAATTAGTTAATTTTAAAGGTGAAAATATTCATCCTGGAGATTTTGTAGAAGTCGAAATCACAGATGCGAAAAGTTTCTCTTTAGATGGCGTTGCGGTGTGATATAATTAAAAAAATAATACTATTAAAAGGAGATAATATGAAAGAAGAAAAAATTCCTTCATTGACAGAAAAGATTCGCATTTTTGCCCTTGGCGGATTGGATGAAGATGGAAAAAATTTATTCTGTGTGGAGGTCGATCAATCAATCTATGTGATTGAAGCGGGAATTAAGTTCCCAGATAATAAAGAATCATTAGGAATTGAATTTATTATTCAGGATTTTACATATTTAGTTGAAAATAAAGACCGTGTTGCCGCTATTTTTATTACCCATGGTCATGATGATGTTATGGGTGCTTTACCTTACTTATTAAAACAAGTCCCTTGTGATGTATATACAGCTCCGCTTGCCGTAAAAGAAGTACAGAAAATGATTCGTCAGGAACATATTTCGGGAGTTCGTGTGCATTCAGTAAAAAGAAATGAAAAAAAGCGTATTGGAAAAAGAAGAATTGTTTTCTTCCCAATTACCCATGCATATCCTGGAACGTTTGGTCTAGCTATTCAAACGGATCAAGGTTATATTGTGTATTCAGGTGAATTTATTGAAGATTATGATGATTTAGATGATGCGTATAGAGCTGATTTTACAACTATTTCTGAAATTGGAAATGAAGGTGTATTGGCTTTATTACAAGAAAGTAAGGGAGCAGAGAGAAGTGGCCATACTTCGCCAAATCATCGTATTGCACCTAAGCTTTTGCAGGTACTAGAAACACATGAACAAAAGCGAGTATTTGTGAGTGTATATAACCAAAGTGTATATCGTATTCAAGAAATCATTGATTGTTGTATGGCAAGTCATCGTAAAATGGTTTTCTATTCAAAAGAATTGCGTGAGCTTGTTGAAAGATTGAAAGATATTGGATATGAGGTCGATCCAACTCTAGTTGTAGATCCTCAAGATTTTGATAATTCCATGAAAGATGTAGTTGTTATCATTTCAGGACAAGGTAAATCATTATTCAAAACCATCAACAACATTGCCAATAATGAATTGGATTCTATTGACTTTGATCAAGATGATGTCATTGTTGTGGCAAGTCCAGTTGTGCCTGGAGTTGAAAATGAATTTAAGAGCATGGAAAATGACATGTATAAAAAAGAGGGTGAAATCATTGTCTTAGACAAGAATGTTTTAAGTATGCACCCTAGTAAAGAAGATTTAAAGATGATGATTTTCCTTACAAAGCCAAAGTACTATATTCCAATCAAAGGTGAATATCGTTTACTACATATGAACTCACAGATTGCCGTGGAAATGGGATATGATCCAAGTCGTATCATTATCTTAGATAATGGTCAGGTGGCTACTTTTGAGAATCGTAAATTAGTTTCTTGTTCAATGGAGCTTGAGCTACATGAAACAATGATTGATGGAAAAGAAAACTGGGATATGGCCGGTGTTGTATTAAAGGATCGTGAAACCTTAAGTACAGATGGTGTAATGATTTTGGCAATTGGTATCAATGCCAAGACAAAAAAGATCATTAATGGTCCAGATGTACAAAGTCGTGGATTGATCTACTTGCGTGATGCAGAATACATTACGGGTGATGTTGCCAAAATTATGGAGGATACAATCAACGAGGCGGTTGAGAATAAAACGTATGATAATTTAGAGACGCGTAATTTGATCCGTGATAAGGTTTCTAAGTATCTTTATAAACAAACCGCAAAGAGACCGATGATTTTACCGGTTATTCTCGAAATAAACTTAAATAAGTAGAAAGTGGGGTAGAGTATGGCTAAAGCCAGAAAAAAAACAACACGAAGAAAATCTACGAAAAAGAAAACACAAACGTCTTGGTTGCACTCAAACTTGTTTCGTTTGTGTTTCCTTATTTGTATGATATTTATTAGTTTTATAGCACTGTTTAAGCTCGGTGTTGTAGGCTCTTTCTTACATAATTTCTTTGCGTTTTTATTTGGTATCTTGACCAACATACTTTTTGTCGTTGCGATTGGAGTGAGTGGGCTTAAGATTTTTAATAAGGATCAACTTCCTATCCGTAAAAGATACCTTTTTGGAGCTATTTTCTTATTGATGGCATTGTGTCTAGGGGCCTCTGTTATCGAATTTAAGCCTGAACCAGGAAGCTTTGGATTAAGCTATGTTATGCAACATGCCAAAAACATTATCATTGATGGAATGCCAAGTATGTCAGGGTTATTGGGAGCCTTATTATTTTGTTTGTTTCAATCTCTATTTGATTATTCAGGTACATATATCATGATTTTATTGTTGGTTGTACTTGGAATCTTAATGTTTGGATATGAGAAGATCATGGGCTTTGAAAGAAAGCCAAGGAAACAAATGAAGAGTGTGCCTGTTAAGGAAAAACCAGTGTCTATTGATCGTCAAAGCTTTATTTTTGAAGATGAAGATACAAATGAATCGAGCTTTCAAATTATTAATGCAGATCCTGTGAAACCAGCACAAATGGATTCGAGCGTGGAAGAGGAAAAAGAAGAGGATGAGCCTTTAATTATTGGGGATTTAGAACCAAGAAAACCTAGCTTTATGATGGATGTGGATGAAGAACCAAAGGAAAAAGTGGTTGAGAAAAAAGAAGTACCAGTTGTAAATGAGGGGATTGTTGAAAAGGCAGAACCCAAACGATATATTCTCGATGAAAATACAGACTTTAAAAACTATAAGCTTCCTAAGTTGAATGTTTTATCAGACATTGAACGTAAATCAAGATCCAATGTGAATGTCACAACCGCAAAGGAAAAGGGCGAAAAGCTAATTGAAATCTTACATGAGTTTGGTGTAGAGGCAAAGCTTGTTCAAATTCATATTGGTCCAAGTGTTACAAAGTTTGAAATCAAGCCAGAACTAGGTGTGCGTGTTAATAAAATCAGCAACCTTCAAAATGATATTAAGATGGGATTGGCGGCCAAGGATATTCGTATTGAAGCACCGATTCCAGGTAAGGCGAGTGTAGGAATTGAAATTCCAAATGTGGAAAAGACAACAGTGCAGATGAAGGATTTGATGCGTACGATTCCAGATTCTATGAAGGATAAAAAATTATTATTCTGCCTGGGTAAAGATTTGATGGGCAATAATGTTTATGGTGAATTAAATCGTATGCCACACTTATTGATTGCAGGTGCTACGGGTAGTGGTAAATCGGTATGTGTGAATGCGATTATTTCATCGATTTTGATGCGAACAAAGCCAGACGAAGTTAAATTGGTTTTGATTGATCCTAAAAAGGTTGAGTTTACACCTTATAATGATGTACCACATTTATTATCTCCAGTTATTACGGATGGAGATTTAGCAAATAAGGCATTGAAGGTCATTGTGGAAATGATGGATCGTCGCTATGATTTGTTTGGCGATTTAGGTGTGCGTAATATTACAGCTTATAATGAGTATGTTAAAACGCATGAGGACGAGCATTTAAAGGTGTTGCCTCGTATTGTGATTATTATTGATGAGTTGGCCGACTTGATGTTGGTGGCAGCTAAAGAGGTAGAGGCAAGTATTCAAAGAATTACACAGTTAGCACGTGCAGCGGGTATTCATTTGATTGTCGCAACCCAAAGACCAAGTGTCGATGTCATTACGGGTGTTATTAAGGCCAATATTCCAAGTCGTATTGCTTTTGCGGTATCTCAGGCCGTTGATTCTAGAACGATTCTAGATCAAGCTGGAGCTGAAAGATTGCTTGGAAATGGGGATATGTTGTATTTGCCAAATGGTGAAACGAGTCCAAAACGCATTCAAGGTGTATTTATTCAGGATGAAGAGGTTAACCATATTTGTGAATATGTGAAGTCACAGGCTATGCCTAAGTATGATGATGCCTTTATCCAATTAAAGGATTTACAAAATCAAGGTAATGAAGCAGGTAATGTGACAGCGGATCCTCTATATGAAGAGGTCAAGCGTTTTGTGATTGGATCAAGAAAGGCAAGTACTTCTTTGATACAAAGAAAATTCTCTGTCGGGTATTCAAGAGCGGCTCGATTAATGGATGTTTTGGAGGCCAATGGCATTATTGGACCTGCAAGAGGTAGTAAACCACGTGAAATTTTAGTGCAAAATACTTTAGAAGATGGTACAGATTCTATATAATAGAATAAGAAAGGAATTAAAACACTATGAATATATTTTTAAAATCAGCAGGAAAACAAGAGGGAGCACCATGTGTTTCAAATATGGTTCAATTAGGTGACTTCTTTTATTTAAGTGGGCAAACAGGCCTTGGAGAAAGCATTCAGGAACAAACAATTACAGCAATTAATAAGGTGATTGATGTATTATCAAACTATGGCTTACAGCTTCACCATGTTGTAAAATTCACTGTATATTTAAAGGATATCAATGATAAGGATGCGTTCTTGGCAACTTTTAAAAACTTTGTGGATGAACCATTCCCAGCTTGTACAATCGTAGAAGTATCAAATTTGGCAGATAATGCCACAGTATGCATTGAAGGTTTAGGCGTAAATACACTTCGTCATGAAGAACAGATGCAACAATCAAGCTGCTCACATGATTGCTCATCATGTGGTGGAGGATGTCACTAATACACCAGTTAGACTGGTGTATTTTTTTTAATGTATCGAAATATTTGTTGCAAGGAATGCTGAATTCTTTTGGGATGTGTACAATCTAGATAAGTTCCATCCTTAAATAGAATGCGACAAAAGGAATCATAATAGGAAACGTGTTGGATATTCGCATAGTTGATCCATAGACAATTTGGATCTTTTTTTGACTTGTTTGGAAAATAAATTTCCTGCTTTGGAACAGAAACAATGATTGGAATAAACTTTTTAACTTTCATTTGATACATGAAGGCCTCTTGTCTTCCTTTTAGACTGGCTCCATTCATTAAGCATTTTTCATTGAAGTATGCGTTTATACTCATACTGTTATGGTATTTCTTTTCATTTTCTTTTACTATGCATACTTGACTGGTTTTAAATTCATAATATAAGTAGTTCATAGTATTAATGATACGGGTTCTATGTGAAAAAGACATAAAAAAAAGAAAGTTTCTTAAAAACTTTCTATAACCACGAGATTGTATTTTCTGTTCCAGACTTAATTTTTTCAATGTTTGTGCGATGTCTGTAAATAACTAGAATTGTCATTAACCAGCTTGCGACAATAACACAGATGTTTTCAACATTTGCACCAAACATAAGAGCTGTGATGTATAGGCTGCTGGCAATAGCTGCACACATACTTGCTAATGATACATATTTAAAGATGTATAATACGATGATAAACATACCGAATGGGACAAGTAAGTAGCTTGCATCTTGGAATAGGAAGATGCTTGTAGAAAATAAGAAGCCAAACATTGTACTTACAGCTTTTCCACCGTGGAATTTCGCAAAGATTGGATAACAATGTCCTACACAACATGCAAGTCCTGTCCAGATACCCGCAACTTTAGAGACTTGTGTCGCAATCGCAATGGCCAAGACAACCTTTAATACATCAAACAAGATAACGGAAATACCAGCTTTTTTTCCTAGAACTCTTCCAGCATTTGTTCCACCTAAATTTCCTGAGCCATATTGGCGTATGTCTGTATGATAGAAAACTTTACCAATAATCAATGCGAAGGGTAAAGATCCTAATAAGTAACCTAATAAAATACATAGAATAGTTTTCATTTCTTCCACCTCGAAACTTATTTTAGCAGTTTTGATCTACTTAGTCGAGAATTGGATGAAAAAATTAATGATTTGACATAAATGATGTGGATATAAAATGTATGTCGAAAAAGTGGATATTGGAAGTGTTAATTTCAGTAAGAAAACAATACATCATATTGAAACTCTTTTTGAAGAATTTGGATACAATCAAGTATTTGGCAGAGAAGATGTCATGGATCTTGTTGGATTATAGCGTTTAGCTGTATCTAAATACTAACTAAATTGTTAGAAGTAGACATAATTGAACCTGTCGCAGGACATGGAAAGGAAAGTATGGGTTTGAGAAAAGGGTATGCAAAACATCTTTTTAATTTTAATAAATTGACATATATGATGTGGATATAAGAAGTATATTCAATGGTAGATTTAACAGGAATTTATGTGCACTTTTTTTGATTTGTTGATATAATAAAAATTACGTTGGAAAGTAGGGATAGTATGCCAAAACAACAATATAATGAAAATAGTATCGTTATTTTAGAGGGTTTGGATGCCGTTAGAAAGCGTCCAGGTATGTATATAGGATCTACGGATTCAAAGGGTCTGCATCACCTTGTTTGGGAAATTGTAGACAATGCGATTGATGAAGCCTTAAATGGATATGGTAATGAAATTGCGATCACATTAGAAAAAGATGGCAGCGTCACTGTAGAAGATCATGGGCGTGGAATGCCTGTTGGAAAGCATAAATCGGGAGTGAGCACACTTCAAGTTATCTTTACCATTCTGCATGCAGGTGGAAAATTTACTAGTCATGGAGGCTATACAAGTGCTGGAGGATTACATGGTGTAGGTGCCAGTGTTGTAAATGCACTTTGTACATGGTGTAAGGTGACCGTTCATGATGGGAAAAATATATGGAGTATGACATTTGAAGATGGGGGAAGTAAGATTGGAAAGCTTGAAAAAGTAGGAAAGACCAATCGTACAGGAAGTACTGTTTCTTTTAAACCGGATCCATCTATTTTTAAATCGGTTCATTTCTCTTATTCAACCATTTGTGAACGAGCACAGGAGGATGCCTTTTTATTAAAAGGGTTAAAAATGATTGTGCGTGATAAACGTAAGGAAGAAAGAGAAGTGATCTATCAATATGAAGATGGATTAAAGGCTTTTATTGAAGAAGTGAATCAAGATCATACGCCAATGCACGATTCAATTAGCTTCAGAGGAGAAAGTAATCAAATTGTAGTGGAGGGATGCTTCCAATATACAGATGAGTATCAGGAAAATATTTTTTCTTTCACAAATATGGTTCGTACTCGTGATGGAGGTTCACATGAAACAGGAGCGAAACAAGCCTTCACAAAAGTCTTCAATGAATATGCTCGTAAAAATGGGTTCTTAAAGGAAAAAGATAAAGGCTTTGATGGAAATGATGTTAGAGAAGGATTAACACTTGTCATCAATTTAACGATTCCTGAAGATTATCTTCAATTTGAGGGTCAGACAAAAGAAAAGTTGGGGACACCAGAGGCGAAACCGGCTACGGAAACGGTTGTATCAGAAAATCTTCGTTATTTCTTAGAGGAGAATAAAGAAATCGCAAATGCCTTAGTTCGAAAAATCATTAAGGCAGCGCAAGCACGTAATGCAGCTCGTAAAGCTCGTGCGGATATTCGTAATGGAAAGGGCAAGAACCGTTCAGAAAGAGTTTTATCTGGAAAGCTTGCATCTGCACAAAGTAAGGATGCTAGAAGAAAAGAGTTATACTTAGTCGAAGGGGATTCTGCCGGTGGTTCTGCAAAGCAGGGACGTGATTCTAAATATCAGGCGATTTTGCCTTTGCGTGGTAAAGTATTAAATACAGAAAAGGCAAGTCTTGAAGCTATTGAAAAGAATGAAGAATTAAATACTATTATTCATGCTTTAGGAGCCGGAGTAGGTGCTAATTTTACGGCAGAGGATTCTAACTATTATAAGGTTATTATTATGACCGATGCCGATGATGATGGGGCACACATTCAAAATTTATTATTAACATTCTTCTATCGTTATATGCGCGATTTAATTACACATGAAATGTTGTATATTGCGCTTCCACCACTTTATCGTATTGCGAAAGGTGGAAAAGAATATTATTTATATACGAATGAAGAATTAGATGAGAAAAAAGCTGAATTGAAGAATGGCTATACCATTACTCGATATAAAGGTCTTGGTGAAATGAATGCCACACAGCTATGGGATACGACAATGAATCCTGAATCAAGAACATTACTTTGTGTGACGATTGAAAATGCGATGATGGCAGAAAAACGTGTAACAGAGTTAATGGGTGACAAAGCGGAGCTTCGTCGTAATTGGATCGAAGATAATGTCGTGTTTACATTAGAGGATGATTATAAGGAGGTAAGTGCGTGAAAGAAAAAGAAGTAAAACATAATGTTTTAAAGAATTCTTTAGAAGATATCATGGCAGATCGTTTTGCCAGATATTCAAAATATATTATTCAAGAACGTGCTTTACCAGACGCAAGAGATGGTTTAAAGCCTGTTCAAAGACGTATCTTGTATGCGATGTATGAAGATGGGAATACATACAATAAGCCCTATCATAAATCCGCAAAGACAGTCGGTAATGTAATTGGTAACTATCACCCTCATGGAGATAGCTCAGTATATGATGCGATGGTTCGTATGTCGCAAAACTGGAAAATTACCAACCCATTGATTGATATGCAAGGAAATAATGGGTCTATTGATGATGATCCAGCGGCTGCGATGCGTTATACGGAAGCACGTCTTGCCAAAATCAGTGATTTTTTATTACAGGATATTGATAAAGATACAGTGGAATGGGCACCTAACTTCTCAGATGAAAAAATGGAGCCAACCGTATTACCTGCTCGATTTCCAAACTTGTTAGTGAATGGAATTACAGGTATTGCCGCTGGATATGCCACAAATATTCCACCACATAATTTAAATGAAGTTATTCAAGCTAGTATTTATCGTATATCCCATCCAGACTGCAGCTTAGAAGAATTGATGCAGTTTGTCAAAGGACCCGACTTTCCTACAGGCGGTATTGTCATGGGTCTTGATGGAATTAAACAAGCGTTTCAAACAGGACGCGGACGTATCTTGATTCGTTCAAAGGTCGAGGTTGTCCCTACTCGTACAATTAAACAAATTGTGATTCATGAGATTCCTTATGAGGTAATCAAATCGAATCTTGTAAAGAAAATTGATGAGATTCGCTTAAATAAAAAAATTGATGGTATTTTAGATGTTCGTGATGAAAGTGATCGTACAGGACTTAGAATTGTCGTGGATCTTAAAAAAGATAGTAATGATGAACAAATATTAAATTACTTGTATAAGAATACGGATTTACAAGTTTCATATAACTACAATGTCATTGCGATTGTAAATAAGGCACCCGTACAGATGTCTTTGGCAATGATGCTTGATGCATTTATTGTCCATAGAGAAGATGTTGTCATTCGTAGAAGTAAGTATGATTTGGCAGCAAAAAAAGATCGAGCACACATATTAGAGGGCTTAATCAAAGCTGTAAGTGTTATGGATGAAATTATTCAAATCATTCGTAAGTCGAAGGATAAGTCACATGCCAAAAAGAATTTGATTGAGCGCTTTGGCTTTACAGAAAAGCAGGCAGAGGCCATTGTAGTGATGCGTTTGTATCGTTTAACGAATACAGATGTGAAAGAACTAAAAGCTGAATTTAAGCAGCTTCAAAGTGATATTGCCGAATTAGAAAAAATTATTTCAGATAAGTGCGAGCTTCATAAGGTCATGGTTGAAGAATTAGAAAAGGTCAATGAAGAATTTGATACTCCTCGACTTTCAGATATTGTACATGAAGTTAAGGAAATTGTTATTGATGAAAAAGCTATGATTTCAAAAGAAGAATGTATGATTACTGTGACTCGTGATGGTTATATTAAACGTGTATCAATGCGTAGCTTTAATGCTTCAAATGATGCGATGACACAACGAAAGGACACGGATTCATTGATTTGTTACGGAGCTAGTCATACTTTACAGACACTATTGTTCTTCACAAATCGAGGTACATATGGATATATTCCGGTATATCAGATTGAAGAGGCTAAATGGAAGGATCTAGGTAGTCATATTTCGAATTATATCAAGATGGATTCAAGTGAAAAAATCATCGCAGCTTACGTATTGGATTCCTTTAAATCAGGAGTTCATGTTGTAAGTGCTAGTCGCCATGGCATGATCAAACGAACAGATTTAAAAGAGTTTGAAGTGAGTCGTTCGAATAAAACCATGGTATGCATGAAAATTGGGGCTATGGACGAAATGATTTGTGCAACCCTATCTTATAAGCCAGATGATCAGGTTATTTTAGTAACGGAACAAGGTTATGGATTGATGTATCCGGTAGAACAAATTCCTTTGGTTTCAAATAAATCAAAAGGTGTAAAGGCCACAAACTTATCCAAGGATGATGGTGTAGCTTCTATTTGTATCAATAAAAATCGTGATGAGCAAGTTCTTATTTCTACAACTACATTATCTTTGAAACGTATGAAACAGATTGAAATTGCTTCATTAAATCGTCCTGCTAAGGGAAATCGTGTTTGTAAGCTTGTAAAGTCTAATCCAAATACGATATTGAATGTTCAAATGGTAGATCTAAATTCGCAGTGTGAAGTCTATACAGATGAGATTTTACGTTTTGAAGCGAAAGAAATCAGTTTAATGAATGCACAATCTACATTCTCTTCGCCATTTGGCAAGGTTGATCGTTTTGAATGGATTTCACCACTAGAAAATGTGGAAGATGGTTTCTGGGTAAAACAAGATGATTTTGAGCAACCATCTTTGTTCGATAAGGATTAAGATATGAGTAAACAACAAGCCAATTTTGTTTGCCTTTTAGTAGCAGCTATATGGGGTGGTGGCTTTATTGCTACAGATGCTGCATTACAAACTTTTGCTCCCTTTACTGTTTTAATGATTCGCTTTACTGGAGCGGCTCTTGTCAGTATTGTAGTTTGCATGACAAGTAAAGTGAAGATTTCAAAGGAAGCACTTGTACGAGGAAGTATTTCGGGTGTCTTGATGTATTTGGCGTTTGCCTTTCAAACCTTTGGCTTGTTTTTGACAAATACAGGACAAAATGCTTTCTTAACAGCTGTTAATGTTGTACTTGTACCTTATATAGTATGGATTCTTTGGAAAAAGAAACCGAGCAACCGTCAGCTTTTGGCTAGTATGGTGTGTTTAGCAGGAATCGCATGTTTAAGCTTATCAAAAGGCTATTTCTTATTTAGTTTTGGTGATTGTTTATCACTGACATGTGCTTTGTTCTTTGCGTGTCACATTATTTCCTTGGAGTATGCAACAAAAAACAGCAATTCCATCGCAATTAATGCCGTACAAATGAGTATTGCGGCTTTACTTTCCGTTCCTTTGGCTTTAGGCTTGGAAACCATTCCTGAAACAATCACAATGCATGCGTATTTGAGCTGTGGATATATGATTTTAATTGCGACATATCTAGCTTTCCAGCTGCAGACACTTGCACAAAAGTATACAGATGCCTCAAGTGCAAGTGTACTTTTGTGTACAGAATCTTTATTTGCGAATGTATTTGGTTTCATATTATTACATGAAGCAAAGAGTCCAATTATGATTTTAGGAGGCTTATTGATCTTCTTATCTGTAATTTTAACGGAATATAGTGGTCAATTCATATTGTCAAAAGCGTAAAAAGATAGTAGAATAAATGAGTAGATAGTGAGGTTGACTAAAACATGGGTTCAATTTTTTATACGATAGTGGGAGCCATCGTTGGTGGCTTGGTTACTTTCTACTTCACTCGTAAGAAGTTTGAAAAAGAAATTAAAGAAAATCCACCTATTAATGAAAAGATGATTCGTGCAATGTTCTTACAAATGGGACGTAAACCTAGTGAAGCACAGATTCGTCAAATCATGAAATCGGTAAACGCAAACCGTAAATAATGATAAAGTGTCATTAGACACTTTTTTTATTTTTTATTTTTTATTTTTTTGGGTTGTTTGCGTAATGAAAGTTTTGGTTATATAATAATGTTGGTTATTTATATTATTTGAAAGAGGTTTTTATGAAAGATTTTGATTCTAGTCGCATTTATCAAATACTAGGCGATGAATTTAAAAACATCTATATTGTTGATTGTGAGAGTCAACAAATCTATGCTTTTAAGGAAACATTAAAGTTGCCTGGTTTTTCTTTATGCATGAATTATGATGATGCGATGAATCAATATATTGATGAGCGTGTCTATGAAAAAAATCGAGATATGTTACGAATGGCTCTTTCATTTGATTCTCTTTATGCAAGGTTAGAAAAATCAGAACACTTTAATATTCATTATCAATCAAAAAGTGATACGGAAGTTCATTTTATGTATACACATTTTGGACGTATCATGGAAGGTAATAAGCTTACTCAAATTATTATTGGTTTTGCGAATGAAGACTTAGATATTCGTAGAAACAATTTAGATATGATGGATAATACGATTGTGCCAAATGGACTTAGACGAAAGGTTTTAATTGTCGAGGATAATGAAATCAATCGTGAAATATTAAAGGTTACATTAGAGGATGATTATGAAGTTCTCGAAGCCGTCAATGGAGAAGAGGGCTTGAAAATTTTATCTCAGAATTATAAAGATATTTCAATCATCTTGTTAGATGTTGTGATGCCTATATGTGATGGATTTGAATTTTTGAATCGTCAAAAATCAGATTCTTTACTCGCGAATGTTCCAGTCATTGTAACAACAGGAAATAATTCACAGGAAGATGAATTAAAATGCTTAGGCCTAGGAGCTGTTGATTTTATCACAAAGCCATACAATGCAAGAATTGTTAAGAGTCGTATTGACAGTGTTATAAAGCTTAGAGAATCCAGCATGACTTTGGCAGCTATTGAAAAGGATGAATTAACGGCTTTGTTTACAAGACAGGCATTTTATCATCATGCGAGAACTTTTATTAATTTTATTTCCAATGAAAATTGTTATGTGATTGTTTTGGATATAGCTGATTTTAAGCTGATCAACGGAACATATGGTACGAAAAAAGCAAATGAAGTATTAGTCTATCTTGCGAATGCCTTCCGGTATTATGGAAAGAATGGTTTATTGACACGTTATGAAGGAGATCAGCTCTTAGGTTTGTTCCATAGTAATGATAAACTGCAAGTTGAAAAAATAGAAAAGAATTTGAATAAGATTGTCGAGGAAGCACCAATTCCTAATATTCGTATTAAAATGGGTATATATGAAAATATAGATAAGAGTCTTCAGATTCCAATTATTTGTGACCGTGCTTTGATAGCTGTAAAGAGCATTTCAAAGGATTTTAAAACAAATATTGCCTTCTTTACTTCAGAAATGAATCAAAGATTATTGGCACAAAGACAAATGGAAAATGATTTTAAGAATGCGATCTTAAATAAAGAATTTAAGGTGTATTTTCAACCAAAATATGATGTAAAAGATGAACATATCGTAGGTGCAGAGGCCTTGGTACGTTGGCAGAAATCGGATGGAGAATTGATTCCACCAGGTAAATTCATTCCTTTATTTGAAAAGGATGGATTGGTTGTTCAATTAGATGAATATGTTTTTAAAAGTGTATGTAACTTCCAGCATGAACGTATTCAAAATCATTTGCCTGTCGTTCCTATTTCCATTAATTTGTCTCGTGCAAGTATTCATTTTAATAATGTCGTAGAGCGATATGTTGAAATTGTAAAAGAAAATGATATTCCATTTGCGTGCGTTCCATTGGAATTAACGGAATCTGCTGCTTTATATTCACAACAAATTGCAGCAATTATAAATCAGCTAGTGAAAGCTGGATTTAAGCTTCATATGGATGATTTTGGTTCCGGATATTCTTCTTTGACGAGTTTAAATGAACTGAAATTTACAACTGTTAAGCTTGATAAGAGTTTGATTGACTGTATCAATCAGAATCGAGGTAAAAAAATAGTTCAACAAGCTATCGATTTGTGCCATGGCCTAGATTTGAAGGTTGTGGCTGAAGGGGTAGAAACAAAGGAACAAAGAGATTGTCTTAAAGAAATGGAATGCGATGAAATACAGGGCTTCTATTATTCAAAGCCTTTAAATGAAGAAGATTTTATAAGCTTAGTGTCGTGCTAAGCTTTTTTCGTTTTAAAGAAGATAGAACAATAGAAAATAGGGATTTTTCTCAGAAATTAATGAGTATCAATCAAATCTTAGATATATAAATCAAGTTACTAAGGAAGAACAGATTCGAAATCATGTCTTCATGTTTTCATGTAGAGATACAGAAAACAATTTCTTGTGTGCTAAATGTAGTGCTTGATTGTAGAGTTCACTTCTCCAACAGAAAGACACAAATCCAAAGCTTGAAAATAATGTGCGATTGCTGCATAATGTTGTCAGTTCAAAGTCCTCACTACTTGCGGTGAGGAGTAGTCAGAGATATGATGGGTCATAATTGCGATAAATAACTAAAAGAGTTTATTTTTGTGTATATAAATAAATTATTTATTTGGTTGAAATATAACTATAATATAACCAAAGTCATATTATAATTTAATAAATAAAGATTTCTTACAAAGAAAGGCAGGCTTTTATGAAGACACTCATGAAGTATGAATTGGTAATCAATGAGGCTTTAAGATCTGCCCTGATGTATGATATGCCAGATGAACAAATTTATGAATTTATTAGTTTTTTTGGTAAGCATATTGGGTGTGATCGGTTTTATATTTTTGAAGATAATAAAAAAGAGCATGTGGCAGTTAATACATATGAATGGTGTGCACAGGGTGTATCGAAAGAAATTGATAATCTACAGGATGTAGATATGAATATTATTAATTGGTGGTACGATATTTTTGATGAAGGAAAGAATGTGATCATTCAAGATGTTGAAACAATCAAAGAAGAGCATCCATATACGTATAGTACGTTATTGAAACAAAATGTGAAATCACTAGTGGTTTGTCCAATTCGCTACAAAGATGAAATCAGTGCATTCTTTGGCGTTGATAATCCACCAATCAATGAAAACTTAGGATTAACGACCTTCTTAGATATGATTGCGACGATGGTAGTTTCCTTTCTAAAAATTCGTAATGCACAGATCAAAACAAAAAGGGCAGCTAAATTAAGTGGCTATTCAGCCTTGGCTCAAATCTATATGTCGATGCACTATATTAATGTGCAGACTCATCAATTTCATATTGTCAAAATCAATAATGTTGTTTTGAAATATTTAGGAAGAGAAGCATTACATGAAAAATACGATATTGAAGATAATTTTATGAAGCATATGCGTACAATTTATAAAAAGTTTTGTAAGCCAGAATATTTAGAATACGAGTTTGATTTTATTGATTTAAATACTTTGGAAGAAAGATTAAAAAATCGAAAATCAATTGAGAATGTATTTTATGGTAAGCTTTCTGGCTGGTGTCGAAGTCGTTTTATTCCAGTCGATTATGATGAGGATGGTCATTTGTTACATGTACTATATTGTGTGGAATGTATTGATGAACAAAAGAAAAGGGAAGATAAGCTTTTATATATGGCACAAACCGATATTATGACAGGTATATCTAATCGTGGTAGTGGTGAAAAGATGATTGAGCGTGTTTTGAATAATAAAGTTAGTGGCATGATGTGCTTAGTGGATTGCGATAAGTTTAAAGCCATTAATGATACCTATGGCCATATGGTAGGAGATGAAGTGATTATTGCGATTGCGAATACGCTCCAAAAATCATGTCGCGATAAGGATGTTGTGATGCGTTTAGGTGGAGATGAATTTGCGATGTTTATTCCTGGGGTAACGGAACAAAAATGTGCACAATCTTTTATTGATCGTTTGTTTGAAAATATAAATAATATCAAAATTGAAGCGCTTGAAGATAAAAAGATCGTGATTAGTCTGGGAGCATGTATTTATGATGGAAAAGAAGAGCTTAGCTTTGATGATTTGTATTATAGAGCAGATTCAGCCATGTATCAAAGTAAAAAGAAGGATGGCTGTAGTGCAACAATTTTTAGAAAGTAATTTAGTCTTTACTATCTTAAAAAATTGGTGTATAACTTAAATGTAAATAAAAAAGGGAGCTTGTATGACAGGCTGAGAGGAAAGTATGACTTTCGACCTATAACCTGATTTGGATAATGCCAACGTAGGAAAATACATTGTTTTGATGTGAGTAGACCTATTTTGGCTGCTCACTTTTTTAGTGGCAAAATGGGAGCACCACTTTTTGTCACGTTAAATAATCATTTGAAAAGGAGAATTAAAATGAACACAAATGAAAGTACAGTAAGTACAGGCGCTACATATACCACACAAATGGATGCTGCGCGTAAAGGAATTATTACGCCAGAAATGAAGATTGTAGCGAAAAAAGAAAAAATGACAGAAGAAGCTCTACGTGAGTTAATTGCGTGTGGAAAAGTTGTTATTCCGGCAAATAAAAACCACAAATCTTTAGATCCAGAAGGTGTAGGTAGTATGTTACGCACAAAGATCAACGTCAATCTAGGTGTATCTAGAGACTGTAAAGACTATGACATTGAAATGAAGAAGGTTATGGCTGCCGTAGATTTAGGTGCAGAATCCATTATGGACCTTTCGAGTCATGGAAATACACAGCCATTCCGTCAAAAATTAACGGCAGAATGTCCAGCTATGATTGGTACAGTACCTGTATATGATAGTGTAATTCACTACCAAAGAGATTTAAATACTTTAACAGCTAAGGATTTTCTAGATGTTGTTGAATTACATGCCAAGGATGGTGTGGACTTTGTGACATTACATTGTGGAATCACTAGAAAAACAATTGATCAAATTAAAAAACACAAACGTAAGACAAATATTGTTTCTCGTGGAGGAAGCTTAGTATTTGCGTGGATGTCAATGACAGGTGAGGAAAATCCATTCTATGAATATTATGACGAAATCTTAGACATCTGTGAAAAATACGATGTGACAATTTCTTTAGGAGATGCTTGCCGTCCAGGATGTTTGGCAGATGCGACAGATGTATGTCAGATTGAAGAATTGGTTCGTTTAGGTGAACTTACAAAACGTGCATGGGAACACAATGTTCAGGTAATTGTAGAAGGCCCTGGACATGTACCTTTAAATCAAGTAGCTGCCAATATGCAGGTTCAGCAACAAATTTGTATGGGAGCTCCATTCTATGTGCTAGGTCCAATCGTTACAGATATTGCACCTGGATATGATCATATTACAGCTGCCATTGGTGGTGCGGTTGCCGCTATGTCAGGAGCTGCCTTCCTATGTTATGTAACACCTGCAGAGCATTTAGCACTTCCAAATGTAGAAGATACAAAGCAGGGAATTATCGCATCTAAGATTGCGGCGCATGCGGCTGATATTGCCAAAGGGGTACCGGGAGCTAGAGAAATTGATGACAAGATGGCAGACGCAAGAAAGGCTTTGGACTGGGATGCACAATTTGAGTGTGCTTTAGATCCTGAAACCGCAAAAGCTATTCGTCAATCACGTATGCCAGAAGAAGATCACAGTGATACTTGTAGTATGTGCGGAAAATTCTGTGCTGTACGAAGCATGAATAAGGCTTTATCTGGAGAAAATATCGATATTTTGTAAAGCGTAGTGTTGTACCTACGCTTTCTTTTGTCTTTGCATATTTTAGTAGGATTTGTATTTTTTATATATTAAGAAATTGGTTTCGGAGAAGATGAATTTGAAAATTTAAAAATGACCGAATTATCTGGGTTTAGAACTTTATTGGCATGACAAAACAGACTATTGGTAATAGCCTTGTTTAGTATGGAGTTCTTATTGGTTATATCCTTCTTTTATACATTCGCATCATTTCATCAATACATCTTTTTCTGTATGTTCTGTCATTCTTTGAGTTTTCTAAAGGATTGTATGTATAGGTATACTTAATTATAGATCCACATTTACATTGAATTGGGTCTTAGGTTAAAAGAATTAATCAAGTGTGTGCGGTATCTGAATTTATTGAGTTTGTTTTTAAGGCTTTAGTTCTTGTTTCACGAGAATAATCTTTATTCTTTTTGATTCCAAGAAGTGCATGAACTTTATCCAATGTTTTCTTAGAAGCATTGGCATAGAATCTATAATATCGAGTGGTTAAGAAATGGTAGTCTGGTATATGTATAATAAGGCGGTTAATAAAGTCGATCACATTATCTGTGACATCATATCTTTTCTCATCCTTATGATCATTGTAGAATCAACTGACAGTCTTTGATTCTTTATTGTATTCTGTAATTCTATTTTCAGCCATGGCAGGTCTACCTGCATAGCGAATGAAGTAGTTTATGCAGCCTTGAATGTTTTTACCATTATTGGAATCATTATTATCTGATTTAGATTTGGCATAGACATAGAAACCTTTTGGGTGTTTTTTATAGAGTCTGTTTCTTTCTTCTAGTTTACTCAAACTACCAGATTCAATGATGAGATGTATCAGCTGATATTGAAATGTTTTTTCGAAGCCTAGAAAAATTGAAATGGTGGAACATCTTAAGTTTGTTTGTTTTTTGCGAATATACAAGTTCCGGTACAAGACAATGGATGTGTGGATTCCATTTAAGGTCCCTTCCAAAAGCATGCATAGTTGCAATCATGCCAAATTCATTACGAACAGGAATATCTTTGAATATATAATGAGTATTCCTTAATTGTTTCGTTTTCAATTTCTTTAATAATAATCTATTCATAAGTATACATATTGTATTTCTAGCTGCAACAAACAATAGATTGAGTCGAGTACGATCTTGTCTGAACCAATTTCAAAGTTCTTCAGGAATAGTAAAGACAATGTGTCTATGAGGGCAGTCAAGACAAAAAGAAGTAGCCCTGGCTGCAAGCTGTTTGGCATATTTAACACCACATGCATTACAGAACCTGGAATGACATGAATGTTGAATAATATTCCAGTTGTCACAATCAGTACATTCAAACTGATCAAATCCAAGATAACATGTGTAGTAAAGTAATGAACGTTCGACATTGTCTAAAATGCAAGGACGAGCTTTACCGGAAGCATCTAATTTTCGAATGTATTCAATATTATCGAAGAAGATATTCTTGATAGGTGATTGAAATCGAAGTTTTTAACATCACAATCTAAAAGAGATAAAATTTCAATTAGAATATTTGAATAATAAGTAGTGTCCATAATTGAAGTATAGAATTAAATAGAGATGTAAACAAGACTTGGCAAATAAAAAGGACCTGAATAAGTCCAATGTGAATTTAATGTGAACATGTGAGAATATCGATAAATATCACATATACACATTGGTGATATAATGATACAAATAAAATAAATCAGAAAGTCCCAAATCTATCTATTAAACGTGTTTTGAATATAGTATAATAGAGTCAGATAGAACAGGAGGACTTGTCTTATGAAGGTATTTTCGATGTCACAAAGAATCTATTATAAAGATTTGGAACCTGAAGCAGAATCTATCATTAAAAAGGATCTTGAACTGTATAACTGCATGTTTCATAAGGCATTCAAGATCTGTTTTGACCGTGCCTATAAAGATGTTACCTATTCAGAAACAGATCAAAGAATGATCAAGTCCTTCTATGGTACAAGTGATTATTTTCCTTTGTCTGCCATTAATGAGGCCAAGGCTTTGGTGAAAAGTCTTAAATGTAGAGAAAAGGAAGATCGTGATTTGATCAAGACTCGTCTTAAAAAGATAGACAAGAAAATCAAAAAGAAGGAGAAGCAATTAAAGAAGGCTTTAAAGGAAAAAGAAAAATTGATCAACAGATCCAAGAAAAAGAAATATACAGAAGAGGATTACTTGTATGAGGTGCAGGTATTGGATCCAAATATCAAAAGATTGAAGAGCATCATTCGCAATCTTAAATTCAGAAGAAATCGGAATAAGTTCAAGCTTAAAAGAAAGATGCCTTCTGTGTGTTTTGGTGGTAAAAAGAATTTGAGAAGTGATTTAGAAACCTTTAGATTCAGAAGACAAAGAAGAATGCTTATTCCAGGCAGAAGACAGGGCAAGTATTCAAACAACCTATTCAAATTAAATGTTGATAATGATATGTTGACCTATCGAAGTACGCAGAAAAACATTGTATTCAAAGTGGAGTTTCACAAATACAAGGATGAATTGTATGCAAGAGTCAATGAAAAACACAATTCACCTGATAAGGCTGTAGCCTATGAGTTGATGGATTATGGTGAATACTTTATTGTGAAAGCTATATTTGAAAAACATATGAATCTTCCAAAGACAGATACATTGTATGGAGCCGTAGGAATCGATATCAATGTGGACCATATAGCACTATGTGAAACCAATAAGGATGGAAATATCGTACTAATCAAGAAGTATCCAATCCATAAAGAGAATGCAAAGAACAAACGCAATGAAGAACTATATCAGCTGGCCATGGAAATCATGGAGCAATGTAAATCCAAGAAGAAGAGTCTAGTTGTTGAAGACTTGAATTTCAAACAGTTGAAAACAAGGATGCTTTATCGCCCTAAAAAACAAAATAAAACGTTATCGAGTTTTGCGTATAAAAAGATATTAGAAAAACTAGAAAGAAAATGTTTGATGAATGAAGTGGATGTAATTAAAGTTGATCCAAAGAATACGAGTAAGATTGGAAAAGAAAAGTATACAATGATCAAAGGATTGAGTGTACATTATTGTGCAGCCTATGTGATCAATCGAAGAGGCATGGGATTTGTGGATTAAATGAAATAAATAATCAGAACCAGAAGTTTATGATATCTTACTGGATGATAGATACATAGATCATGGATGAAATTCTGAAGTATTTATAAAAAAGCATACAATAAAAACTCCATCGATAAAGACTGAATGGATCGGGATACCGAATAATTCAGAAAGATGGAGTGGATATTGAAATGTTACCGGACGACTGGAAACGAACCGGGCACGTCATTTAGACGTGTGACTTTCCTTTGGAAAGTCTTTTCTTGGTTGAAAGTGAATGGGTTTACTTAAAGTATGTTATATTATTTTTGTAACGATTGATTGTCATGTGTCAATTATAACAAATGTTACATAAAATGGCTATGCGACTATGGTATAATAGGCGCTGATTAAGAAAGGGTTATATATGAGTGAGTGCATTTTACATTTTCTAGAAGAAAAAAATATGCCTTCAATCACAAAAAAGAAACATACATATTTAATGATAGATGGACATGATCAAGAATATATGTATGTATTAAAAGAGGGGATTATTAAAGTAAGTGTTATTTTGTGTGATGGGCGAGAATTTAATATTACTTACATAAAAGATTTTGATGTAATTTCACTATTGAAAGATGAAATCAATGAGTTTACGACTTCTCAATTTCGAGTTCGTATAGAAAGTGATACGGCTACATTCTGTCGTGTTCCAAGAGAATTATTTTTTAATGAGGTTAAGTATAATTCAGATTTCAAAAATTATGTTGATACATATTATCGTACGAAATTAAAGGAAGCTATTATTCGCCAACAAACTATGACGATGAATGGTAAAAATGGAGCTGTTTGTGCTTTCGTATATAGTTTGATTCCGTTATTTGGAAGAAAAGTAAAGAAGGGTATTTTTATTGATTTACAAATCACAAATGATGATATTGCAGGTTTCTGTGGTGTATCGACAAGAAACAGTGTGAATCGTATCTTGCGAGGCTTACGCGAAGAGAATGTCATCACTATGGTATATCATAAAATCTTGGTTTTAGATGAAAATTATTTAAAGCGTTACGTACAATAAAAATACAAAATTCAAACGGGAAAAGTAGCAATTCCTTCGGAACTGTGATATACTGTGCCCGTTTGGAAGATTAGTGGATTGAAATGTAAGATCCCCAGAGCATGAAGTACAAAGAGGACAGAAACGGGGCTCGCAGATATATGGCAGAAGAGCTGTATGTCGAGAACACCGGGTATCCGTATCTGACTTCATGTTCTGGTTTTTTTTATATTCTATACGCGGACTATACGCGGATTTTCCGAATGTATGCAAAAGAAAAACAATAAAAAGGATAGGAGAGGAAAAGATGTTTGAATTATTTGAAAATCTGACCAACTGGCTCTGGGGACTGCCACTGCTGATCACGATTCTCGCTACAGGTGTATATCTGACAGTACGTTCCGGTTTCTTCCAGTTCCGCCATTTTGGTTACATTGTGAAAAACATGTTCAGTAAAGAACGCCGTCAGGAAGGCGGAGACGACGGAAAGAGTCTGACACCGTTCCAGGCTATTTCCATTGCGATCGGCGGTACCGTTGGAGTATCCAATATGTCCGGTGTTGCAACAGCCATTGCAACAGGAGGACCTGGTGCATTATTCTGGCTCTGGATCGCAGCGCTTCTTGCTATGGTCATCAAGATGGCAGAGGTAACACTTGCTGTGTACTACAGAGAAAAACAGCCAAACGGTGAGTACCAGGGAGGCCCAACCTACTACATGCAGAAGGGTCTTGGCGACGAGAAAAAGCTTCCCTTCTGGAAACTTTTTGCAGTACTGTTCGGCGGCTGTATTTTTATGACATGGTTCATCACCTTACAGAATTATACAGTATCAGAGGCTGTCGGAAGTACCTTCCACCTGCCGTACATCGTGCCGTCACTTCTGTATGTGGCAGCAATCTACCTGATCATCATTGGCGGTGTAAAGAAAGTCGGTGTGATCTCTTCCTATATGACACCGATCATGTGCATGCTTTACATTGTAGGATCTCTTGCAATACTGGTAGTGAATTTTGATAAGCTGCCGGAAACCTTTGGACTGATCTTTAAGGGTGCATTTACAACACAGGCAGCAGTCGGCGGATTTATGGGAGCCGGTGTTGCAACAGCTATGCGTCTTGGATTTGCTCGTTCTGTATACAGCAACGAGGCAGGCTGGGGAACCTCACCTATGATCCATGCTTCCGCAAAAACAGACCATCCTGTTAAACAGGGACTGATGGGAGCATTTGAGGTATTTGCAGACACCATCGTAGTCTGCTCCATGACAGGTCTTGTTGTTATCATCACAGGCTACTGGAATTCAGGACTTCAGGGATCAGAGCTGACACTGACAGCATTTGAGTCCGGAATGGGCTCTGTTGCGAGAGCACTGATTGCAATCAGTATTTTCCTTTTCGGACTGACAACATCAACCGGATGGTTCACCTATTACAGTGTGATCCTGAAGCACTGGCTGAAAAACAATCAGAAGGTTCTGAAGATCGCAGAGAAGGTTTTTATCCTTGGAACGCCATTATGGGGTCTTCTGGTCACAGTGCTTACTATTTACGGAAACGGAACACCGGCACAGCTGTGGGTAATTGCAGACTTTACAACCGTATTCCCTACATTTGTAAATGTTGCCACATTATTTATCTTAAGTGGTACCTTCTTTAAGCTGCTGAAGGATTATAAGGCGCGTTACATGGGAATCGGAAAAGTAGACAAGGATATGGCACTTTTCTACGAGGATAAAAAAGAAAAAGAGGAAAAATAAACAGTGGATACGATTTTTTTTAACGGATGTATAAGAACACTGGATAACAGTGAAAAAGTGGCAGAGGCTGTGGGAATTGAAAATGGCCGGATCGTTTTTGTGGGAACTGATAAAGAAGCGGAAGCTTTTTCCTGCAAAAAACGGATTGACCTTAAGGGAAGGCTGATGCTGCCCGGTTTTGTGGATACACATATGCATATGCTGCATTATGCATTTGTGGAAAGATCTGTGAAACTGTTTGACTGCATAAGTGTTGAGGAAATGCTTGCTGCAGCAAAAAAAAGACTGGAGGAGAGTAAAGGTCAGAAGCTGACCTGGCTCTACTGCAGAGGTTGGAATGAGGAGCATTTTGATAAGCCGCGCTATCCGCATAAGGATGAGCTGGATGCACTCTCAACGGAAATCCCCATCATTATGGTGCGTGTCTGCGGGCATGTGGCTGTGTGCAACAGCTGTGGTCTGGAGCTTCTGAAAAAAATCCCGGAGTTTCCGGAGATTGAGAAGGAGGTTGATCTGGATACCGGACTTCTGAAGGAGAATGCAGTACAGTTTTATTCTTCCGTATTGGAAGCACCATCCCAGGAAGAAGTGGAAGGCTACATCAGATACAGTGCGAAGAAGCTGAATGAATGTGGATTTACAGGTGTACAGTCCGATGATCTTGCCTCCCTTCCGGGAAAAAACTGGCGTCGGATCATGGCCTCCTACAAGGCACTGGATGCCAGAGGAGAGCTGAGTATTCGCCATTATGAGCAGTGCCTTTTTGAGCGGGCGGAGGATGCGAAGGCTTTTATCGAGGAAGGATATCGTACCAGGCAGAGGGGAGATTACTTTACTGTTGGACCGATGAAGCTGATCCAGGATGGTTCCCTTGGTGCAAGAACAGCGGCCATGAATGAGCCTTACGAGGATTCGCCGGAAAATACCGGGATCATCACATTCAGTCAGAATGAGCTTGACGATCTGTTTGCTTTTTTTGACCGGCATCAGATGCAGGCGGCGGTACACTGTATAGGCGATCGTGCCATGGATATGGTCATTGAGGCAGTTGCGAAATCTCCTTACCGGAAGGATAACAAAAAGGGCAGACATGGTATCGTGCATTGCCAGATCACCAATCCGCGTATTTTGCAGGGGATGAAAGACCAGGATTTGCTGGCATATATCCAGCCGGTATTTATCGATCTGGATATGAACACAGTGGAACCTGCCATCGGCGCACAACGTATGGATAAGGTGTATGCATGGAAGAGTATGCTGGATATGGGAATCCATACGTCCGGCGGCTCGGATGCTCCTGTGGTAAGCTTTGATGCAATGGAGAATATTTATTTTGCAGTTACCCGCAAAAATATAAGCGGTCAGCCACAGGAAGGCTGGATCCCATCCGAAAAAATATCCGTAGACGAAGCGGTGAAGCTTTTTACAAAAAACGCAGCTTACGCTTCCTATACAGAAGACGAGAACGGAACCATCGAAGTGGGAAAAAATGCGGACTTCGTAGTTCTCGAGAAGAATATCTATGAGATCGACCCGGATGAAATCAAGACAACGAAAGTGGATATGACAGTTCTTGGCGGTGAGATTGTTTATGAGAGAGAAGTAGAAGAATAGCGGCAGTATAAAAAGAAAAAAGTGAGAGGCAGAGTTTGAGTGGAGCAGGCTCTGCTTTTTTTTGATTTCAGTAAAAATATAGAACAAGATGTAGACCATAACGGTGAACAAAATGAGTTGGAAGCAAGGCATGAGTGGATTTACATTGAGTACATTGGATACGTTGAACAGGAATTTGAATCTTACAATCACCATTGGAAATATCATCAATGATCACAAATTTTTTGTAGTGTTCATATAATATAAAAAGCCCAACGACACCACAAACAGGACAATGTAAAGAAAGCAGATCAATCGAAGCAATAAATGCTCGATAATCATCTTTATTCAAAATCAAGTTGAAGTCGTTGATAATTTTCAGTATCATAATATTGTCTAAAAGGACGGGTATGGTCGGTGAAGGATTTCTACCTTTTTTATTTACGTCCAATCCCTTCTAAAAATACTGTAACAAAAAGATAGGAAAAGTTCACCCTAAAAGTGTTTAAAGGATATCTCTTTCTCAGAGCTAAAATCCCTATGACTTTTAAAGGTTGATTTATCCCTATCCAGTTTTATATATTCATAAAAAGGAACCATATATCGGTTCCTTTTGTGGTTTTAAGACTTATTGTTCTTCAAAATTGTCATATACATCAATAATTGTTTTCTAGATTTTACACCAAGCTTACTATATATATTTCGATTGTGATACTTTAATGTATTATCTGTAATACTTAATGTATCTAGAATATCCTTGCTGGAATATCCCTTCACGTATAACTCTAGAATCTCTTTTTCTTTACGTGTTAAAGTCGCAAGACATTCTAAGAAACGTTTATATTCATCCTCATCAATATCATCGATACGTTTTGTCGTTAACCGCTCCACTTCTTTTTTAGCTCTGTCATATTCCTTTTGAATGGCTTCATGTTCATTTTCAATCAGTTGCAGCTTCTTGCGATTTTCCTGCATTTCTAGCTCAAGCGTCAACATTTTATTTTCAACTTCATAGTCTTTTGAAGATAAGAAATCCAAAAGATCATCAATTTCTTGTACATCATAGCGCATACTGTTTTTATTGTCTTTACGCAGCTGTTCTAATCCTTTTAGAATTGGGGACAGGTATCTTTGACTGAAGAAAGAGCATCCTAAAAATACAAATAATAATAGGACAATGGTAAAGAAGAATAATTCAATATTACTTTTTGCGATGGCTCGATTGTAGTCAGAATCCAAAATCATAACATATGTCGAATAGGTTTGATTCTTAGAAATTTTGATAGTGTTCTTAACTCCAATATAATTACGATCCTTACTTGTGATTCTTAATAAATTATTGCCAATAGGCTTAATGGAAAGATCTCCATTTGGCATATAATAGAATCCGTTTTGGCTTCCCGTACTAAAGCCTTCATTTGTGATGATTGAATCGGAGTCTGGCACTAAAAGACACGTTAAATGGTTGAGAGTTGAGGGCTGGGTATGCGCAAATTTAAACCAGCTTTGTGAAATTTCAAAACCACAAAGACCATAGAAGGTACCATCCTTTCCAACTAAAGGAACACGTAATAGGGCGATTCTTTCACCTGTGTATGGCAATTGAATAATATTTGATAGGGAATAATCAAAGTTCCCTTTTTTTAATTCTTCATAATCGGGTACAAGTGTAATATCAAATTCCTGTCTCCATTTACGATGTGGCATGATGCCATGCTTTTTTCCTATATTTGCGATGCCACGATACAAAATTAAGTCTTCCTTTGAATAGGACATTGTCGTTTTTTGAAGATACACACCACTTCGTTGTGTCTGCGCATTATCCAAAGTGGAATTGATTGTCGTATCTAGTTGTACATAAGCTCCTGAACAATTAGATCGTTCAAGATATTGTTCTAAAGGCTGAATCATATCATTTTCTAAAGAATAGATGGCATTGGGATTGTCCTGCAACTGTTGAAAGGTTAATCCTTGATTCGCTAGGGTTGTTTCTAATATAGCTTCCATATTATCAGCCAATGCGATATTTATAGAGGCCAAGTCATCCCAATAATTTTCCATATTCTTTGTGAAGTATTCACTTTGTGTTGTTAGATCTTTATGAAAATCTTGTTCGGTCGTTCCAAGTCTTCCAAATAGGAAGAGTCCCATCAATAAAGTAATACTGATGGTAGTCACTAGAAAGAACATATATACGAAAAGCTTTCGTTTCATGGATCTTTCTTTTGATTTAAAACTTAATTGCATAGGCTAACCTCAAGAAAGACTTTTTAAAATATTCATTGCTTCATCTACAATTTCATCAATATCTTCACCAGCAGCAGCTCGTGCTTGCCATTCTGGTTGATGGCTTCTTACTTGATCATAAAATGCATAGGCCTTTCTAGAAATCGCATTTGGAACCTCTCTAGAAATAACGGTATAGTCGGATTTCATTTCGGTGAGTGTATTGTATAAAGATTGTGTTTCTTCATCTTCAAACTTTTCATTTTTTAAGTTTTTAAATGCTTTTTTTGTGACTGGCATGTAACCTGCTTGGATCACAAAGTCCATGTTTCGTTTTGGCTCCACAAGCCAATGTGCAAAGACACTAGCGGCTTCTTGTTTTTGTTCTGTAGTCTTATAGGCACATAATCCAACACCAGCTTGTGTCATGAGGGCATGGTCTTTATCGGCCTTTGGATAAGGCAGGGCAATCGCATTTAATGGTTCCGTTGTATTATCTGGATATGTAACGATGTCATTTAAATAGAGATAGGCTGCACTGCTGGATACACCAATGAGTGTTTCTCCGGTTGTAAGTTCTGTGCTTGAATAGAAATCTGAAGCAGAAATATGGCCTTTGATCAATGGTTCTAGAAAGGTTCTAAAGGCTTCTTGAAATTCTTTATCGTCCGTATTATACCAGCCATTCTCATTAAACATATGTTTAGAACCTAATGCGATCGCATAAGATTCAATGGAATTTAATAGATAATCAAAGCATAATAACGGCTTTCCATTTGACCATTCATAATATTTTTCGGCTACATCAAACGTTTGATTCCAAGTGTCAAAATCATTTAATGAAACAGCGGTATCGTTAGAAAACTTTTCAAATTGTGTACCATTCATAAATAAAACGATTGTTGATTTTGATAATGGAAGATCCACAAGCTTATCCTCTAGCATTCCAGCATCTAAAAACTCATCAACAAAATTTGAAATTTCCTTCTCTGTAAATACATCATTCCATACAACACTCTTATCTAAGCCTACCTGTTTGGCATTATGAATATGTCCTGTATAAAGATCTGGCATTGGATCTGCACCTGGTTCTTTAGATAAACTTTCTTCAAGCTCAGAACCAATTTTACTCGCATTGGTTATTTTTGTGACATTAATTATGATGCCCTTGTCCTTGCCTTCAGTTTCATTGAATTCAGCAATCAATTGATTCATTGGAGAATTGACTTGTTCTCCATAAACATGCCACATTGTCAGGGTCACGGGGTTATCTTTATCGAGTAAAGATTTTGATGAACACCCATATAGATTGCACAGGCTTAGACCAAATACTAATAAATATTTTATAACTTTTTTCATGATTTTCCCCTTTATTTACAGCAGTTCCCACCCTTTTTAAGTTTTGGGGTGGGGTAAATTTTATAATACTTTCTATAATGAAAATGTAAGTTGATTACATAAGTTTTGAAAGTGCTTTCTAAATACAATATAGCACAAGTAAACAAGTCAATCAAATGAAGAAAGGAGGAAAATGAAATGGGGTTGTTTTCTAAAAAGGAATGTGATGTGTGTAAAAAGAAGATGGCATTGATGGAAGGTTATAAATGTGCGGATGGTACGATCTGTAATGACTGTAAGAAAAAAATGTCACCATTATTTACAGACTACAAAAACACAACAATAACACAGATCAAAGGGCAGCTAACCTATCGTGAAGAAAACGTACAAAGAGTCAAAGCGTTTGTGGCAGCTGAAACGTTTGGTGAGTATCCAAAGGTAATGGTTGATCGAAAGCACAACTGGTTTGTCGTGACAAAGGCAACAAAGCTTAGTGATGAAAATCCAGATGTGTTTGACTTAAGTGACATTCAAAATGTTTTGGTAGAAATTGAAGAGAATAAGCGAGAACTTCATTTCACAAATAAGAAAGGGAAGACATGTTCCTACAAACCAGCAAGATACGAATTTACGTACCAATTCAAGGTAAATATTCAAACGAATCATCCATTCATCAAAATGATTTCTTTGAAAATTACCAAAGAGGATGTCAAGATCATTTCAGAAATGCAGGATAAAGAAGTAATGGTACAGTCAAACGAAAAGTATCAGGAATCTTTACAGACGGCAAACGCATTAAAGAATGCGCTTGAATCATAATAATGCACAGAAAAGGAGGAATCATATATGGCAAATACATGTGCAATTTGTGGTGCTACAATTAATGTTTTACAATCACAGAAATTAATGGATGGAAATTATATTTGTACAAAGGGTTGTCGTGCAAAGGGATTAAAATATTACGACTATGTTCATTCTGATTTAGATAATGTCAAGGACCACATTCATCAAACTGAGGTGGGTACAAAGGTTTGGCAAGATTTAATGGAACCTTTGAAAAAAACACGTGATAAAAATCAAAAGATGCAGGCTTTCCGCCCTATTTATATTGCACCAAGTCTAGGTTTGATTGCGGTTATTGAAGCTCGTGGAGGTTTGTTTAATACAAAAACATATGCGTGTGTATTCCGTCTAGAAAATCTTCAGCTTTATAGAACTGAAAGGATGCCCGCAAGAACAAGTGGTTCGGATAAAGATAAAATGTGTGTTCACTTAGGTTTCGTACATACAAAAGGCTTAAATGATGTCTATATTCCATTTGATAGTGAAACTGATTGTCATCAATGTGTAGATTATCTAAATAAATTGTTTGGCTTAGATGATTCATTTAGAAGTGGCATTAAAAAGTCTGTAACTCAATTTAAGGCAACAAAGAGTATGTGGGATTTAGCGAAAGCCAAAAAGAATGGAGAAAATTTAGAAGAAAAAGCGAAAGCGACAGTGGATGCGTTTGGGGCAACTATTATTGGAGATCGTACGCAATTTAAAGATGCAGCCGATCAAGCTCTAGCTGGATATGATTTGGATTAAGCTTTGTTCGATCGTGTTTCTTAGTTTGAGTCTAATGTTTACAGGTTGTAAATCACAATCCAATGAAGAGGTGTATGTTTCAGATCTCTACAATATTCATGAAGAATACCAGGATGCATGGGGAAATGTTGGTAAGTACGACATTTCCTTGCCTCGTATTCATTGTGATTCAAAATCCGCAAAGAAGTTGAATAAGACTATAAAAAATGAATACAAGGATTTGATTCATACTTTAAATGAAGCAAAAGAAGAAAAGTATACATTACCAGATACAAGTATTAGCTATAAAGAATATTGGAACAAGAAAATGGTTTCTTTAGTCATCAAGGAAGAAGTGGAAGCGGATGATCCTAGATACAAAGTATATCATTTTGATTTTAAAACAAAGAAGCGTGTTTCGAATAAAAAGCTATATAAGAAATATAAAATCAATCAAAAGGATACGAAGGCATGGGCTGCACAGGCTTTTGATCAAGAATATGCCAATGAATATTATGACAATGTAAAGGAGTTAAGAGCTCAAACAATTGGTTTGTTGCCTTCAAATCTGGATGTGTTTTACCACAAAGGGAAATTGAATGTATTGATTCCTGTCGCCACAAATTTTGGTTCTGGAACAAAGATGGTTCCGTATAGGCCAAGTCGCAAGAAGTCTTATAAGATAGAAGATTCTTCCACGTTTGACCAGATGACTATGACATTAAAGAATAATAAGCTATCCCTCTATTTTGCAGGGACACAAAAAGCATATGAAGTACATGGATGTTTCAATGAATATAAACAGGTTCATGTATATGAAATTGGTCCAGGCGTTACTTATGGATTTGCCCTTACGACAAATGGTTTGGTGGAAGTGATTGCGATTGAGGATGGTTTGCCAATTAATCGAGTTTGTAGCCAAGGACCATTATATGGGTTAGATAAAGTAAAGAGCCTTCGTGCTGGTCAGGCATTGACAGAAAAGGATCAGTTGATTGATTTATTTGATGCATTGAGAAATCAGCCGTTTAAAAGTCTTGAGGGTACGTATACAAATGAGAGTGTAACACTTCAAATCGATGAGAATGGTTTGTATGCAATGCAGGATCAAGAGAATTCGCATTCTGGCCTATTGTTTAGTGTAGGTATGGAAGAAGATGGATTTGTGTATGGATATGATGACTATAATCAACAAGTCTTATCGTATTGTAAAGTAATGCCGTTATATGAAAAATTAGAGATCAAAAATTTGTTTGATCATGACAAATTAGAATTGGAGTATAAATATGAATAAAAAATTATTAGTAAGTGCATTCGCATTAAGTATGGTATTTGGATTGACAGGATGTTCAAGTGAAAAGCCAGAAGAAAAAAAGGAAGATACAAAGGTTGTTGAAAAGAAAGAAGAGAAGAAGGAAGAAAAGAAAGAGGAAAAAAAGGAAGAAAGTACAGATGCTGTATTAGTAAGAGAAATTTCGAGTAAGACATATACAGTCACAATTCCTGAGCTTACTTCATTCTATACACCAAGTAGAGATGGTTTAGAAGTTAAAACAGAAGTAAATGAGCAACAAATCTCATATACGCTTGAAGATGAATTTGGTGATTTTAAAATGGCTATTTATGTAAATCCAATCAATGCTGAGAGTGCAGAAGCCTATGCGAATCGTATTAATGAAGGATTTAAGGATGATGAATCGAAACAATATAAGCCTAGCACGGTGGGTGATTTCAGTGGCTTTATAAAAGTGACTACAAGTGAAAATCCTAGCTTCAAATGTAAAGATAACTTGTTGTTGGATTTTGAAAGTGTGGATGGTTCTGCTGTAGTGATGTCTGTAACGGTAGAACAATTCAATGATACGGATACAGCGGATATGGAAGTAGCGATGAAGGCTGTTTTAGACAATATGAAAGTTGAGGTTAAATAGTCATGAACGCAAAATTTGTGAAGAGCTTATTAGTAATCGGAATGGGCTTGAGTTTAGCTGCTTGTTCATCGAATGATCCAGAGCCTAAAAAGGAAGATACAAAGGTTGTTGAAGCTAAAAAGGAAGAAAAGAAAGAGGAAAAGAAAGAAGAGAAAACAACGGATTTTGTGGTAAGCAAAAACTACAACAAGAAGTATGAGATCATCATCACAATGCCTCAAGATTTCACAAAGATTTATACGCCAGCTGATGGTGTAGAGGTTACAGGAGAGATTGTCAATGATTCCTTTATTCGCTATAGCTTTGAAAATAAAGAAGCCGATACGAAAAAGATTGCGGCTATTGAAGCTAATGCAGATGCGACAGCGGATGAAGTGGCTGAAACCTTCAATAAAGGTGAGGAAGATGAAAGTAAGCTTTATAAGCCTTATCAGGTTGGAAACTATACAGGCGTAAATAAAATTCAAGATTATTCTTATGATGATTATGTAACGTACAATATGTATTTCAATTTGGATCGAGATGGTTTTAAAGGAACAATTAAGGTTGTTGTTGAAAAGCTAAAAGCGGAAGCGGATGATTCGGATACAGAAGCTATTATTACTGCAATTTTAGATAATGTAAAAGTTGAAAAGAAGAAATGTGAGTAAGCCTATGAATCATAAGCTAGCTAAGATCTTGCTTGCGCTAGGTATAGGCTTAAGCCTGGTTTCTTGTGCAAAAAAGCCAGAAGAACCAAGGTCTTCACAAGTGAAAAAAGAAGAGAAGGTAAAGATTGGCGAAATGACTGGAGTCGCACAAATGAATGGCTATTTCATTAAGATGACAATGCCAGATTTATTGTCGGTTTATACACCGAAACAAGAAGGCTTAAACATATCGGGTAAGCTAGAGGGTGGTCGTATTCTTAAATATGATTTACATTCGGATGATCGTACGTATATCACGCGAATTTCAATTGATTGTGATTATCGTAAGGCGGCCAAGGAAACGGCGGATGTCTTGAATGCAGGTTTTGAAGATGAAGCAGATCAATATAAGGCATTTACGATTGGTAAGTATTCGGGTTATAAGAAAACGACGGTATATGATTCGTCTGATAAAACCTATTCTAAGATGTTGATTGATTATCCGGTTGGTGAAGATAATGTTGTCTTACAAATTTATGTAGAACAAGAAAAAGCCAATGATTTGGATGAGGTAACACTTGCTGTATTGGATAATATCGTTGTTGAAATTTGTATGGAAGAGTAGGTGATAAGAGTGAAAAAGAATAAGTTATTAACTGGCTTCTTGGTTTTGTGTATGGGACTTAGTTTAGTGGCTTGTTCATCAAATGAGCCAGAAGAAAAGGTAGAAGAAAAGAAAATAGAAGAGACTAAGGCAATCGAAGAAAAAGAAGAAAAGGTAAAAGAAGAGAAGAAGGAAGAAGAAAAGGCTAAGGCAGCTGAGGAAGAAAAAGAAAAGGATAGTACGATTATTAGTTATGCGAATAAAAAGGTAAGAGTTACTTTACCTAAAGATTTGACTTCTTTCCATATGCCTGCTAGAGAAATTTCTAGATATAGCTATATGGAAGAATCGAATGTTCTTGGTTATTCATTGTATGCGAAAGATCGTACGTTCACCATTCATTTCTCAATTGGAACGGATGGCTGGGATTCAGCAGAGGCTGCTAGCGTTTCTCACAACAAGGTTTGTAAGGATGAATCAAAAATGTATGAGCCATGTACTGTAGGTGAATATTCTGGATATAAGTATGTGGTGTCAAGTGATAAATCGATTGAATATCATTATGTGCTTGATTATCTAGTGGATGGTCAAGATGTCGTACTAACCATTCGTGAAGAATTACGTAATGATGACGATACTTCCTTGTTAGAGCCATTGTTGCTGGATGTGGTACATAATTTAAAGATTGAATTAATAGGAGAATAATATGAATGGGAATAAGTTATTAACCGGCTTCTTAGTTTTGGGTATGGGACTGAGTTTAGTGGCTTGTTCAAGTGATAAGCCTGAGTCTAAAAAAGAAGAGACTAAGGTAGCAGAAAAGAAAAAAGAAGAGAAACAAATTGTTACGCAGGATCGAACAGCTAAATTGAGTATTGTTGAAGATCTATCTCCTTATTTTACTTCATCTAGAGAGGGTGTAGGTAAAATGGAGAGTATGTTAAAGGATAATGGTTCGATTATCTATAAGTGTTTAAATGAAGAAAATAAGTATGAGTTGAATGCTGAAATTAAATTGTTGTCGTCTAGCTCAGCTGAAAAGAGTGCGGATCTACAGAATTCAATGTATGGTGAAAATGACGAGGATAAAAAGTATAAGCCTTGTACGTTTGAGGGCTTTGATGCGTATAGTCATACCATCAATCTTGGTACAATTGAAAATACTAGACTTCACTATTATGTAGATTATCCAGTCGAGGATATCAACAAAGTCGTTTCTATCGAAATCAACCAGAAGAATGATAAAGAAAAGGATACTTCTGATTTAGAACCTTTTGCGAAGGCTATTGTTAAAAATATGAAGTTGGAAAAGGTGAAGGAAGAAAAGAAAGAGGAAGTAAAGAAGGAAGTTAAAGAAGAGAAGAAGGATGAAAACAGTAAGGAAATCGTTGGTGAATCGTCTCGTGCAAAATTAACTTTACCTAGGGATTTGACTTCGTTCTATACGCCTAGTGAAAAGTATGACACAATCAAGGGTGAGCAAGATAAGGGAAACATTGGTTATACATTAAGTCGAAAAGATCCAGATCGTTCAATATACGTAAACATATGTACGGATTCAAGTGATACGGTTGAAGAGGCTATCGTCTTCCATAACGAGCATTTAAGTAAAGGAGAAGAGCCATTCACAGAGTATACATTGGGTGAATATTCTGGGTATCGTTCTATGAGCTACCACAATTATTGGAATAGTGCCAATGATACGACGTATAGGTATAAGTTAAATTATCCAGTGGGCGATAAAAATGTAATATTATCATGTTCTGTAACACTTCGTGATAATTCGGATGATACGACAGGATTAGAAGATATATTATTGGCGGCTTTGCAGCAATTGAAGGTAGAAATTAAATAATAATAGGAGAACATAATATGAAAAATAATAAGTTATTAACAAGTCTGTTTGTGCTTGGTATGGGTTTGAGTCTAGTTGCATGTGGTAGTAGCGATGGTGGTACAACTACAAAGACGGATGGCACAAAAACGGTAGAGAAGAAAGAAGAGCAGAAGTTTGCCGAAAGAAAAGAGTATGAATCGGAGGGTCTAGCTTGTAATTTTAAATTGCCAAACTTGGATTCTTTCTATTTGGTGAAGGGTTTAGAAAAGCCTGTTTACAATACGGAATTATCACTTGGAAGCACAAAATATGAAGTTTATGATGATTATCTTCCGGTTCTTTTAGTATATGTAGGAGATGATGCCTTTGCGGAATGGAGTGATGGATATACTATTGAGGAACTTGCGACAAAAGATTTGAATGGGCAAGCTGACTATAAAGAGACAAAAGTCGGTGGCTATAGAGCTTTAGTTGCGGATTTATCGGATGAGGATGACGTAAAGAAAGAATATTATATTGAACATCCAGATCTTCCAAATGGAATCGTTTGTATTGAAGTCAATGAATATGATGATAATGATATTTCAGATGAATTGGCAGAAGCGATTATTAAAGAGTTCAAAGTTGTTGAGCTTTTAGATGTTGAATAATTGTGCTTGATACCAAAAGAAAAGAGTTGAATGTGCAGGGATTGGCTTGTACATTCACTCTTCCGAATGTGGATGCGTATTTTCTTGTGAATGATGAGCCTGTTTTGTATAAAAGTAAAGTGGTTGCTTCAGGTGTGATGTATCGCATTCTAGGTGAGAATACAGATATTGTAGTATTTGTGGATACGATTCCTTATATTGAACATAATGCGATGTCCTATGATGAGGTTGTTCATGTTGAGTTTGAAAATCTGGACTACAAAGAGGTAGAGATACTTTCTTATAAGGCATGTGTGGTTGAGGAAGGGGATGGCTGTTACATAAAACGTACGTATCTTGTAGATTATTTGGGTCTGTCTAGTGGTGTACTGAGAATTGAAATTTTGAGTAAATCAAATGAATTTGATTCTTTAGTAAGTGCAATAGTAAAAGAAATACAAGTGATGTTAGCATATAAATAGGACTAGTCAAAAAGAGAAAATTTACACCAGTGGTACAA
>NZ_QRVI01000018.1 GCF_003458715.1 Eubacterium sp. AF22-8LB
AAAGCATTAAAATTTAAAATTTATCTATTTTATGAGTCCTTTTTCTTGACATAGTACCACTGCCCTCCAGAAAGCTTTAAAATTCGACGATGAATCTGTTCTTGATCTAAACCTACTTTTTCCAATAATTCAATAGCTCTTACTTCTTTATCATTTTGATGCACATTCGCAATATCCATAGATAGAGTAACATTTTCAAGTGCCGTTAACTTATTTAATAAGTACTGACTACTCCTCACCGCAAGCAGTGAGGGTTCTTAACTGACAACATTATGCAGCAATCGTACATTAAGTATTATACAAAAAATTTTTACAGTTCTTAATAAGGATTTGTGCTATAATCTACAATTGAAAATATAACTAGAGGTATAAGAAAGTGAAGAAAAAGACAATAGTTCCGTTGATTGTATTTCTTGTAGGAATATGTCTATTGAGTGTATTTACATATAATTCGAATGTTCAAATTCAAAAAGATAGGCGCACGATCGCAAAATTAAATGCAGTGACATATGGTCAGCGTATAGAAAATGATATTGAAAATGGAATTGAAATAACAGATACATTAAAACAGGTATTAATAAATGGAAATGGCCAAATCATAAATTTTTCCAAAATAGCCGAAAATCTAATGTCTTATTCTATACAAAGTGTGCAATTAGCACCGAATGGAGTGGTAACGAAAATTTATCCTGAAGAAGGAAATGAAGAAGGTAAAATTGATTTATTAAATGATTCAAAGCGAGGTGAAATTTCAAATTACGCAAAAAATCATAATATAACCATTATCCAAGGTCCTATTAAATTGAAACAAGGAGGTTCTGGGCTTGTTGTTCGCAATCCCATTTATCTAGAAGATGAAAATGGACAAGAATATTTTTGGGGATTTACAATTGTGATTTTACGCGTTCCTGAAATTTTTGAGGATTCGACAAACGCTTTATCTAAATTTAAATATAATTATCGACTTTCAAGAGAAGCGTCTGTTTTAGATAAGAAATATGTAGAGGTTGATGCGAATTGTGATAAAATGATTTGCCCAGCCACTTATAATTTGACTGTTGGAAAAGAAAAATGGAAATTGGAAATCATGCCTAGAGCAGGTTGGAGCAATTCTAAAACATTATATTTAATTTTCTTTGGAGGACTATCCTTAGTTCTTCTACTAACTGAAATTATAAGAGTCTTATTCCTATTGGATGAAAGAAGAGTTGAATTAAAAGAACTGGCCCATAAAGATGGACTGACTAAGCTTTATAATCGTTATGGATTTGATGAAATAGCAGAAAAGAGGATTTCAAAGAATCCCAAAGAGCCTTGTGTAGCTGTATTGTTAGATGTAGATGATTTCAAACTTGTGAATGATATGTATGGACATGCCTACGGAGATAAAGCTTTAATTAGTTTAGCTGAAAATATGCGAGAATTCTTTCCATCTTCGGCATTGCTTGGAAGAAATGGTGGAGATGAATTCTGTATTCTTTTGTCAAATTGTACGGTTGAAGAAGCGAAGGAGGCTTTGATTCAATTCACAAAAACTCCAAAAACATTTTCGTATAAAGGGCAAACATATTCTTTTTGTATCTCACTTGGTTATGCTGAATATCCAAATAATGCGATTGAAAGGTCTCAACTCATGCGTTGTGCCGATGCTGCACTTTATGAAGTGAAGCTTCATGGTAAAAATGGGTGTATGGCATATAGTGAAGAATTTCAATCGAAAGTTCGCAAACAACTAGG
This sequence comes from Eubacterium sp. AF22-8LB, assembly GCF_003458715.1. Classification (GTDB taxonomy): domain Bacteria; phylum Bacillota_I; class Bacilli_A; order Erysipelotrichales; family Erysipelotrichaceae; genus Holdemanella. The sequence continues at coordinate 1,738 of NZ_QRVI01000018.1, forward strand.
ATTTGTGTTAAATGATATTTCTGAAAATTTACCTGGTGCTTTTATTATTTATCGAGCGGATAAAGAGAATGATGAAATTTTTTACGCAAATAAAGAATTTTTAGATATGGCTGGATATGAAAATCTAGATGCATTCTTTAATGGCACAAAGAAAAGTTTCCGAAACTTAATTCGTGAAGACCAACAAAAAGCGGTAGAAGCAAGTATTTGGAATCAAATTGAAAGTGGAAGTAAGAATGACTATATTCATTATCAATTAAGAAGACAAGATGGAACCTATATTCCTGTACTTGATCAAGGAAGAATTGTGGAAAGCGAACGTTTTGGTCGAGTTTTCTATGTTTTATTTATGGATTGGCAAGCTATGCAGTCGCATTATAGTGAAAAGTTTAACGCAAAAGATGTGTGATAATTTTTGTCACACACCTTTTTTCGTGTGTGCCGGGCATGGCATGAGTTCAGTTGGAGTTAAACCAACCACAGGTAGTTACCGCCAAGTGTAGTGAACCACAAGCCGTTGACAGTGATGTCATGGGTGAAGGAAGTGGTGTAGCAATTCTTTTGAGCGTACGCACAGAAACTTGATGAGGCTAAATGGTGGATGAGAGTGCACGACAAATCAAAGTCCAAAAGGTAAACGTAAAACCAAGACAGTAAATCAAGACGTTGTGAAAGAAATAGGACCCATGTCTTACCCCGGGAGGTCTCATGGACAAGGAATTCTAGTAAACTTTAAAATCAGTGATAGTACCCTTGTAGCGAAAAAGGTTAACCATGAGAATTCAGATGAAGTCATAGTAGGTAGCAATACTGAAGGACTGAAACGTTTATAGAGTGCGAATCTCTATTAGCAATGTTTGGATAGTCCGAATATGAGAATAGCCTAGAACTATGGAGCGTAACCATAGATGGTAAAGGTAATTGGGATGTTTCCAGATAAATTTACAAATAGAAGGAGGAGCAGCAAATGGAATTGATTGAAAAGATTTTATGTGAAGAGAATCTACAGAAAGCAATTCGAAAGGTCAAGAAGAACAAAGGTGCACCAGGTGTGGATAAAATGACTGTGCAAGAGATTGAGGAATGGTTTAATCAATATAAGGAAGACCTAATTTCCAAAATTTTGAATAAACAATACAAGCCCATGCCTGTCAAAAGTGTCTATATTCCTAAACCTAATGGTAAACAAAGACCATTAGGAATACCAACTGTTGTAGACCGAGTAATCCAACAAGCTATGTTACAGGTACTAAGTGAAATCTATGAACCAGTATTTAGTGAACACAGTTATGGCTTTAGACCAAATCGTAGTGCACACATGGCGATGGAAGAAGTGCTTAGCTATCTAAATGAAGGCTATGAATGGATTGTTGACCTGGATATTGAGAAATTCTTCGACACAGTAAATCATGATAAATTAATTTCAATCTTAAGAGAGCGTGTCAATGATAGTAAAACATTACATTTGATACGAGCATATCTTCAGGCAGGAATTTTGGATAAAGGACTAGTAAGTAGTTCTGCTATTGGAACACCACAAGGTGGTCCAATTAGTGTAATTCTTTCAAACATCTATTTAGACAAGTTTGATAAGGAGCTAGAATCTAGAAATCTTCGCTTCGCTAGGTATGCCGATGACTGTATCATTTTCGTTAAAAGCGAAATGAGTGCAAATCGTGTAATGAAATCAGTGACATCGTGGCTAGAAAGGAAACTATTCTTGAAGGTTAGTGCAACAAAGACTAAAGTAGTTAGACCAACTAAAGGTCAATTTCTTGGTTTTACATTTTATAAGAATAGTGGCGAGTGGAAATGTTGTCCTACTAAAGATAGGAAGAAACGTCTATACACAAATATTCAAAAATGGATGGAAAGAAAACATGCAGTTTCAAGACCTCTATCAGTTACATTTGAAAAATTGAATCCAATGGTCAGAGGTTGGATACAATACTTTAAAATCTCGAGTATCAAAGGATTCTTGGATAAATTTGGCCAGTGGTTACGTCATAAAGTTAGATGTATCATCATTAAACAATGGAAAAGACCGTTGCGCATATACAAGAATCTTATGAAACTAAATAAAGCATGCAGAAGTAATCTCACCCACGAAGATATATTTAAATGCGCTAACTCCAGACTAGGATGGTACAGGAGAAGTACTGGGAATATTGTAAATTTTCTTCTTTCTCCTACTGTTCTAGGCATAAAGAAAGGAGATAGACCAGGTTTGGTCAATCCCCTTATTTACTATCTTGAGATTTTGTGATTCGTTTTAGATTCGATATAAATGTAGAGCCGTATACGAGACCCGTACGTACGGTTCAATGGGAGGGGCAATAATCCTTGTGTTATTCCTCTACCCTATTTTATAATGAAACCATGGAAAATAAAAATTTAATTTATCAAATACTAATTAGTTTTGTGTTGGTTTCTGTTTTAACGAATATGGCATGTTTGTTTATTCGTAACAGCGTAATTCAACAAGAAAAATTAAAGGCAGAATATACAGTAAATTCAACAATTAATCGTGTTGAAATAAAGCTTGAGTCGTATATTGAAAAAGTAGGCTTTTTAAAGAAGACCGTTGAGGCTGGAATTGATTTAGACGATGCTTATTTTGAATCTGTGGCATCTAGACTATATGGAGATGATCCGGCTGTTAAGACAATTGAACTTGCGCCAAATGGAATTATTCAAAATGTATATCCATTTAAAGAAAATCAAAAAGCTATTGGCATGGATATGTTGGCAGAACATGAACGTAAAGAGGCTGCTACTTTGGCAAAAGATACAAGGAAATATACATTAGAAGGTCCTTATGATTTAAAACAAGGTGGAAAAGGAGCATTATTATACGATCCCATCTATGTGAATGAAGAGTTCTGGGGATTTTCCATTTTAGTCATTGATTGGGATGCATTTTTAGATGAAGTTCACTTAAGTGATTTGAAAAAAGCATCTTATAATTTTGTCATTTGGAAAACGGATCGTGTCACAAAGAAAAAGATTATTATTTCTCAAAGCTCAAAAAATATAGATTCAAATACATTGTTGGTCAAGTGTAAGCTTCCCAACAATAAATGGAATTTTGAAATTGTGCCAAAACAAGGTTGGATCAATACATATGTAATGATAAGTTTAGCTGTCGCTAGTATTTTGATCGATTTTCTAGTAACGGCAGCCATTGCCCAATTTGAAATTCGCCATCGAAAAGATTTAGAGTATGCGACTCAAATTGAGATGGAGGCCAAAAAAGCACAAGAGGCAAGTGCGGCAAAATCACGTTTTCTATTCAGTATGTCACACGATATTCGTACGCCAATGAACGCAATTATGGGATATACGGAATTAATGGAAAAGAATGTTGGAAATATTGAAAAAGAAAAAGATTATTTATTAAAGATTCGAAATTCGAGTACATTTCTTTTAGATTTGATTAATTCCATATTAGAAATGGCACGCATTGAGAGCGGAAAAGAAACATTAAATATAAAGGCATGTAATATATATGATATTATTGAGTCTTTGAATTCAGTCTTTGAAAAACAAGCCGAACAAAAAGGCTTGAAATATCAATGTACCACAAAGATTCAACATCCATATGTATATTGTGATCGAATTAAGTTTGAAGAAATATTGTTGAACATTGTAGGTAACTCTATTAAATATACAAATGAAGGTATGGTTTTAATTCAAATTGAAGAAGGAGAGCCCGGCCATTTTCAATGCATGATTCAAGATACAGGTATTGGAATGAGTGAAAAGTATCTTCCACATGCCTTTGAAGATTTTACTAGAGAAAAATCGGGTGCACAAACTACTGTAAAAGGAACCGGTTTAGGCCTATCTATTGTAAAATCTTTGGTTGATTTGATGAATGGTACGATTGAAATATCAAGTAAAGTGAATTGTGGAACAATCACGCAAATGGAATTTCATTTTGAAATAGCTGGTGAAAATGAGTTAGAGAATAAACAAGAAACGAATATTATAGATCTTAAAGGAAAACACATCTTACTTGCCGAAGACAATGATTTAAATGCTGAAATTGCGGTAACGCTATTATCGGATTGTGACTTGATTGTAGATCGAGTAGATGATGGTATTTCTTGTGTTCAAAAAGTCAAAGAAAATAAGTATGATCTTATTTTGATGGATATTCAAATGCCAAATATGGATGGATATCAGGCTACGCAAAAGATACGTGAATTCAGTGATATTCCAATTGTTGCGATGACTGCCAATGCCTTTGAGGAAGACAAACAAAAGGCTTTATCCGTTGGTATGAATGACTATATCGCAAAACCAATGGATATGGATACAGTCATGTTAACTATATCAAAAGTATTAGGATTTAAGTGTCCTGTTTGTGGACAGTACGTGTTTAAATCTGGACCCGGAAGCTATGAAATATGTCCAATATGTGGATGGGAAGATGATAAGGCACAATATGAAGATCCCACTTTAGCTGGTGGAGCGAACCACTTAAGTTTGAAGGAGTATAAGAAACAATATGAAAAGAATCATCAATAAGTATTTACTGTTATTCTTCTGTATATTCTCTTTGGTTCTTCCAACGGGATGTGAGGTTAAGGAACAAAAACAAGTTGTCGTTGATTATCAAGAATATCATTTTCGTAATGAAAGCCTATTAGAATCACACTATGAAAAACATGGTAAAGAAATGGGTTTTGCATCCAGTGAAGAATATGAAATGGCTGCAAGTGATGTTATCAATGATCCAAAATCCTTACACAAAACGGAAAAGGAAGATGGAGATGACATATATTATAAAGAGGATACGAATGAATTTGTAGTTGTATCAACAGATGGGTATGTCCGAACGTATTTCAATCCAGATGCGGGTAAGAAGTATTTTGACCGACAATAAAAAAAGACCGAATATCAGATGTAAAATCTGAATATTCGGTCCTTTTAGTTTATTAGGCAAAAACCTTTTCTGTTTGTTTGTAAATACTCTTGTTTAGAATACGAACTAAAACTGGGATGACAATCAATTGAATAATGATACCTGGAAGACAAGTAATAAAGCTAGCTGTCATAAATACAGATAGTGTGTAGCCTTGTGTACTTAGGATAAATGTGCTGACGAATCCATTCACAATTCTTCCTGCAAGCATCGCAATAATCAAACTCATATATAATTTTGTCATTTCATTTTTTTGTGGAATATATTGTGTACATAGACCAGCCACAAGACCATAAACACCAAGTTCAATGATCATTTTAGGTAACATCATTGCAGGAGGCATACCTGTCATTACACTTGAGATAAATGGCGTGATGATTCCGCATGCCAAACCATATGGTGCTCCGCAAAATAATCCACAAATCAATACGGGAATGTGCATTGGTAAGAACACACTTCCGGCATTTGGGATAACATGAAATGCGATAGGAAGTAAGACTCCTAGGGCAATGCATAAGGCGCAAGATACTAATTTTTTTGTGATACTATTCATTGTAAAACTCCTTTTTTCGAAAATATAAATTGTTTTAGCTAGAAAACAAAGGTTTACTAAGCCTTTTGGCAAGTCTGATTGTTATGCAGAGTGAAATACTTTTTAAGCTTGTACATATTGCTCTATGTAATCTATATCTAAAATATATATTTTTTTGTTGACGATTGTGATTACGCCTTCGTCTTTTAGTTTACTTAAAATACGATTTACACTGTTACGAGTGGATATTCCACAAAAACCTGCTATATCATCGTTTGTAACTTGAAAATCAATGAGTGTGCCATTTTGTGTTTTACGACCAAACAAATGAATTAACTGATATAAAAATGCACAAACAGCTCCATTTTTCCCATTCATTGTCATGACTTGTTGGCGGAAAATAGCTTCAGATAATTTGTCTCTATAATATGAATTGACATAGTCCTGTAGCTTTTTATCTTGGTTTACATAGTCCCAAAATAATACTCTTGGTATTCTATAAAAGGTTGCCACATCACTTTCAATACGAACATTAAATGGGGCTGATGTATATTGACTGACTTGATCTCTTAATAAAGAAATAATATCGGGGGCCTTTATATAAGAAATAATAAATTCACGTCCATCCCGTAAAATAATACTTGTCTTAATGACACCTTCCTTTAATACATATGTGTCTTGTTGTTCAAGTCCATAATAAGTTAAATAGGTGTGCCTTTTCTTTTCAATTACAGGCATATTTTTTTCTTTTAAAAACTGCAAAAAGTACTCACTATTCATAACAGATTCTCCTTTACCAATTCCGTAGTATAACATAAAACATATTTTCTGATACACCAAATGTTAACAACAAAAGTAGTTTCAAAAAATATCATTTTGGCTTATATTAATGCCTGAAAAAAAAGGAGAGATAAAGATGTTTGAAATGAATGTACCTTATGATAAAGGTCAAATGAAAATCAAATTAGAAGATAAAAATCTAGCTGGAGTGCTAGAGGGAAGACAAAGTGATTATCAAACTTCACTTTCAGAAAATGAAATTGTAGAACAGTCACTTGACAATCCTATTGGTTCAAAAAGTTTAGAAGAATTAGCTAAGGGAAAGAAAAATGTGGTCATTATTAGTTCAGATCATACGCGTCCTGTACCTTCAAAAATTATTACACCCATTCTTTTAAGAAGAATTCGTAGTGTATCACCTGATGCACGTATTCGTATTTTAGTTGCGACAGGTTTTCACAGACCAAGTACGCATGAAGAGCTTGTAGCTAAATATGGAGAAGAAATTGTTAAAAATGAAGAAATTGTAATGCACGTATCTACAGATGATTCTGCCATGGTCAAAATTGGACAATTACCAAGTGGAGGAGACTGCATTATTAATAAAGTGGCAGCTGAAGCCGACTTATTAATTTCAGAAGGATTTATTGAAGCCCACTTCTTTGCAGGATTCTCTGGAGGAAGAAAATCAGTATTACCAGGCATTGCTTCTTATAAAACAATCATGGCAAATCATAGTGGAGAATTTATCAATGATAAAATGTCACGTCCAGGAAATTTACAACACAATTTGATTCATGAAGATATGGTATATGCGGCAAGAACAGCCAAGCTCGCATTTATTGTCAATGTTGTTTTAAATGGAAATCATGAAATCATTGGTTCTTTTGCCGGAGATATGGAAAAAGCGCATGAAAAAGGCTGCGATTTTGTTCGCTCTTTGGCAAGTGTAAATAAAGTAGATTGTGATATCGCAATCAGTACGAATGGTGGATATCCTTTGGATCAAAATATTTATCAGGCAATCAAAGGAATGACAGCTGCTGAAGCTACATTAAATCCAGATGGCATTATCATCATGATTGCAGGATGTCGTGATGGACATGGAGGGGTAGGCTTCTACCATAACATTGCTGATGTTAAAGATCCAGAGGAGTTTGAACAAAAAGCTATCCATACACCTCGTTTAGAAACCATTCCAGATCAATGGACATCACAGATCTGTGCACGTATTTTAGCACATCACAAAGTAATCATGGTTTCCGATTTAGTAGACCCACAACTTGTAAAAGATATGCACATGGATTTAGCGGCTACAGTCGACGAAGCTTTACAAAAAGCGTTTGAAATTAAAGGAAAAGATGCCAAGGTTGCCGTCATTCCTGATGGTTTGGGTGTCGTTGTAAATATTTAAGGAAGGAAATTTGAATTTATGTTACACAATTTAATTGCGGAATTTTTATCAACAGGACTTATGATTTTATTTGGTGTCGGTGTACACTGCGATGAAGTTTTGACAAATACAAAATATCACGGAAGTGGACACATCTTTGCAATCACAACATGGGCTTTTGGTATCAGTGTTTGTCTATATATTTTTGGCGGAGTTTGTATGAATCCTGCCATGGTACTTGCACAATGTATTTTAGGTATGCTTCCATGGACAAGCTTTATTCCATACGTTATTGCCGAATTTTTAGGTGCACTTGTAGGAGCTTTGATTTGTTACGTGATGTATAAGGATCATTTTACAGAAAGTGAAGGAAATGTGAATCCAATCGCCATTCGTAATATTTTCTCTACCAATCCAAACTGCAGAAATTTGCCAAGAAACTTCTTTGTCGAAACACTCGCAACAACTGTTTTCTTAAGTGCTATTTTAGCGGTTGCCACAAAATATGAAACTCAATTACCAATTGGCGTTGGACTTATTGTATGGGCTGTTGGTATGGGTCTTGGAGGAACAACTGGATTTGCGATGAATCAAGCTCGTGATTTAGGACCTCGTTTGGCATTCCAATTATTACCAATTAAAAATAAAGCCAATAATGATTGGCAATATGGACTATTAGTTCCAGGAATTGCACCTTTTGTAGGAGCTGCAATTGCTGCTTTATTCTGTCATTTATTTTTAGGTATTTAATAAAAGAGTGAATATTCAAAACAAAATTGAATATTCACTCTTTTTATATTTTCTTTTGTGTTTTTAAATCATACAGGGCAATAACTAAACAGAAGATTTCAGAAATTGTACAACTGATCCAGATTCCATTTTCTTTGAATAGTGTTGTACATACAAACAAAGAAAATAAGACAAAGATGATTCCTCGAGAAATGGATAGTACGAAAGCTTTTCTAGGTTCTTCTAAAGCAACCATGTAGCCGCTTGTGATTACGACATGTCCCATAATCAAGAAGACAAAGCTAAATTGACGAAGGGCTGTAATCGTATTGAAATAACTTGTAGTATCTTTAGGAATAAAGGCAGCTGTAATATTTGGTGCAAACACTTCTACAATTAAGAATAATAAAACTCCAGCACAAGAGACTAAAACACGTGCATATTTATGGAAAGTTGAAACGGCTTTTTTATCGTCTCGACCATAGTAATAGCTAACTAAAGGCTGTGTTCCTTGACTGGTTCCAACCATTACCATCAATACAAGATTATAAATATACATCAAGACTGTAAAAGTAACTAATCCATCCGTACCAAGGAGTTGATTGATACGATAATTAAATACTGTAATCATAATGCCTGGAGAGATTTCGGAAATACAATCGGGAAGTCCTAAAGGTAGAATTCTAGAATATTCATGCCATGGATAGCTTGCCTTCACAAAATGGAAGTGTGATTTATGGCTAAACGCAAAATGATAAAAGAAGAAACAGAATGTCACAAGCTGAGATAAACCTGTAGCTAATGCAGCTCCATCAATACCCATGCCAAATAACCCCATAAATAATGGGTCTAGAATTAAGTTAGTTCCAGCACCTAGACAAATACCCATAATAGATTTTTGTGGAAAGCCATCAGCTTTTAAAAGTACTTCAAAACAATAGGAAACAATATAAAAGAAAGAGAAGCAGGATAATACCTTTATATAAGTGTCTGTATAGTTAAAGACATCTGCGTTGGCGCCTAAAAATTCAGTTATATGATGGGAATTTAAGAAGGATAAAATCGCAATACAGAATGCTACACAAGAAATCGTAATTGTGTTCATTGTGAATACTTCATGCATTTTTCTTTCTTCATTCGCACCTCGATAGATGGACATAACAGTACTTGAACCAATCGCAAATAATACACCTATTGAGAAAATGGTTGTGACATATGGACTTGCCACATTTATGGAAGCTAATGCCGTATCACCTTCATAATGGGCAACGAATATACCATCGACTAATGTATATAAATTAAAGATTACCATTGAGCATATGGATGGTATGACAAATTTAAGATATTGTTTTAACATAAAAAACCTCCATCTAAACTGTAAACCTTGGTATAATACTAAGGTCAAGGATGGTTATATGAAAAAATATTATAAAATTAATGAAATCGCAAAATTATACAATATTAAAACAGATTCTCTTCGATATTACGAAGAAGTAGGATTGATCAGTCCTATGCGATCCCAATCCAATTATCGTTTGTATACACTGAAGGATATTTATATTTTAAATATTATTCGTGACTGCTTAAAATTGGGTTATGATACGCATCAAATTAAAGATTATTTAGATAATCGAAGTGTGAATAATACAATTGTGTTTTTAAAGGAAGAAGAGAAATTGATTCAAAAACAGATTCGAGAATTGAATGTGACATTGAATTCCATTCAAACTCGAATTGCATCTTTAGATTATACGAAGCATATTCAATTCAATACTTTTCAGGTGGAATCTTTTCCCAAAAGATATTGTCGGTATCTAAAAGAAAAGATTGATCAAGATGAAAAAATTGATTTCTTATTGACTAAGCTTACGGAATCGATGGAAGAAGATATTTCTGTGTTAGGAAACATGGATTCCGGAAGTATTGTAGAATATAAAAATGATGAATATGTCTATACAAGTGTGTTTGTCTTAACTCAAGAAGAAAAGTATGACTTCATTCTAGAGGAAGGCCTATATTGTACGTATACATACACAGGGGAATATGATCGTACAAATCAAATATTTTATAAAATGAAAGATTGGATCACAGATCACAACTACACAATTGAAGGTCCATTTTTAGAATTTTTATTAATTGATATACATGAAACAAAAAAAGTGGAGGAGTATATTACTTCCATCCACGTTAAGGTTAAACCAAGATGATAAATCCAGATTCAATAGGTTTATATTCTTCTACATCCATAGAATCATAATAAAGATCTCCATTTGAGTCTAATACTAGAATTCGATGATCGTCACAAAGAGTTGGTAAAGTTTCTAATGTGTTGTTGATTTTATAAACCTTATTTTCGTTTTCAAATAATTGAGAATTATATGGTTCTATATTATCTTCACAAATATAGGTATAGCTTGCACAATATAGCTTACCATTTTCAAAATAAGGCTCAATACGATCTCTAGAACCATTACAAGGTGTGTTTAGATAGCTTTGTGCATGCGCATCATCTATAACTTCAATTGGAAATTCAGATAATACAGGCTCAGATTTATTGCCATGAACAATTAATGACATTGTATCTTCAGTCCTGTTAAATTCCACACTACATAACATTTGATTAGTGACAATATCATAATAGGTTGTATCACACACGATATATTTCTTATTTAATCTTGCTTTCCAAACGGAGTTTAGTTCTTGTTTCTTAGCTTTTTGTGCAAACGCAACCGTACGATTTCGTGTTGTCTTTAAAAGATAATTTCCTTCAAAGAAGATTTGATTTCCTTTTTCATTGGTCCATTTACCATCTGCATAATCCAACAAATCACTCATGACCCAGCCTTTTTCCGTTTTATCTTGCACAACCATACTTGATTTGATGGTTGTGATTTTTTGTAAACCAAAGGCATGGGCATAAATTCCTGAATAATCTGGATATGTATTTGGTTCTAAATAGGTATTGAATAGGCGCATTAAAGTTGTAGGAACATCGAGTCCACAATCATGTGTTTCACTTAATGCTAGTACGGCATTGTATTTTGGAACAATGATCAGTCTTGAACTAAAGAACATACTGTTTCCACCTTTAGCTAAAACGCCATCACCAAAATCATAATCTGGATCATGGTGTTTGACTAGATCCCAGCCTAAGCCAAAATCAATGGCTCCTAGATCCGATTCTAGAAAAGTAGCTCCCCAGGATTTCGCCATTAAAGCTTTGGATTCTTCACTAATAATGGAATTGGGTTCAAGAAATAATTGTCCAAACTTACATAGATCAATCATGGAAGTCGTAATGCCTCCAGCTCCTTGAATAGGAAAGTATTCTTTTGGTTTCTTTCCTTCAGAAACTAAAGGATAATTTGAATCAATTGTATATGTTGTATTTGTGCTTTTTGCGCCAATCTTTTCTGTAATATATTTCTTTAAGACCTTTTCATAAGGCATGTTACGCACTTTTGAAACGACCATTTCAGCTAATGTAAATCCATCATTACAATATGTACTATACATTCCTGGATCTGCCTTTAGAGTGCTTTTTGATAAATAGTTTAATACTTCACTATAGTAGTCAAACTTAGAAGTCGTATTCACACTAAAATGTTTCCATTGTGTTCCTGGAAGTCCACTTGAATGATCTAAGCACATGCGTACTGTGATATCTTTATATCTTTCATCTTTCATTTTAAATTCAGGAAGAATATTTGCAACTTTATCTTCTAATTGAATTAATCCTTCATCTACTAGCTGCATGATGCATACAGTACAATAAATTTTTGAGATGGAACAAACATTAAATGTGCAATCCGTCGTAATCGGTTGATTATTGATTTTGTCAATGACACCAATCGCATCGGCACATACAATTTTTCCATTCTGCATGAATGCATAGCTGCAAGCTGTATAGTCTGGTTTTACCATAGCTTTTAATAATTGTGTAACTTGATTTTCCATATGATTTCTCCTTTTTAAAATAAAACGAGAAGATAATAAACCTTCTCGCTAGTCTGCAACGGCATCAATTAAAATGCTGTGATAGGCATTCACAATATCGTCTACTGTTTCTTCAATATTCGCATTGTTGGCAGCTACATAAGCAGCGTATTTTTGGTACAATGGGTATCTTTCTTTATGCATTTGTTGAAGGGCTTGTTTAGAACTTGATAGAGGTCTATTTGGATCAGAACTGATTAATTTATCGATATCGCGATCAATGAAAATCGTGATTCCATTTAAACGCAAGAAGTCCATATTGACTTTATGCTTAACGACACCACCACCTGTCGCAATAATTTTATTGTTCATTTTACTAGCTTCAATTGCTACTTCAGTTTCAATCGCTCTAAATCCAGCTTCTCCAGATTCCTGGAAGATTTCTGGTATGCTTTTTCCAGCCTTGGCAATAATCATATCGTCTAAGTCAAAAAATTCTTTTCCAAGCTTTTCTTCAAGCATTTTACCAATTGTTGTTTTACCAGCACTTGGCATACCAATCAATACAATGTTACAACGATCTTTCAACATTTCTTTTTTGATTTCATCAATGATGGAATCATCAAAAGACATGTTTTCAAAAATTTCAAATGTATATTTTGCCTGCGCAATCAACATCTCCAAACCAATCACACGCTTGATGTCTGCTTCTTGAGCTTCAAAACATAAACGAGTAAGAATTGGGTTGTATACAACATCCAATACACATTCTAATTTGTGGAACCAACTTACATCAATGGGTGCATTCATAATATTTGGAAACATTCCAACAGGACTTGTGTTCACTACAATGTCTGCATCTAAATGCGATGTATACATTTCATCATAGCTAATGGCACCACGATTGGCACTTCTTGAAACAATCACAATGTCTTTGGTTTTTTCATGTTCACAAACGGCTTTAACAGCCGCACAAGCACCGCCATTGCCAATGATCAAGACTTTTTTGCCTTCCATATGCACGTTGTGTGCTTTAACCATATATAAGAATCCGCCAAAGTCTGTATTGAATCCTTTTAATTTACCATCCACATTGACAATTGTGTTGACAGCACCAATGGCCTTGGCACTTTCATCCATTTCATCCAAATATGGAATGACATCTTTTTTATATGGAATAGTTACGTTGATTCCTTTGAAATCTTTCTTTTCCATAAATTCTTTGAATTCATCTTTATTTAATTCCACCAATTGGTAGTCATAATCTTTTACATTCTCAATCTCTGCAATTCTTGTCTGAATTTGTTTGGAGAAACTATGCCCTAAATGCTCACCTATCAATCCGTATTTCATATCATTTCCTCTTTTCTAGAACATCTCTTTAAATGTTAAAAAAAGCATTTCGAAGTAGAAATGCTTTTGTGTAACGCCCTGAAACTTAAAAATAACCATTGTATACATATGGCTTTGTTCAGGGCTATTTAAAGTAAAAGTAATAATGTCTTGAATTGTCCATACGCATAGAATACACCATTTCATTGAAACTGACAACCCTAAAATGAAAATGAATGTAAAAAAACAGAAAGTAGTTTCAAAAGTGTATAATAAAAGTGGTGATTATTATGAATGGCGGATTTGTGGCATGTATTATCTTGGCAGTGTTGTTTCTTGTTTTAGGAATATTGTTTGCGATACTAAAAGAAAAAGGAGCATATTTTGTTTCTGGTTTTCGTACACTAAATCATCCGGAAAAATATGATAAAGCATCTATTTCTTTGGATATGCGAAATCAATGTTTTACATATTCATTGATTCTATTCCTAGGAGCTATTCTTTCCTATTTCATATCTGCCATTATCGCTATACCAACCTATGTTATATGGGGTATTGTTTTCTTTAAGTCTGTACATTTGGATGCAGAAAAGGCATTCGAAAAGTATTTGATCCATTCGAGCATGTAAAGATCTTTGACATCTTGTATATGATTTAATATGCGTATTGACAGGTAGAATGAGAATGTTTATAATCGCTCTAAATCTAACGATTGAAGAGGAACTATTTATGTTTCATAATCGTTTGTCAGATAAGGACAAAAAGGTTGTAGATCAAGCAGCTCAAAATGCGCATGATTATTCGCGTGAACAATGTGATAAACGTGTGTCAGATCGTTTAAGTATCATTAAAGAGAGTGGTACAAAAGAAATCGATTTATCATAAGAAGTATTAAATGAAATGAGAAACCGTTCAAGTTCGGTTTATGAAGAGATCAGACAACAAGTCGGTGATGCGTTGTTTGATGCATATACAAAAAATATGAATAAAGGAGAATAAAAAAATGAATACAGTAACAATGAAAAATGTTGCATTTGGTGCAGGTGTACCAAAGATTTGTGTTCCTATTTGTGGGAAAACAAAAGAAGATGTTTTAGAACAAGCGAAAATCATTCTTGATACACCAGCTGATATTATCGAATGGCGTATGGATTGGTTTGAAGGTGTTGAAAATACTGTGACTGTAGTTGAAATGGCTAAAGAATTACGTGAAGTATTTAAAGAAACTCCAGTCTTAGCTACTTTCCGTTCTAAAAAAGAAGGTGGAGAATTAGAAGTATCTACTGAATATTATGTTGAATTAAACTGTGCCGTTGCCAAAAGTGGATATGTAGATGCAGTAGATGTTGAATTATATACAGGAGATAAAGAAGTTGAAACGATTGTAACGACAGCTCATGAAAATGGAGTAAAAGTAATCATGTCGAACCATGACTTCTTTAAAACACCATCAAAAGAAGAAATCATTTCTCGTTTGTGTGCTATGCAAGAAAAGGGTGCAGACATTCCTAAAATTGCGGTGATGCCTCAATCTAAAAAGGATGTATTGACATTATTGTCTGCTACTAATGAAATGGCTGAAGAACATGCAAATCGTCCAATTATCACAATGTCTATGGAAGCTACTGGCGTTATTTCTCGTTTAGCTGGTGAAGTATTTGGTTCTTGTTTGACTTTTGGTGCAGCTAAAAAGGCGAGTGCTCCAGGTCAAATGGGTGTGAATGATCTTAAGACAGTTCTTGAAACTTTACACAAAAGCTTATAATCAATAAGGCAGGTTAACCTGTCTTTTTTTTGTTGACATTAGATATCAAAATGATATCATTTAGATAGTGGAGGTGCTTATATGACAGAAAAAGTTTTAAGCAACAAAAAGAATGGCATGGCCATGATGATATTATGGATTGTCTTATACCTTGTAGCTTTATTGATGACAATACTTGGTGCATCATTCGTTTGGCCTTTATTTATTATTGGTGTTGTATGGCTATGCATTGGTTGGATTCCATTTCTTGGCTTAAAAGTGTTAAAGCCACAAGAAGCTTTAGTTTTAACGTTATTTGGTAAATATGTAGGTACTTTAAAGGATGCTGGATTTTATTTTGTCAATCCTTTTTGTCAGGCTGTCAATCCTGCCGCAAAGACAAAATTAAATCAGAGTGGGGATGTGGATGATGGTTCTAAGAAGAGTATTTTACAAGCACAAAATAATGGAACGGTAGAAATGACTTCTAAAAAAGTATCTTTGAAAATCATGACTTTAAACAACAATCGTCAAAAAATCAATGATTGTTTAGGAAATCCAGTTGAGATTGGAATTGCCGTAATGTGGCGTGTTACAGATACCGCAAAAGCTGTGTTTAATGTAGATAATTATAAGGAATATCTTTCTTTGCAATGTGATAGTGCATTAAGAAATATTGTTCGTATTTATCCTTATGATGTCGCTGAAAATGTAGATACAACAGGTGATGGTATTGCTGATGAGGGAAGTCTTAGAGGTTCAAGTGAAGTAGTAGCTTCTAGAATTCGTGATGAAATTCAAAGTAAAGTAAAAGATGCAGGTCTTGAAATCATTGAGGCAAGAATCACATATTTGGCATATGCACCAGAAATTGCAGCGGTAATGCTTCAAAGACAACAGGCAAGTGCGATTATTGATGCGCGTAAGATGATTGTGGATGGAGCTGTTGGTATGGTTGAAATGGCGTTGGATCGTTTAAATGAAAATGGGGTTGTAGAATTAGATGAAGAAAGGAAAGCGGCTATGGTTTCAAACTTATTAGTCGTACTTTGTGGAAACCATGATGCGCAGCCAGTCGTTAATTCTGGCAGTCTGTATTAATGGAAAAGAAACAAATTCCTTTGCGTCTTTCAAAAAAATTGTATGATCAAATCGCTTCATGGGCAGAAGATGATTTTCGCAGTGTCAACGGACAAATTGAATACTTGTTGACAGAGTGTGTAAAACAAAGAAAAAAGAATGGCAAATATGTCAGTGATACGATGGATGAGCCTATTGAATTGGACATTAAGTAAGAGAGTGTAGAAATACATTCTCTTTTTAACTTGAAAAAGTATTGATTAATTAAAAGTTTTACAGGTTTACACTGTAAAAATTGTTAAAAATATATACTTTATTTGGTATACTTAGAATAAAGAAGGTGATATTGTGATTATTAATAGACATGATTATATAGAAGCTATAACTCCATTCATTGGTCAACCATTAGTGAAAATCTTATCTGGCGTAAGGCGTTGTGGAAAATCAACTATCTTTGAGATGCTGAAAGAAAAATTGCTTGCTTCTGGAATTGAGAAAAAATGTATTATCTGTAAAAGATATACAGATATGGATATAGCGCAGAATGTTACGGCTAAACAAATGTATGATGAACTAGTTTGTGAATCAAGAGATAATGATTATTCATATTTGATTTTGGATGAGATTCAAGAAATATCGGGATGGGAAAAGGTAGTAAATTCTTTGTTGGAAAAAGGAAATTTCGATATTTACGTGACTGGATCAAATTCAAAATTAATGTCGAGTGAGATCTCAACTTATTTAACTGGAAGATATGTACAAATACCTGTATATACATTGTCATTTAGTGAGTATTTACAATTCAAATCTAAAAGTCAATTATCAAAAAGAGAGTTATTGAATGAGTATATACGTTTTGGCGGTTTTCCTATTGTCGCATTAAATGAATATGAATCAAATGCGGCATATCAAATTGTGAATGGCATATATTATACAGTTGTTTCTAGAGATATAGTAAATCGTCATCGCATTCATAAACAAGAATTGTTTGATCGTGTTGTAAAATATGTGGTTGAAAATACAGGTAAGACATTCTCGGCCAATTCAATTTCTAAATTCTTAAAGAGTGAGAATCGACAACTCTCAAATGAAAGTATATATAATTATTTAAGATGGTTAGAACAAGCCTTTATTATTTATCCATGTAGACGATATGATTTGCAGGGTAAAAATATTTTGAAAACACAAGAAAAATATTATTTGGCAGATATTTCATTGAAATATGCTTTGTTTGGATATAATCGAAATATGTTAGATGCCGTAATGGAAAATATTGTGTATTTAGAACTAAAAAGACGAGGCTATGATGTTTATGTTGGAAAGTTAGGTACAAAGGAAATCGATTTTGTCGCTATTTTAAGAGATGAAAAAATCTATGTACAAGTCTGTGTTCAATTACCCGAAAATTCAGATCGTGAAACTTCGAATTTGAAGGATATTCAAGATAATTATCCTAAGTATGTAGTAACGTTAAATGATTTAGATGTTGGAAATGATGAGGGAATCAAAATTGTGCATCTACAAGATTTTTTATTGCAAGATCGATGGATATAATAGTCATTTTGATAGAGTTGTACATTGTAATGTATATGTAAAAAACATAAAATACTCTAAAAATAGGAGGTATATTTATGTATACAAATAATTATTCAAATTCAGTAAGTACAAATTCACTATATAAAGTATACAGCTGGATGGTGGTAGGACTTGGAATTACGGCAATCACTTCTGCATTGTTGTATGCTTCAGGTATATTCATGTTCATTATTCAGATTCCAATGATTTCATTATTATTGTTGGTGGTACAAATTTCACTCACAGTCTCAATGGGACGTCAATTATCACGTAATACACCTGCTTCTACAATGAAGACAATGTTTATTATTTATTCACTGACAATGGGAATCAATATGACATCATTGGCTTATGTATATAGTGCCGGACAGATTGCTGCTGCATTTGGCATTAGTGCAATTTACTTTGCATGTTTAGCTATTATTGGAAAGACGACTAAGATGAATCTTAGTAAAGTAGGAAACATCTGTTTGATTGGATTGATTGCGATGATCTTTAGTCAATTTTTCTTTATGTTGTTTAGAGTCAGCATGGACGTACGTCTTTGGAGCGTGATTGGATTACTATTATTTACAGGACTTACAGCTTGGGATATTCAAAGAATGAATTATATGTTAAATGGCTATGAAGATGAAAAGATATCGATTTATATGGCTTTACAGTTGTATTTAGATTTCTTAAATATTTTCTTATACATTTTACAATTACTTGGACGTAGAGATGATTAATTTCATCTCTATTTTTTATGGTTGACAAAGTAAACTAATACTGTATACTTTAATAGTTCACAAAATGAACTAAAGGAGTATATATGAAATTATTAAAGAGAATAGGAATTACAATAGTATGTTTATTATTGATCTGTGGAATAGGAATTGTTTGTCTGTTTCATAATGAATATAGTTCATTAAAATCATTAAAAAAAATCGATGCATATCCAATGTATACAATGGATTATAGTGCGGATTATGGATTGGATGAGTTTTTAGAAAAAGGTGCAAGCAATGATAAAGAGCTTGTCGAATTTGTGGTGAATCACGTAATGAAGGGGTTACCATTAAGTATTAAGATTCCAGATTTAGGTTGTTCTACATTTATTGCACATAATAAAGATTCAGGATATCTGTTTGGACGCAACTTTGATATGGATTATTCGCCAAGTGTGTTAGTGAAGACAAAGCCTAAAAATGGTTATGCCTCTGTATCTATGGTGAATTTAGGTTTTGTAGGATATAATGAAAAATATTTACCAGATACATTAAAAGATTCATTGGTAACTTTGGCAGCTCCCTATGCACCACTAGATGGGATGAATGAAAAAGGATTGGCTGTTGGCGTGTTATTGATTGATACAAAACCTACAAATCAAAATACTGAAAAAGTGGATATCACAACCACAACAGCGATTCGAATGATGTTGGATAAGGCAAAGAATGTGGATGAAGCGTTAGAATTATTATCTTCTTATGATATGCATTCAAGCGCAAACAGCTGTTATCACTTCCAAATTTGTGATGCATCTGGAAAAAGTGTTGCCGTAGAATATGTAAATGATGAAATGAAGGTTGTATATCCAGATAAGAATTATCAGTGTGTTACGAATTTCTTATTGACTCAACCGGAAGCAGAATTTAATTTTGGTCAAGACCGCTACCAAATTATTGATGAAAAATTAAGTTCCACAAATGGAAAACTATCGAATCGCGAGGCGATGAAGCTATTGGCGAATTGTTCACAGGATGCACATAAGAATAAAGAAGGAAAAATCTCAAAGACACAGTGGTCTTGTGTATATGATTTAAAGAAGAAGCGTGTAACGATATGTGTGAATCAAAATTATGATACGGAATATTCTATAAATGTGGTAGAATAGAACCATGAAAAAGAATGAACAAGTATTAGAAGCATGGCTTCAAATGACGACAGTTATAAACAATGAAAGAATCACCTCTGATTTACCTTATAATGAATCGATGATCTGTCGTTATTTATATCAAAATCAAAATCAAGATGTTACCGCAACGGATTTATGTAATTATATGCGCATGCAAAAGTCACAGATGAATCGTACACTAACGAGTATGGAGAAAAAGAACTTGATCACGCGTGTTCGTAGTGAACAGGATAATCGAAAGATTTATGTGACGTTGAATGATTCAATGATTCAAATTTATAAGAAACAACATGAAAAAATTTTAAAAATTGTAGATCAGTTATTTGATAAGATTGGTTATGAAAAACAATCTGAGGTCATAGAATTGTTTGATTTGATTACGCAAACCGCAAAGGAAATGTTGTAGATGCAAGCTGGGAAATCCAGCTTTTTTCTTACGTTTAATTTAGTTCGTTTTTTTGATAGAATAAAGATAGGATTTGTGAGGATGAGGGAAATATGAAAAAGACGAATTATGTTAAGGATGTATTGATTGTATTATTGGGTAATTTTATGGTGGCGGTTTCGGTTGCCTTTTTTGTTTTGCCAAATAATACATTGACCGGTGGAGTGGCCGGTGTGGCAGTGGCATTAAAGCCGTTGCTGCCATTTATTCCATCTGTATGGCTTATCAATATATTGATGATAGGACTTTATATTGTTGGTGCTATTTTTTTAGGAAAGGCATTTGCCTTGAAATCATTGATTTCTACATTTAGTTATTCATTCTTTGTTTCTTTGCTGACTTATGTAACAACATTATTTCCTAAAGAAACATTTGTGATGCAGCCCATGTTGGCAAGTATTTATTGTGGTTTGATTTCAGGGATTGGATTAGGTCTATGCTTTAGAGTGAACGCAAGTACAGGAGGGATGGATATTCCAGCCTTATTGATTCATAAATATACGCATATTTCTTCTGGAAATTCTGTTATGATCATTGATGCGTTAACAGTGCTTTTAGGAGTAACAACATATGGTATAGAACCAGCCTTGATTGGTGTTCTTTCTGTGTTCGCATCAGGCTTCGCAATTGATAAAACAATTTTAATTGGATCAAGCACGGCAATCAACTGTATGGTTGTTTCTGACAAATGGGTAGAAATTAAAAATCATGTATTAAATAAAATGGAACGTGGTGTTACAATTTTAGAAGGTAAAGGTGGATACACCAATGAATCGAAACCTGTATTAATGATTGTAATTCCGCAAAAGCTTTACAGCAATTTAGAACATGAAATTATGCAGCTAGATCCACGAGCCTTTATTATAGTGAATAGTGTTCATGAAGTCGATGGTGAAGGCTTTACGTATGAGTTGGAGGATATAATGTGATGCCACAATTAGTTATTTGTGATATTGATGCGACCTTGGTCAATGAGAAAAAAGAATTAACACCAAGGACAAAAGAAGCTTTGATTAAGCTTCATGAAAAAGGAATTTATTTTGGGATTGCCTCTGGTCGTCCTGTTGATGAGTTAAAACGTAATAAAGAACGTTGGGATTTACCGTTTGATTTTGATTTTGTGATGGGTATGAATGGTGCGGAATTATGGGATGGTGTACATCAAAAATTCTACAGCTATTTCATGATGAAAAAAGAATGGTTAAAGGAAACAATGGAAATTATGAATGTTGTTGAATGCAATCCAATGGTGTATTGGAAAGGAAAAATTCGCTGTGTTCGTATTGATGATTGGATGATTCATTCGGCTTCGACATCTCATAAAGAATTAGAAGTAGTAGATTTAGAAGAATTGTATGCGCATGAGAATGCAAAAATCATGTTTCGTATGAAAGAAGAAGATATGCCTAAGGCAGAAGCATGGGTGAAAGAACATCCAAATCCTTATTATCATGGTTTTAAAACACAGACTACATTGTTAGAATTCTGTGATAAAAGAATCAATAAGGGTTATGGCTTACAAAAAATATGTGAACTAAATGACATGGATTTAAAGGATGTCATGGCCTTTGGAGATACATCGAATGATAATGAAATGTTGAAGGTTGCCGGATGCGGTGTCTGTATGATCAATGGTACGGATGATACAAAGGCTTGTGCAAATGCGATCACAAAATTTGACAATGACCATGACGGTTTAGCTGTGTATTTAGAAGAAAGTGGAATCTTATGTCAAAAGTATTAATTGTGGGTGGAGGTCCATCGGGTTTAATGGCGGCATATGCTGCTAGCTTGCAGGGACATCAAGTGGAATTGTTTGAGAAGAATAAACAATTAGGCAAAAAGTTACAGCTTACAGGACATGGACGTTGTAACGTCACAAATAATTGCTCGAAGGATGAATTTTTTAAGCATGTTGTGCATAATGAAAAGTTCTTATACAGTCCATTTTCGCAATTCTCCAATTTGGATATGATCAAATTTTTAAAATCCAATGGATTACCAACCGTTGAAGAGGATCATGGACGTATGTTTCCAGGATCAAATTCAAGTCAAGACGTTGTTTTATTATTTGTGGAATTGTTACGAAAAAACAATGTCATTCTTCATATGGATGAAGCGTGTACAGATTTAGTGGTTGAAGATGATAAAATTGTCGGTATTGAAACCAATAAAGGAACTTATACATGTGATGTGGTGATTATCGCAACGGGTGGCAAGTCCTTTGTTTCAACTGGAAGTAGTGGCGATGGATATACATGGGCTAGTGCACTTGATATCAAAGTCAGTGACTTATATCCTGGCTTAGTTTCTTTGCGCACAAAAGAAAAGTTTGATTTAGCAGGACTTTCATTACAGAATATTGGTATTCAGGTAAAGAAAGATAAAAAGGTTTTATATAAAGAATTAGGCGACATCTTATTTACACATGAAGGCTTAAGTGGACCAGGTGTTTTGGCTATGTCAAGTTATGTCATCAATAAAAATCCGGAAAGAATCCTATTGGATTTGATTCCAGATAAAACGATTGATGAAGTAGATATGTTGTTGTTAGAACGAATGAATCATTCTTCCAATAGACAACTGCATCATATATTAGAGACGATGATTCCTAAGCGTTTAGTGCAGTATGTGATGGATCGTTTAAGTATGGATGTTTATTTAAAAGCGAACGAAACAACAAAGGCACAAAGAAGAAGTATTAGTGAATTATTGAAGTGTCTAGATTTTGAGATTTCAAGCTTTGCGGGTTTTGAGCAAGCGATGATTACTGTAGGTGGAATTAAAACGAATCAAATTCAACCTCAAACGATGGAGTCAAAGAAAATCAAGGGTTTGAAGTTTGTGGGTGAAGTCTTAGACTTGGATGCTCAAACAGGGGGATATAACTTGCAGATTGCCTGGACAACAGGTTATGTTGCGGGTACTACAATAAAAGAAGGGACTGATTAAAGTCCCTTCTTAAATTTTGATGCAGGTATATGGCAATAAGCCCCTGGGTTTTTATCTAAATATTTTTGATGATATTCTTCTGCATTAAAAAAGTTTTTTAATGGTTCTAATTCAACGGCTAAAGCTGAATCGTATTGTTTTTGGATTTCATCGTATTTGATTTGAATCATTTCTAAATCTTTTTCATCAACATAATAAATGCCTGTACGATATGAAATACCAACGTCTTCACCTTGTTGATTGACAGATATAGGATCAATAATGTCAAAGTATAAGTCTAGAATTCTAGGTAATGAAATCACTGTATCATCATATTCAATTTCTAAAGTTTCTGCATGACCAGTCAAACCTTTTTTGACATCTTTATATACTGGGTTTTCTGTGTTACCATTCGCATAGCCAACGGTTGTCTTTAGAATACCATCAAACTGATCGAAATAGTGCTGCACACCCCAAAAGCAGCCTCCTGCTAGATATATTGTTTTAATCATTTTAATTTATAATATTTTCCTTTCGCATCCTTTTTAAAGCGACCCACTTTTTTTGCGTAATCACTCTCTATCCATTTCGAAAGCTTACACTTCTTTTGTTTGTTCGCTAAGATGGGCATTAAATACTTACTTAAATCATCAATAGATGCATAGCGGGTATTGATTTTTGGATATTTCTTTAATGCTTCTATTACCTCTTCATCACTTGCTTCATTTGGCTTTGTGGTATTTGTTTGTTTCTTTTGTTTTTGCGCCTGTTTAGGCTGAGACTTAGGCGTTTCTTCCTTTAAAGGCAACAAGAACGGGTCTCTTGTTTGTAAGATTTCGATATCGATATCTTTTCCTTGAAACAATAAGGCTTGTTTAATTCCATGAAACCCTTGGTCGTTTGTGACAAGAAGAATCTTTTTGGGAACTACATTCGCAACAATTTGTCCAAGTAAGGTTGCACAATAGATGTCCGCAAAATTCTTTTGACTTTGGTGTGTGTTGAAACAATAAGAATTCGGAAAATCCTTGGCAATCGCAAAGATTTGTTGCCAGCACTTTTGCCCTATTTTTTCAAAATTACCAAAGAAAAAGAAGACACTAGGACTTGTAGCGTTGAGTGTTTTGATATCAAATTGTTGAACATTTTCACAATCAATACAATAAAGCGTATAGTCTTCAAAATTGTCGATTTGGATTCTTTGAGGAGAAAAACTCATGCATTGAGAAAAGGCTCCAATAGAAAAAATAAGTTGTGACATTTCATTCATCCTTTCGTAAATAATTATAGCACATCGTGGTATTCTTGCCTTGAATTTGTTATAATAATCTTCAAAGGGGGAGTTTTAGTGGCATATTATCACATCTTAAAAGAACGTCGAACAAATCTAAAACTTTCCATTCAGGATGTTTCAAATCAGACGCGTTTAGCGCCTCAATATATACAAGCAATCGAAGAAAATAACCTAGATGTTTTCTCCGATGACCTTTCTTTTGTACGTTACTTTGTACATGCTTATTCCGATGCAATCGGTGTAAATTGGCAAGCCATTAGCGATGAAGTAGATATGGATGTAAATGAATTTGCTCATCAAAGAGATATGGCTTTAACTATGGCTCAAAGGCGCATGGTAGAACAAATGGCAAGTGTTCAAAAGAGTAAAAAGACAACCAAAAAAAGAAAGAAAAAGTCGTCTTCAGCGTGGTTTCAAAAACATGTTAGTCGTACGAGTTCTTCTTTAAGTACAAATCAAACAAAGGTAATCAAAGTGCTTGTCCTGATTGGAATTGTAGGATTATGTGCATTATCAGCTATTAATGTAGGACTTCGTTCTATTTCAAATCAGAAGCTCGCAAATCAAGAGGAGCTTCGTCAGCAGGAATTATCTAAAAAAGAAAAAGAAACCAACAAATTGGCAAATCAACGTCAAAAAGAAAAGGAAGCCCAGGCTTTGGTAGTTAAGAAGATTACAGGAGAAACCAATGCCTATCAGCTTTCTAATATACAGGATGATGTCAAAACACTAGATTTGACAATCACATTACCATCGAAATCAAAAATTACTGTGAAAAAAGATGGAGAAGCAGTCAATGATACTTCAAAAACGTATACGGGTACGTTTACGCAAAATCTAGAATTATCTGAAAACTGTACTTTTGAAATTAGTATCGAAACATATTCAGATAATGATATCACGGTAGATGGAAAAGAAATTGATTTTGACAAAACAAATTGGCAGGAAGAAAGTCCAGCTGTTATTACTTTACAGGTGGGTAAAGGAAATCAGAATGTGAATGTAAATACTGATTCACAAGATGAAAGTAATTATGATTATGGTTACGGAACAGATAGTTACTATAATGATAATCTTTATACACAGGAGGATGGAATATATGGCCAAAATGAATATACCGAACAGACTAACAATTATTAGAATCTTATTAGTGCCTGTTGTTGTAGCTGTTTATCTTTGTATGGATCCTAGCGTATGCATTATTGATGAAACAAGTGGATTGGCATTGCGCGATGTAATCGCATTTGTGATTTTTGCGATAGCTAGTATTACCGACTTCTTTGATGGAATGTTGGCAAGAAAGAACAATTGGATTACTTCCTTTGGAAAATTTGCGGATCCAATCGCCGATAAAATGTTAGTAAATACAGTGTTGATCTTGATGGTTTATTTTCATCAAGCCAATGTTATTGCAGTACTATTGATGATTGCAAGAGACTTAATTGTCGATGGCTTACGAATGAGTGCTGCAAATTCAGGAGAAGTGGTGAGCGCAGGAATCTTTGGAAAATTAAAAACGGTTCTTCAAATGTTTGCGCTTGTATTCTTATTACTAAAGGATTGGCCATTTGTCTATATGGGAATTCCTATGGATCAAATCCTATTATGGGCAGCTACAGTGGCATCTTTATATAGTGGACTTATTTATTTCAATCAATTAAAGAAATACGTTTTGGAGACGATGTAATATGAATCGTGCAAAACAACTTGTTTTATTATGTACAAAACATCATTTGACCCTATCAAGCTGTGAAAGCTTAACAGCCGGTCTATTCACAAGCACGATTGCTTCCGTTCCAGGAGCTAGTGCCGTTTTAAAAGGCGGTTTAGTTACTTATTTTACACCAATGAAAAATGTATTGGCTCATGTGGATGTGGACTTAATTCAAAAATATGGTGTAATCAGTGAAGAATGTGCCTATGCCATGGCAAAGAACACAAGAGAAATTATGGATGTGGATTATTGTGTTTCATTTACAGGAAATGCCGGGCCTAGCGCATGGGAAGAAAAGCCAGCAGGAAGAGTCTATTGTGCAATTGCCTCTAAAAAAGCGGTACGTGTTTATGGATTTCAATGTACGGGTTTATCTAGAAATGATGTGCGAGAACATGTTGTTTTAGAAATGGTGGATGTGTTGATTAACACAATTCAAAAGGAGAATGTATGCCAAAAGAAAAAGTAGAAACAAATAAAGATAAGCTTTTAAGTGATGTTTTAAATGAAATTGAAAGAGAATATGGTAAAGGCTCAGTCATGAAGTTAGGTGATCGAGCAGCCGTTGATATTGAACCGATTCCTTCAGGAAGTTTACTCTTGGATGATGCCTTAGGTATTGGTGGATATCCAAAGGGAAGAATTATTGAAATCTTTGGTCCTGAATCGAGTGGTAAAACAACACTTGCACTTCATGCGGTGGCTGAAGTACAAAAGAAGGGTGGTCGTGCTGCATTTATTGATGCAGAAAATGCGATTGATCCGGTTTACGCAAAAAATTTAGGTGTAAATATTGATGAATTGATTTTATCTCAGCCAGATTCAGGAGAACAAGGATTAGACATCATGTTGATGCTAGTTGAAAGTGGTGCTGTTGACTTAGTTGTAGTTGATAGTGTGGCAGCCTTAGTTCCACAGGCTGAATTAGATGGTGAAATGGGTGATAATCAGGTTGGATTGCAGGCACGTATGATGTCAAAGGCGATGCGTAAGCTTGCGGGTGCAATGAATCAAAATGATTGTACAGCTATTTTCATCAACCAATTACGTGAAAAAGTAGGGGTTATTTATGGAAATCCAGAAACAACTCCAGGTGGTCGTGCTTTAAAATTCTATTCATCGGTTCGTGTTGATATTCGTAAGGCGGATGCGATTAAGAATGGTACGGATATTGTTGGGAATAAAGTAAAAGTAAAAATTGTTAAGAATAAGGTGGCTCCTCCATTCAAGACGGCTGTGCTTGAAATTATGTATGGAGAAGGTATCTCTTATATTAGTGAACTCTTAGATTTATGTGTAGATGCCAACATTGTGAAAAAAGCCGGTGCTTGGTTTAGTTATGAAGGGGAAAAAATTGGCCAGGGTAAAGAAGCGGCCAAGGCTTATATCAAGGCAAATCCTGAATTTAAATCAATGCTAGAAGAAAAATTAAAGGAATTTAGAACAAAGGAAGAGGTAGAAGAGTAAGAGTTCTGAGTACAGAACTCTTATTTTCCATTTAGAGGTATATATGGCACGTTTAGAAAAAAACAATTATAATCCAATTCAAAAAGAAGAATTAAATGCTCCTGTTGTGTTTGTGGTGGATATGATCAAAGGCTTTGTGGATATGGGAGCCCTACATGATGAGGCAATTGGGAATGTAGAAGAAAATATTCAATCCCTATTAAATTGTTTAGATTGCAATAATGTTTTTGTATGTGATTCACACCCTCCAAAGACGCGTGAATTCAATTCGTTTCCAGTACATTGTGTAATTGGTAGTGAAGAAAGTGAAGTTGTCGATTCTTTAAAGCCATTTATTAAGCATGTAATTAAGAAAAACAGTACGAATACATTTATGGCGCCTGAATTTGAAGAGTTCTTAAACTCGGATTTAGGGTATTATCGTGATATAATCGTAACGGGTTGTTGTACAGATTTATGTATTCTCCATTTCGTGTTGAGCTTAAACACTTGGTTTAACGAACACAATATGAATGAATATCGCATTTTTGTTGTAGAAAACTGTACTGAAACCTATCACATACCAGAAGTACATGATGCACCATTCTGGAATGATATAGCCTTTAAAATGATGGAGGCCAATGGCATTCGTGTCGTTTCTGAAGTAAGGGAGTAAGATTATAAAATGAAAGACAAGAGAAATTTAAGTTTAGTCATGGACTTTTATGAATTAACAATGAGTCAATGCTACTTCAATAATGATAAAGATAAAGAAGTTGTATTTGATTTGTTCTATCGTAAAAATCCAGATGATGGCGGATATTGTGTATTTGCAGGCTTGGAACAAGTTGTAGATTATGTTTCTAACTTGCACTTTGAAAAAGAAGATATCGACTATTTGCGTTCTTTAAATCAATTTAGTGAGGGGTTCTTAGAGTATTTATCTACTGTGCGTTTTACTGGAGATATTTATGCGATTCCAGAAGGAACACCTGTATTTCCGCATGAACCATTGGTTCGTGTAAAAGCGCCGATTATTGAAGCACAATTAGTTGAAACAGCCTTATTATTGGCTATCAATCATCAGACTTTGATAGCGACAAAATCACGTCGTATTGTACAAGCTAGTGAAGGAAGAGCAGTCATGGAATTTGGTGCACGTCGTGCCCATAACTTTGATGCGGCTATTTTAGGAGCTCGAGCTGCTTATATTGCAGGCTGCGCAGGAAGCGCTACAACATATTCTGGTAAAGAATTTGGTGTACCCGTATTAGGAACAATGGCACATTCCTTTATTCAAAGTTTTGATACAGAATATGATGCATTTATGTATTATGCGAAGACCTATCCAAACGCATGTACTTTATTAATTGATACATATTCAACTTTAAAATCAGGTATTGTGAATGCAATCAAGATCGCAAAGGATTATCTAGAACCAAATGGATATCGCTTACAGGGAGTTCGTATCGATAGTGGAGATATGGCATATCTTTCTAAAAAAGTTCGTAAGATGTTAGATGAAGCGGGTATGGAAGATTGTAAAATTGTTGTATCCAATTCATTAGATGAATATGTCATTGAATCTTTAATTCATCAGCAAGGTGCTAAAATTGATTCGTTTGGTGTTGGTGAAAACTTGATTTGTTCAAAGAACTCACCAGTCTTTGGTGGTGTATATAAGATGGTTGCCCTTGAAAAAGATGGTAAAATGATTCCTAAAATCAAAATTAGTGACAATGTTGAAAAGGTAACCAATCCAGGTATGAAGAATTTGAATCGTATCATGGATAAAGAAACAGGTATGGCAATTGCTGATTTGTTGACATTAGAAGATGAAGTCATTGATACTACACAAGATTTAACAATCTATCATCCGATGTCACGTTGGAAATACAAAGTCATTCCAGCTAATACATATACAGTACGCGATATGTTGGTACCAATTTTTAAGGATGGTAAGTTGGTCTATGATTTACCTAGTCTTGAAGAAATTCGTGCTTATAGTGAAAAGGAACTTGCTACAATTTGGGATGAAATCAAACGTTTTGTATATCCACAAGAATATTATGTAGACTTAAGTGAAAAGCTATTGAATCTTAAGTTAGAAATGTTGAAAAAATATAAATAAAAAAAGGGAACCATTTGGTTTCCTTTTTAAATACAGCTTTCAAAGAATTCACGCATATCCTTCGCAAGAAGATCAAAGCTTTCTTTACCAAGATAAGCCATATGGCCACTTGGATATTCACCGATTATAACTCGACTTTGATCTAGATTTGAGTGAGTAGCTAAATATCTAGCATTTCCTGCAGTTGTACATAAATCATATAGACCTGAGGCAAAGAAGAC
Source organism: Eubacterium sp. AF22-8LB (assembly GCF_003458715.1). Taxonomy (GTDB): domain Bacteria; phylum Bacillota_I; class Bacilli_A; order Erysipelotrichales; family Erysipelotrichaceae; genus Holdemanella. The sequence goes on from NZ_QRVI01000018.1 coordinate 31,845, forward strand.
TTTCATCTGTTTATTTCTTCGCATACAACCAGCTAAGGATTGAGCTGGACTTGTCTTAAATTCACGATTCCAAGTCATATTTACATCAAAGACCAATCCCTTTGAAATACGATCACTTGTAATATTTAATTCTTGACGCATGAGTCCGTAGGCAGTTTGGAAAGCTGGTGTATATTGTCCCATAGCTGGATCGTCTGCAATCACATTAGCTTCCATAATTTCTGGATCATCATTCCAAGTATATCGACCGTCATAGAATCCCAATGCCAAACCTTTATCTTCTAATAGTTTGTGCGCAAAACCCTTTTGCATATCCATATGTAGATGATGTCTTAACCAATAAGCTTTATCAATGCCAGAATAGTAAGCTAATTTATTGGCTATTTCTTCTTTGTTTGGACAAGCATCACCTAAAAATAAGGCTGTAACATATTCAGTAGATGCGAATGTAAAGGCTTCTTCAATAAAGTCTTTTTGAGAGATATTTTCTTTGGGGTTATGGAAATAATTCGTAGCTGCCATTGTGATCAAATCCGTAGCACTTGCTTCAACAGGAAGCTTTTCAATAAAGTAACTACCAAGTAAGAAGATACCACTTACACTAATACCCATTGTATCGGCTTTTTCAGGTCCTGCACCCATAAGTTCTCCGGCAAGTAGAGCACTTCTTGCTGTACCATAGCTTTCACCTGCAAGTAATACTGGTGAATTTCTGCGGTTGTAACGAGCTAAAAATTGTTCGATAAATTTAGAAACACTACGAACATCGCCATGCGTTTCATAAAATTCTTTTCTTGCCTTTTCTTGAATTAAACGACCTAAACCAGTTCCGACCGGATCAATAAAAACTAAATCACACAAATCTAATAAACAATGTGGATTGTCTTCTAATTCAAATGGAGGAACCGTTGGAAGATTTAATTCGTCATCTAGTTTGACGATTCTAGGACCAAATAATCCCATATGAAGCCAAAGACTGGCACATCCTGGACCACCATTATAAATAAATAGGATAGGGCGTTTTGAATTGTTTTCTATATCACTTCTAAAATAAGCATAGCTAAATATAGATGCGACAGGATTGTTTTCTTCATCTACAAAGAAATTATCTTCACAAATCGTATGATAGGGAATCGTTTTTCCTTGGATTTGAATACTTCCATCCGCTTCGTATTTTGATTTTTCTAAGTTTTCTTGAATACGCATTTACTTCACCTCGCAATTTTTTAGGAATTCATTAAAGATAGCTTGCATCTCACCATATTTATGTGACATAGCTTCAGGATGAAACTGAACAGCATAGATAGGGAATGACTCATGTTCAATAGCTTCAATGATTCCATCACTAGATTTAGCCGAAACCTTGAAATTTGGGGCTAAGTCTTTGATTGCCTGATGATGAAAGCTATTGACCATAGCTTCATCACCTAAGCTTTTATATAGAAAGCTATCCTTTTCGATGTGGATCTTGTGACTTGGATTTTCTCTTTTTTCCTGCTGTGCATGCTTCAATACACTTCTTTTACAATACGACAAATCTTGATATAAAGATCCCTTAAAATAGACATTTAACATCTGAATGCCACGACAGATTCCCAAAATAGGAATCTGTTTCTGACAGACATATTTTAACAACCGCATTTCATAATAGTCACGGTCTAAGCTTGAATCCCCTTGTAATGATTCTGGATTTTCATTATAAATCATTGGATTTACATCGATGCCACCTGTCACAATTAATCCATCTAACATTTTGGCTTGTGCTTGAATGGTATCAAAATCATTTGTGATAGGTAAAATAATTGGACATCCACCAGCGCGAATGACACTGTTGATGTAAGCTTCATTGATAAATTGTTTAGGTAGATTTTCTTTATCCAATTCATTACAAGTAAGACCGATTACAGGTCTATTCATCTTTTCCCTCTAAAAGAGCGATTTCAATATTCTTTGTTTCTTTAATGATGTATTTGCCTGGAATAGCTTCATCTACATATTCCATTTCGCCATTTTGGTTGTCATATGGATCATTTGGCAAGAAGTTTTTAGCTGGCACAAAATCACCTTGGAATTTTGATGAGCATGGCGTTCTAAATGGATCTAGATATCCAAAGTAAAAGTCTCTTCTTTCTAGATTGCCTGCTCGATAAGATCCGCCACCAAATGAACAATCGGCATACAACCATCCATAAGGAGCTACATAGAAACGAGCCCAATCGTGGTTACCAATTGTTTCTGGTGTAGTATAAAGTCCAGCTTGCCAAGTGGCAGGAATGCCCGCAATACGACATAGAGTAATAAAGGTTAAGGCTTGTAAACCGCAATCTCCCTTTAATCCAGTAGTGATATATTCTGGAATACATGGTAAAGTTGCATAAGCACGTACATAAGAATATGTGACATGGCTTGTGATATAATCGTAGATCAATTTAGCCTTTAATAATGGGTTAGTTTCTTCACCGATAATTTCTTTAACTAGATTCTTTAAATAATCTGTAAATACAACGTGTGGAGCATATTCTTCAAGGCAAGTATCTGGATGTTCGTCTGTTACAATACTTGGATCTAATTCTTCGTAGTGCATGTGATTGATGAATTCATATTCAACACTGAATTCTTCACCTTTTTCATATGGCTTTTCAATATAGACACATCTTTGATCTACATTGTTATCGTTGACTAGACCTTCATGAGATGTGTTTAATAGTTTAAAATTCTCAACCTGTGCATATTCTTTTGGAATTGGAAGCCATACACGAATGGTTTTACCCGGCTTTTCAAATGCAGGGTCTACTTTAAGACTAGTCTTTACATGAATCTTGCAGTAAACATCCTTTTCTTTCTTCATTTTATGCATTACATCATCTAATAAAGTGCTTGTAGAATTTTGTTTTTCAATTAAACGATCTGTATAAGCTTTACGCACTTTAATTAAATTTTCAAAGAAGTTGTCTTTAAAATACATTTTTCCTTCGATAAAGATCCATTCAAACGCGTTATCCTTAAATAGAGTATCGAATTCTTCACCTTTAAAATCTGCAATTTTTGATTTTAATAATGCGATCGCATCTTCTTTTGAATACGTAAAATCTTCAGGAAGACGAGAAATCAATTCTTTTTCAAGTTCTAAACGCTCCTTTAGTTTGGCAGGAATGTCTTTTTGAAGACGTAAATCAATCATTTCCTGCATTAATTTAAATTGCCCGTTCCATTTTAATTTCATTAAGTCTTCTGGAAGGGGCGTGTTCAATGTTGTCATGTTCATAATAGTTCACCTCGAATTGATTATAACCTATTATGAAAAATATTACACAAAAAAATGAAACTTATTGAAATAAATTCCGAATTAAATCATCCTGACTATATTTTTCCTGTGTTTCCTTATCGATACTCATTAAAGCAGGAGGTAGTTTTCTGTATGATTTATAATATTGAAGTACTAAAGACAATGCTAAGAAGGGAGCCCATTCTTGAAGTGTCATATTGTCTTTTGATTCTAAAAGAAATCCATCTTTTAAGATTTCTTTTCGTTTAGCACAATCCAATCCATATTCTAACTCATTGCCATAATTTGTGTTTAATATCTCTTCATTAAATGAAAGAATAGGACTTAAGTTATTTAATGGGGCATTCATACTATATTGATAGGTATGTCTATCGATTTGTTTCATCACTAATGTTTTATATTTCATGATTTTATTGTATCTCATAAAAGTTTTTAGTTCTGTTAAATATTATTAACATGGTATAATTCTGTAGGTGATAAAATATGACATTTGAACAAATGAATTTAGATAAAAATATTATACAAGCCTTACATACATTGGGTTATGAAAAACCATTACCCGTACAAGAACAGGTTATCCCTAATATTCTTTTGGGAACGGATTGTATTGTAAAGTCTAGAACAGGAAGTGGGAAGACAGCTTCTTTTGCGATTCCCATTATTCAAAATCTAGAAATTGACGAAAGAAGTCCTCAAGCATTGGTGCTTACACCAACTCGTGAATTAGCTTTACAGATTCAGCAGGATTTTGATCGCATTGGAACCTTCAAAAAAATTAAGACATTACCTATATTTGGTAAGCAGCCATTTAAGTTTCAAAAGGAAGATTTGAAACAAAGATGCCACGTTGTGATTGGTACACCAGGAAGAGTTTTAGATCATCTTCAACAAGACACACTAGATCCTTCTAAAATTAAATATGTTGTTTTGGATGAAGCAGATGAAATGTTAAATATGAACTTCTTAGATGAAGTCCAAGCTATTTTAAAATATATGCCAAAAAAACATGTAACATGTTTATTTAGTGCAACCTATCCAGAAGTGATTCAAAGAATGAGTAAGAAATATTTGTATAAACCAGCTAAGATTGATCTTACAAGCACAAATAAGCCAAATATAGTAGAAGAAGCCTATCATGTAAATGAAGAACATAAGGAATTGTTCCTTTTACACTTATTAGCTTTAAAGAAACCTGAATCTTGCATGATCTTTTGTAAGACACAGGCCAGAGTAGATGAAGTATGTGAATGTTTAGAAAAGAATCAAGTCAGTGTAGATAAGATTCATGGCGGTATGATGCAAGAAGAGCGCTTATCTCATATGCGACGCTTTAAAAAAGGAAAAGTACGTATTTTAGTATGTACTGATGTTGCAAGTCGAGGCATTGATGTCTTTAAAGTAGAGATGATAGTTAACTATGACATGCCTAGTCCCGTAGAAACATATACACATCGTATTGGTCGAAGTGGCAGGGTTGACGAACAAGGCTTAGCCGTTAGTTTAGTGAATGAATATGATGGGATTCGAAAAGAAAAGCTAGAAGAATATTTAGGTTACAATTTACCTTTTAAAGAAGAGGGTGAAGTCTATTTAAGTGATTTAGACGTACTTGATTCATTAAAAGAATCGAATCGTGTTGTGGTTGATAAATCAAAAGATTTAAGAAAGGGTATCACAAAAATATATTTAAATGGAGGAAAGAATAAAAAAATTCGTCCAGGCGATATTGTAGGGGCTATCTGCGAAATTGATGGAGTTACTGTAGATGATATTGGTGTAATTCAAGTACAGGACCATCAGTCTTATGTTGATATCTTGAATGACAAGGGAAAACTTGTATTAAAGAATTTAAAGACAATTAAAGGCAAAACATTACGTATTCAAAAGGCAAAAAATGGATTTGGTCACTAGACCAGATCCATTTTGTTGTACATTACTAAAATACGTGATTTGCACGTAAATAGGGAGTGAACTTTAATAGAAGTAAAAGATAAAGGTGATTGAAAGTATTCGTATATGTAATGAATCTTTTTCGTGATTTATATATAGTTATAATTTTGAATGATTAAAATGAGCCCAAATAGTTTTAAATAGAGCTATTTTGGACCTTTTTCTATGGCTTATAAATATTGTGGTTGTCTTTATGTTGAAATGTTATAACAATAGTTCTATAATAAAATTGAATGTTATAACAATTAAATGGGAGGCAATTATGGAAATTAAAGACGCAAAAGTATTTCATGATTATTTAAATGGTGTGATTGAAGGTAAGGATGTTAAGAAGAGTACAAAGCTATATGCGAGTGCGAAAACATTTTATAAGAGTGTGGATTCAAGTGTTTCAGATGATCAAATTATGTATGAAGTGTATTCCTATGAACATGATGGTTTGTGTTATGGATTGACTGTGATGCAGCCAGTATGCGTGAATGGGGAATGTAATGTAACGCGTGGACATTTTCATGAAAATTTGGATTGTGATGAAATCTATTGTGGTATGGCTGGTGAAGGTCTTCTTTTATTGATGGATGAAAATTATCATTGTCATGCTGAAAAAGTAAAATGTGGAAGTGTACACTATATTGATGGACATTTGGCACATCGCCTCGTGAATACAGGTAATACGGAATTAAAAGTGCAATGTATGTGGCCAAGGCATGCAGGTCATGATTATAAGCGTGTAGAAGAGCATCCTTTTACAGTAAGAGTGTTTAAGAAAAATGGTGAATTGAAAGTGGAGGAAGAATGAGTTATTTAAATTTTAAATCGGAATATGATCGTTTCCCTAAAACAACAATAAAGAATCATAAAGCGTTTCATGGTTATGATGAAATCTATCAGGAATTAAATCAGAAAATAAATAATTCGAGTGTTGTAGTCTTTGATTATTATCCAGGTGTAGATGAAGAGGAAGTATATGAATTGATCAAACGATTCAATTTTTCTTTAGAAATCAATATGCATAATATCTTTAAAGATGGCAAAACTATGACAGAACAAATGAAATATAATCTTACAGATGATCGTGTCTTTGGCAAGATGTATTATGGAAATCTTTTAGATTTTATGGATGAAGAAAAGCTTCAAAGGGCTAAAGATAAAGTGAATGAATGTAAAGACTCTGTCATTATATATGGTGTAGGTGCAGGTTTAATTACACATGGTGATATATATGTCTACTTTGATATGGCACGATGGGAAATTCAATTACGTTATCGTAAAGGAATGCCAAATTATAATGCGACTAACTATGATGAAGATATATTAAAGAAATATAAGCGTGGATATTTTATTGAATGGCGTATAGCAGATAAACATAAGGCTGAAAGATTTGAAAGTTTTGATTATGTAGTAGATACAAATGCATCAAATGATCCTAAAATGATTTCAAAAGATACATTTATCGAAAGTTTAAAACGATTAGCTCAAAAACCATTTCGAACTGTGCCTTACTTTGATCCAGGCGTATGGGGTGGTCAATGGATGAAGGAAGTGTGTAACTTAGATACAAATCAATCAAACTACGCATGGAGCTTTGATGGTGTACCTGAAGAGAATAGTATTCTATTTGACTATGATGGAGTTACATTTGAGTTACCAGCTATGGATTTAGTGTTGTATCAACCAAAAGAATTATTGGGTGAACAAGTGTATTCTCGTTTTGGGGCAGAATTTCCAATTCGCTTTGACTTTCTAGATACGATGGAAGGACAAAACTTATCTTTGCAGGTACATCCATTAACGGAATATATTAAAAAGAATTTTGGCATGAGCTATACACAGGATGAAAGTTATTATATTTTGGATGCCAAAGAAGATGCACATGTATATCTAGGTTTAAAAGAAGGTATTGATAAAGAGGAAATGATTCGTGATTTAGAATCTGCACAAAGAAAAGAAATTGTATTTGATGCCGATAAGTATATTAATAAGTTTCCGGCAAAGAAGCATGATCATTTCTTGATTCCAGCAGGAACTTGTCATTGTTCTGGAAAAAATGCGATGGTACTAGAAATCAGCGCAACTCCGTATATTTTCACTTTTAAATTGTGGGACTGGCAAAGACTAGGCTTAGATGGCCTTCCAAGACCTATCAATATTGAACATGGTAAGCATGTTATTCAATGGAATCGCACGACAGAGTGGGTCAAAGAAAATTTAGTGAATTCAATTTATGAAGTAAAAGAAGAGGAAAATGATTGTAAGATTGAGCATACGGGTCTTCATGAATTGGAATTCATTGAAACTAGAAGATATACAGTAAAGGATAATTCATTTCATAAAACATATGGTACAGTAAACATGTTAAATCTGATTGATGGAAAGAGTGCCATTATTGAAGGAGATTTTGAACCGTTTATTGTGCATTATGCAGAAACCTTCATTATTCCTGCAAGTATAAAAGAGTATACAATCAAGCCTTATGATTGTGATGAAGTGAAAGTATTAAAGGCATATGTAAGAAATTAAAAAAGTGACAACCTAGATGGTTGTCATTTTATGTGTTCGCTTCTGTGCATACATCCTTTGATCCGCTATCTGCAGAATTTTTAATAGAGAAGTTCTTTCGTTTGCATCAATATAGACAGTTCCAAAGCTAAAGCTTTGCGGATAATCTTTTGCGTACTTTGAGAATTCTTCATTGATAAGTTCCATTTTAATGTTGATGGATTCAATGGATCCGTTCTTGAATAGAATACAGAATTCATCTCCACCCAAACGAGCAATAATATCTTCTTCACGAATATTTGATTTTAGAATATCTACAAAATCACAGATATAGGTATCTCCCTTGTCATGGCCAAAATGATCATTTACATATTTTAAATGGTCTAAGTCACAGTAACATAGAGTTGCAGGAATTTTCTGGTCTAAAAACTTCTGCATCTCATCTTTAAAATAATAGCGATTGCCAACTTGTGTTAATGCATCAATCTTTGCCTGTTGATGCAAACGATCCTGTTCGTGTTTTTCTTGTGTAATATCATGAATAAAATGGGCATAGGCTAGTTTATCTTCCCATTCCATACCAATGGTGACAATATGATAGTATCGACTGTCTTTATCTTTCATGTTCCAATCACAAGGATTATTTATTTTTTTTATAAAATGTGAATATCCCTGCGAATCGCATAAAATATTATTTATCCCACAAAAAACGAATGAATTTAAGGGAAAATAGCCTTAAATATATTGACTTTCCCTTATTGCTTATTATAATTTAAGGGAAACAAGATACTTTAAGGGAAAAATGAAAGACAGGTGTTTAAATAATGAGACCGTTTAACTATTCAAAAATTAAAGAAGAAAAGTGGGATTCAGAAATTCTTGGTCTCATAGCAGCAATATACAAGTTCGCAGGGAAACAAGAACTATATCTTAAGCAAAGACCATACGAGTTGGAGAAACTTGTGGAGATAGCAAAGATTCAGAGTACCGAGGCTTCAAATGCGATAGAGGGTATTGTAACAACCAATACAAGAATTAAGCAGTTGGTGGAGGAGAAGACCACACCAAAGAATAGAGATGAAGAGGAAATCGCAGGATACCGTGATGTATTAAATATTATCCATGAGAGTTTTGATACGATTCCTATTACACAAAACTATATTTTACAGTTGCATAAAATATTGTGCAGCCATATGAATAATCCACTCGCTGGGCGAACCAAGACTGTACAGAATTATATTAGTGCCACATATCCAGACGGACGTACGGAGGTGCTGTTTACACCATTGGCACCATTTGAAACACCAGAGGCTCTTGATAGAATCTGTGAAGAGTACAATAAGGTAATTGGAAATTATGAGGTGGAGCCATTATTGGCTATTCCAATTTTTATACATGACTTTCTGTGTATCCATCCATTTAATGATGGTAACGGCAGAATGAGCAGATTGCTTACAACTCTTCTACTTTATCGTAGTGGATTTTATGTGGGTAAGTACATCTCGCTTGAAGCCAAAATTGCAAAGAATAAGGATTTGTATTATGAGGCTTTGGGTCATTCACAGGATGGCTGGCATGAAGGAGAAGAGGACGCAGTTCCTTTTATCAAATATTTACTTGGAACAATTCTTGCTGCTTACAAAGATTTTGAAGACCGATTTGAAATTGTAGAAGAGAAACTTCCGGCAATTGAGATGATTCGTAAAGCTACACAGCAAAGGATTGGGAAATTCAATAAGCAAGATATTCGAGAACTATGCCCGGCACTCAGTGTGAGTTCTATAGAAGGTTCACTTCGTAAGCTTGTAGCAGAAGGAGAACTTCGCAGGGAAGGCAGAGGGAAATCTACATTTTATGTTAGATTGAAATAAGAATCAGCCCAATTTCGTTTTTAGAACATGTTCCCGTGTACGAAAAATGGGCATTTTGGCATTTTATTATAAAAAAAGAGATGAGCTGAACTCCATAAGCGATAAAATTCACTTACTCGTTACAGTCCCTTTCTTAGCTTTTTAATGCATCTAATTCTTCTTGGGTTAAAGCTCTAAATTCACCTAATGGTAAATCATCTAGTTTTAAAGGACCAAACTCAATGCGTTGAAGATAGGTAACTGTACAATTTGCCTTTTCAAACATTCTTTTGACTTGGTGAAACTTACCTTCATGAATCGTTAGATACGCTTTATTTGTATCTAAGATTTCAAGCTTAGATGGAGCTGAAGTAAATTCTTCAAATTCCATTGGAGAATTAAAGAAATCTATGGCATTTTCTGGTAGAGTTCCATCAAATTCGACATAGTATTTTTTATCAACATGTTTTTTTGGTGATAATACTTCATGTGTTAGCTTGCCATCATTACTAATGAGTAGAAGTCCTTCTGTATCGATATCCAATCTTCCTACTGGATATAGATCGTGTCTTTGACTTTGAATAAGCTCCATTACTGTTGGATACATTGCATCTTCGGTTGCACTTACATAGTCTTGTGGTTTGTTTAACATGTAGTATTCAAATTCCACATAGCTTACAGGCTCATCATCCACACAAACACGATCATCATCCTTAACGTTATAGTCGGCTTTTTTTACTGTTTCATCATTGATAGTAACCCACCCGTTTTTGATTAGTTTTTTTACATCATTTCGTGTGCCAAATCCCATATGAGATAAGTATTTGTCAAGTCTCATTGATAACGCCATCCTTTCGCATATTTATTTTTTAAGGATCCCTTCGAAAGCTTCGCAAAGCCTAAAGGGAAGTTATTTACACAAACAAGTGTCCATCCTGATGTTTTGGAATCTAAATCCTTTACATCTAGAGTTTCACCTTTTAAATATTTAATAACACGCTCATCTTCAATTGTGAAGTTTAATACATTTTTAAATTGTTCAGGACAAAGGGCAAGGGCAAGGCTTTGAGCTGGTTCAAAATGTTTACCTTTTAATTGACCTAATAATAAGCCTGATCTAAGTACGCGATAGCCTTTGTAGGCTTGAAAATCTGTATTTAACCAAATAACCTTGTCTTTTTTGACTTTGATTGTGCCTTTATTTAATTTAACCAATCTTAAAAAATCAGTAACACAATCATCTATTGTATCGCTTGGCTCAAGTTTTATCTTTTTATGTTTAGATTCTCCATCCTTTGAAAGTAAAGCCACAAAATGACCTTCTCCTTTAATTTTATGAGGATAGAGACGTACACACTCTTCCATATTTATACCTGGTTTCATGCCCTCTACCTTTTCGATTGGCATGAGGTGCAAATCTGAATGTTGATCTAATACAGCTTGAATGACCTCTTCATTTTCATGAATCGAAAAAGTACATGTTGAATACACAATAGATCCGCCTGGTTTCAACATGGATACAGCTGCATTTAAAATATTTTTTTGAATAGGCGGATAGAATGTATCATCCTTTTCAATCCAGCTTTTAATTAAATCGGGTTCTTTACGAAACATTCCCTCACCACTGCAGGGGGCATCCACTAAAATCTTATCAAATGTTTCAGGATAGTACTTTTCCATATTTGTTAAATCTTCACTGGTTATCCAGGCATTGTCACAACCAAATAATTCAATGTTCTTTAGAAGCCCCTGACATCTTGAAGAACTAATATCATTGGATATTAATAATCCTGTATGATTGAGCTTTGTAGCAAGCTTTGTGCTTTTTCCACCAGGAGCGGCACACGTATCTAATACAGTATCATTCTCGGCTACAGGGAGAATTTGTGCTGGAAGCATAGCACTTGGTTCTTGAAGATAATAAAGTCCTGCATAATAGTAGGGATGTTTACTAGGCTTATCTTGACTAGAATAATAGAAGCCGTCTGTAGTCCATGGGATGGGCTCAAGCTTAAAGGGTGAAATTTTTAAGAATTCTTCAACTGAAATCTTAAGTGTATTCACTCTTAAACCGTAGTATCTTTCATGATCAAAGCTATTTAAATAATCTTCATATTCATCTTGAAGAAGTGCCTTCATTTGTTCTTTAAATTTAACTGGTAATTCCATTATAAATCAAATGCCTTTCCTAATGTTTGAACGGCACGAACTTTGTCTTTTTTTTCAATTGTTAGTGAAATGGAAATCTCACTTGATGTGATCATATAATATTTGATGTTGTTTTCACTTAAGATATTTAATACTTTACTCGCAATACCAGAATGCGTAGAAATTCCAAGTCCAACTAAAGATAATTTGATATATCCAAGCATTTGATGTACTGGATATTCCTTTGAGGCATGCTCCATAATTTGATTACTCTGTTCTTCAGAACAGTATAATGTAAAGTTGGCAAGTCCTTCATCGTCTAATTGTTGTGAAATGGTGTCTAGGTTGATATTTAAATCGGAAATCATTTTAAATAGCTTTCCTAAATAAACTCCATCATTCGGTAAGTGCATAAAGCGCATGATCGCATAGTCGTCTTTTACACTTAAGCCTGTAATTGGCATATCTTCTAATTCTTTATGCATAATCCAAGTTCCTTTCTCTAAATCTGTTTCCAAAGCTTTTCCTAAGAAAAGGGGAACGTTATATTTACTCGCAAGCTCAACGCTACGTGTTTCTAATACACCAGCTCCAAGACATGCCATCTGCATCATTTCTTCATAAGAAATCGATTTTAATTTTTTAGCACGTGTATATAGACGTGGGTCAATGGTATAAACACCCGCAACATCAGTAAAGATATGGCATTGATAGCCTAATTTTGCGGCAATCGCAACGGCTGTTGTGTCACTTCCACCACGTCCTAAGGTTGTAATGTCTCCATATTCAGTAGCTCCTTGAAAACCAGCGACAACGACTACTTTTCCTTGATCTAAATGGGATTGAATCGTTGTTGTATCAATATCTTTGATCAAGGCACGCGAATGATGTTTACTCGTAAGAAAACCAGCTTGATATCCGGTTAAGCTAATCGCATCCACTCCAATTGAATTCATTGCAATCGCAAGGAGTGTGATGGTTTGTTGCTCACCCGTAGATAATAGGGAATCCAATTCTCTTTTATTTGGATTGTTTGTGACAGTATGAGCCAGCTCAATTAATTTATTTGTGGTTTTTCCCATGGCACTCGCAACAATGACTAGATTATGACCTTTTTCTTTCATTGCCTTCGCATGCTGGGCAATGGCCTGAATCTGTTCAATTGTTCCAACGCTGGTTCCACCATATTTTTCAACTATATTCATAATTAATCTCTCCAACTCCAACATTTTAACATAATAAAAGCTGTCTTAGACAGCTTTTATTCCATTAATATATACATTTTTGATTGTGTTAGTCAAATCCAACAAGCTTTTTGTACAGATAATAAAGTCTGCATCTTTTCCAACTTTAATCGAACCTACACGATTATCTAAATGTAAGATTTTAGCTGGATTGATTGTGATGGCTTTAATGGCTTCATTTTCTGGAAGTCCTGCTTTATGGGCAAGAGCCGCATTTAATGGCAGATATTGTTGGGGATTAAATGGGGAATCGGTTGTAATCGCAAATAAGATGCCTTTTTCATACATCTTATTTGGCGTTCCAAATGAATCGTTGGCACATTCAAATTTATCCTTGTGACAAAGACTTGGTCCACAAATACATGGAAAACCACTTTCTTTAATCTGGTCTAAGATTACTTGTGAGTCTGTCGCATGATCTAAGGTGATTTCAATATCATATTCCTTTGCGATACGAATCGCTGTTAACATATCATCTGCTCTATGGGCATGACATTTTAATGGGATTTCTTTTTTAATGACAGGAATCATAGCCTCTAGCTTTTGATCATAGTCTACGTCTTTACCGGATTCTTTTTTAGCAAGGTATTCCTTTGTTTTCTCTAAAGTTTCTCTTAGCAGAGCACTGATTTGCATACGTGTATCGATGCTCTTTCCTTTATAGCAATTCTTTGGGTTTTCTCCAAAGGCTGCCTTCATTGCGATCGGATTTTGAATGGTCATTTCATCAATACAATTTCCTTTGGTCTTATACGCAAAGAAAGTTCCACCAATCACATTGGCACTTCCAGGTCCTGCGGCTACCGTTGTGATACCTGCATTTAATGCGACTTCAACGGTTTCATCCATTGGATTACAACCATCAATTCCTCGCATGTTGGGTGTAATGGGATTTGTGATTTCATTTAAATCATTTCCTTCAAAACCAATGGCTGTTTCTTCCATGCCCAAATGACAATGGGCTTCAACCATACCTGGATAGACTCTAAGACCTGTAAGATCTTGAATTTCTTCATTTTCTGGAATTAGATTGGTTCCAATCTCAGTAAATTTACCCTTGTCGATTCTAAAGTCACCGACAAAGGGTTCTTGTTCCATTGTGTAGATAGTTGCGTTTTTAAAAAGCATTAAGCTGCCTTCTTTCCATCTACATAAACGGATTTAATTTCATTTTGCGTATCCAAAATATTCTTAGTACAAACGACAAAGTCTGCGTCTTTTCCTACTTTAATAGATCCAACACGATTATCTAAGCCTAAGATTTTAGCTGGATTGATTGTGATGGCTTTAATAGCTTCATATTCTGGTAAGCCAGCCTTTGCGGCAAGAGCTGCACTTAATGATAGGTATTGTTGAGGAATAACAGGAGAGTCTGTAATAATAGAGAATAAAATACCAGCTTTATATAGTTCGTTTGGTGTTTCAAAAGACATGTTCGCAAGTTCAAATTTAGATTTGTGAGTTAATGCTGGTCCACAAATACAAGGGAATCCACTCTCTTTGATTTGAGGAAGGATACAACGAGCATCTGTAACATGGTCCAATGTGATTTTAATATTTTCTTCTTTCGCAATACGAATAGCTGTTAAGATGTCATCGGCTCTATGTGCATGACACTTTAATGGAAGCTCTCTTTTTACAACTGGAATCATAGCCTCTAGCTTTTGATCATAAGCTACATCTTTACCTGCTTCTTTTTTCTCCATGTATTCTTTAGTCTTAGCTAAAGTTTCTCTTAATAAGGCACTGATCTGCATACGTGTATCAATTTTCTTTCCCTGATAACAACGCTTAGGGTTTTCTCCAAATGCTGCCTTCATTGCGATTGGATTTTCAATAGCCATTTCATCAATGCAGTTACCCTTTGTCTTATACGCAAAGAAAGTACCACCAAGTACATTAGCACTACCAGGGCCAGCAGCTACGGTTGTAACTCCACCCTTTAATGCAAGTTCTATAGTTTCATCCATTGGATTACATCCATCGATTCCACGCATATTTGGTGTGATAGGATCTGTGATTTCGTTCACGTCATCTCCTTCAAAGCGAATGGCTGTTTCTTCCATACCTAAATGGCAGTGACTTTCAACCAAACCAGGGAATACATATAGACCATTTAAATCTTGAATGTCTTCACCTTCATCTGGCGTTAGATTCTTTCCTACTTGTGTAAATACACCCTTATCAATTTTAAAATCACCAACAAATGGTTCTTGTTCCATTGTGTAAATAGTTGCGTTTTTAAATAACATT
>NZ_QRVI01000019.1 GCF_003458715.1 Eubacterium sp. AF22-8LB
TTTCAGTACGTTCATGAATTTAACTTTGAGCTTCTCCTATATTTGTCATTTTAAACCCCTCTCCATGCACTTCATGCGATTCGACAACCACAAAGAAAGATTCAGGATCCGCTTCTTGTACAGCCTTTCGAACTTGATACATTTCTTTACTATTACATGCACACATTACCACTTGCATATCATCTTGTTTATATCCACCTTGTGCATTTAAAATCGTACTTCCCCTTTGACTTGCTTCATCAATCACCTGACAAATTCTTTTTCCCTGTTTTGTGACAATAAAAGCAACCTTTCCTGAATTCAAACCATAAATCATTTTATCCACTACAACCGCGAATAATAAATTTACAATCATACCATAAATCATTCCATCTACATCTTTAAATAAAATACCACCCACTAAAATAATGCCAACATCCGACAAGAAGGCAATATTTCCTAAAGATAAATGAGGCCTCAATGCCTTTACAGCCATGATAATAAAATCAGATCCTCCTGTAGATGAATTTCTTGTATAGATCATCGCATAGCCAATTCCACCAAAAACGCCCGTACATAGGGCAGCAAGTAGTCGATCTCCTTGATAGACAGGAAATAATGGTGCCACATAGTCAATAATCAATGAAGAAACAATCATACAGCGAATGGAACTGATAAAAAACTTCTTTCCTAATAATTTGTAACAAAGTATCGCAACAGGTATATTCAATAAAATCGTTGAAAAACCAATCGGAATATTAAATAGTCGATAAAAAATAATCGAAATCCCTGAAAATCCTGTCATAGGAAACTTAGCTTGTACGGCAAAGTTATAGATACCAATGGCCACAAAAATACTGCCAACAAGTTCCCACATCATTTGTACCAATAATTCTTTTGTCTTATTCATACTTACCTCCAAAAAAAAGAAGCGCCTAAAACCAAATCTTACAGTGTAAATCACTGCACCTACGATTTGATTCTAGACGCTTTAACCACTCATCCGGTGAAGAGTGAACGTTATTCTTAATGTACTCGATTATTGTATGGGACATACTTATTTAAGTCAAGAAGAATCAGCTAATTCGCCATTTGTGGTATGTTCAATCTATACTAGAAATAGTAAGATTTTAGATGAAAGGAGGTCCATTATGGACACAAAAAAGATAGGAGCCTTTATCGCGATGAATCGTAAGAAAAAAGGATATACACAAGAACAATTAGCTGAAAAATTAGGCGTGACAAATAAAACCATTTCACGATGGGAAAATGGACATTATATGCCAGACTTATCTTTACTTGAACCTTTGAGCAAAGAATTAGATATCACATTAAATGAACTTTTAGCTGGAGAAGAAATCATTAAAGAAGAGGCGAAGGAGTATTCTGAACAAAACCTGATTCAAACCATTGATTATACAGATAAGAAAATCAAGAATGAACATAAGAAAATATCATTATTCATTATTGGTATAGGTATTTTCACATCCCTTTGCGCATTTACTGTTTTCCCTTCTGAAAGCAGCTGGAGCAGCATCTATTCTATGATTGGATTGTTCTTATTTGTAGTTGGAATATTTAGAGAATTAAAGATTAGTTCTCTACTCAAGAAAGGATTGATTTCAACAATTTTATTCATTTTACTTTTAGGCATCTTCTTTATTTTCGACTATGTCAATGTAACCCAATTTAAACAACCACCCATCTATCGACTGACTACAACTACTGTATTTAGTGATGATGGCAATAAAATGATTGAATACCAAAATCCTTTTTATAATGTATTTCGCATCAATGCCAATACACCCAATGAATATTACTTAATTGACGACAAGAAACAATATACCATTGATACCGTTCCAACAAGTCCTTTTAATGTGGATAAAAGTTCATTTGAACAACTAAAAAAATATAAAAGTAAATATATTGGAGACAACAGTAATACTTCCCATTTACTAAATTCCTTACCCCTATCGGAATATGGTTATGTCTTTGAAATTGATTCTGAAAACTATGGACTTACAATAAACTATAATTGTACAGATTGGTACAACAATGAAAACTTATATATACATAAAGCTCTAGTGTACAATTCTGTATCTCTATTCAAATTGATCGATAATCTTGAATACATCACATTTAATTTTAGTGGAAGCAACTATACAATTACACGAGAACATTGTCCACTCAACAAGAATATTGAACAAAAGATCAATGATAATGAATTTGTATCCGATAGGATGAAATTATTTGAAACAAATTAAAAAAACGCAAACGCGTTTTTTTGTTTATTTATGAATAATTTCTTCTGCACGATCTAGTGCAGCACTGATACTTGGTTGGAAGTTTTCTTCTCCAACGAGCTCAATAAAGCCCGCCTTTTCCATAACCTTCATTGGTTGATCATTCACATGTGAGAACACAATCGTGATTCCTTTTGATTCACAAACCTGAACTAAATCTTTTAATGCGTTTAGTGCCGTACTATCTAATGCAGGAACACTGCGCATACGAAGAACGAGGCATGTTGTAAAATCTTTGACGGCAATTTCTTCAATTACACTAGCAGCACCAAAGAATAAAGGTCCTGAAATCTCATAGACACGAATCTGAAGTGGAAGCTTTTGAAGATGTTCATCTACATCTGGTGTATCATCATCTACATATGTCCATCCATTGACTTTTGTTTCTTCACTCATACGTTTAATAAATAATAAACATGCGAGTACCATACCCACTTCAATGGCTACAACCAAATCAAAGATTACAGTTAGTACAAATGAAGTGACAAGCACAATAACATCACTCTTAGGTGCAGTTTTAACTAAGTTCACAAAGGTACGCCATTGACACATATTGTATGCGACGATAAATAAAATCGCTGCAATTGTAGGCATCGGAATCATACCAGCATATGGCATCAAGACAACTAATACAATCACCAATGTGATGGAGTGAACCATACCAGCAATTGGTGTTCTTCCACCATTTTTAATATTGGCAGCCGTTCTAGCGATAGCACCCGTGGCAGGAATTCCTCCAAATAATGCGGATGCGATATTTCCAGCACCCTGCGCAACAAGTTCCATATCCGAACGATGTTTACCGTTAATCATGCCATCCGCAACAACACAAGAAAGTAATGATTCAATGGCAGCCAACACGGCTATGGTTAGTGCATTTGGTAATGCATTTTGAATCATGTTTAATGATAAGCTTGGAAAATGTAAAGTGGGTAATGCATTACTGATTGTATAAAGATTTCCAATTGTATTTACCTTTAAAGGCAAGAATTGAACCATCAAAATTCCTGCAATAACGGCTAAAAGTGAGCCTGGAATTCTTTTAAAAATATATGGAGCAATAATCAAGATAGCTAAAGATACCACACCTACAATTACGGCATCCATATTGATTGTAGAAAAATTGTTGATTACAGCCTCAAATTTTTCGACTGTCTCAATAGGCTTTACTCCCGTTGGATAGGTTAATCCAAAAAAATCTTTTAGTTGTCCAATCACAATCGTAACGGCTATACCGGAAGTAAAACCTGTTGTAATGGTAAATGGAATAAACTTGATTAGACTTCCAAAATGACAAAGTCCCATTAAAATCAAAAAGATACCCGCAAGAATAGTGGCAACAATAAGTCCATCCATTCCATCATGGGCTACAATTCCAGCAACAATCGTCGCAAATGCAGCCGTAGGTCCTGCAATTTGTACACTGCTTCCACCTAATGCTGAAATGACAAAACCTGCTACGATTGCAGTAAATATACCGGCTTCCGGTCCAACACCTGAAGCAAGTGCCAATGCAATCGATAATGGTAATGCGATAATAGCGACAATAATTCCAGCTGTCACATCTTTGACAAGCTGAGACTTATCATAGCTTTTCAATGATAAAAGTAACATCGGTTTCAGTGAATTCATTTGTTAATATCCCTCTCTTTTTAACAACCTTTAAAGTATACCATAATTTAAGGAATATTAAGGAATTTTCTACAATAGTATTTGATATACTGAATATATAGCGATAATAAATCAGGAGAATAATCTATGAAAAAAAAGACTAAAATTATAATTTTAATCTCAGTATGCATTTTAATTACCATTATCGGCATTTATTTTTTGTTTCCAAAAGAATCCAACAATGGAAACATCTACGTTCAAAAGGTATCCTCAGTCATTGGTTCATCCTATACTGAAAACCGTTATTCTGGTGTAGTTGAATCCCAGGAAACATTAGACATCAATCAAGATGGAAATAAAAGCATCACAGATATTTATGTAGAAGCAGGACAAAAAGTACATAAGGGTGATCGATTATTTACTTATGATACAACGGAAGCTTCAAATTCCATTGCCCAAAAAAAATTGGATATTGAAGCACAGAACAATGAAATTGCTGCTCAGAATAACACCATCGCCGATTATAAAGCTGAACTGAATAAAGGTGGAGATAAGGTTGAGATTCAGGCACGAATCAATGATGCAAGTTATGCGATTCGTCAGGCTCAAAACACAATAAAATCCACACAAACAGAAATAGATCAATTGAATAAACAAATCGAAAATTCTACTGTTATTTCAACTATTGATGGAATTATCAAAGAAATCAATAAGGATGGTGGTACAGATGAGAGTGGCAACCAAAAACCACTTATATCTATTACTCAAACTGGCGATTTAAGAGTCAAGGGTACAATAAGTGAGATGGGATCTATTTCTGAAGGAAGCAATGTCATTATCCGAAGTCGTGTGAATGAAGATCAAGTGTATAAAGGAACTGTCACAAAGGTAGAAACAGATCCTCAATCCAATTCAAACAATAACTTTTATGGAAATGATTCAGGTGAAACTGCATCTAAATACCCTTTCTTTGTCTCTTTAGAAAACAATAAAGGATTAATGTTAGGTCAACATGTATATATTGAAGTAGATAATGGACAATCTACAAAGAAAAAAGGAATCTGGCTTGATGCAAGCTTTATAGTTTCGGATGATAATGGAAATTCCTATGTATGGGTATCTGAACGTGGTAAATTAAAGAAAAGAAAAGTAGAGCTTGGCAACACTGATGAAGCAACATATACTACAGAAATAAAGTCTGGACTAAGTGAAGATGACTATATAGCTTGGGCTGATGATTCATATTCAGAAGGTATGAAGACAACAACTGAAATCCAAACGGAAACGGATGGTGAAACAAATGCTTCTTAATCTTCAAAATATTGATAAAAACTATGGTAAAGAACCTTTGATTGTCCCTGTTTTAAAGGATGTCAGTCTTGAAGTAGCACAAGGAGATTATATTGCAATCATGGGACCTAGTGGATCTGGTAAAACAACACTGATGAATATTATTGGATGTTTAGATCGAGCAAGTGAAGGAACCTATCTTTTCGAAGAGGAAGACATTTCTGAAATGAATGATGATGCTTTAAGTGATCTAAGATTGAACAAAATTGGTTTTGTATTTCAAAATTTCAATCTTCTAAATTCTCAAACTGCTCAAGAAAATGTAGCCTTGCCTTTAATTTATGCAGGTGTTGATAAAGAGACAAGAAATCATAGGGCTAATGTTGCATTAAGTAAAGTAGGTTTAGCAGATCGTACAACATTTAAGCCAAACCAATTATCAGGTGGCCAAAAACAGCGTGTTGCGATTGCCCGTGCCATTATTAATAACCCCAAAATTCTTCTTGCCGATGAACCTACGGGAGCTCTTGATCAAGCGAGTGGAAAGCAGGTTATGGAATTATTTAAAACTTTAAATGGTGAGGGTGTCACAATTATTATGATTACCCATGATGCCAATGTCGCAAGTCATGCCAAAAAGATTCTTCATATTATTGATGGAGAAATCATTGAAAATAAGCAAGGAGGTGTCGCATGAAACCTTCTATAAAAAAAGGAATTATAGCTGCTTCAGTCTGTGCTATTTCTTTAGTTGGAATTCAAGTGTATATGCATTCCAAAAAGGTAATTGATGTACATTCTGTCGCAACCTTAAATTCAGGCTATTGGGATAATCCAGCTTCATCATCTGGCTTTGTATCAAATAGTGCAACACAATCCGTTCTATATGATTCTTCTAAAACAATCACAAATGTCTTTGTCAAAGAAGGCCAACAAGTTAATGCAGGCGATCCTTTATTATCATATGACTTAACTACACTAAAAAGTTCGGTGGACTCTAGCCAATTAGAAGTTGAAAAAGCACAGAATGCGATTACACTTGCCGAGCACGAATTAAAGAAATTATTAAATACTACACCCGTTCCAGAAATAACACCTGAACCAGAAATACCAGAATCAAAGCCTCTACCTTTGCCTGGTGTTCCGAATAAGAATGGGAATGGTTCATATCCTTATATTCTTTCGCTTTCTCAAGCTGAAAACAATTTTACAGCTTATAAAATCTACTATGCTTCCACAGAAAGTGAAGCTCCTGAAAAAGGACCTAGTGATGCTTCTTCCTTATGGAAAGAAGAAAGAGTTGAAAAAGCTTCAGATAATGCATGTTGGTACTGGATTGAATATACATATACAGATGGTTCAACCAATGCGTATGATTCAAAGGATGCGGTAGAATATTATAGTAATAAACAACAAATTCCCTATGAAGATATTTCTTTAGCTGGAACAAAAAAGAATCCTTATGTATTCAAGTTAAGCGAAGATCAAGGGTATGTATATGGAAAGCTATTTTTAGACAATGCAAATTTAAATCAATACTTTAGATTCGATGTATATACAAATGAGGGAGAAGTAAATTCTTCATGGCTTATTCGCTGCGATACATTTGCGACAAAACAATCTATGAATGAAGGCGATATGTATTCAGTTACTTCACATACAAAAGAAGACCAACGATATGAAGAAATTAAACAAGAATCAAGTCAAGATAGCACTTCGGGTTATACAGAAATCGAACTTGCGAAAGCAATCCGTGATAAAAAACAAGAATTAAAAAATCTTGATTTAGATTTAAGAAAAGCCCAGCTTTCTTTAAGCGAAAATAAGAATCTATTAAATGATGGAATTATTCGTGCAACACATAGTGGCGTTGTTCGCAATGTCAAAAACACATCCGATTCTTTACAGGATGGAAATACCTTCTTAGAAGTTGCAGGTGGTCAAGGAACCTACATCAAAGGAACTGTCAGTGAATTGATGTTGGATCAAATAAAAAAGGGCGATTCAATTTCTGCATATGCCTGGACAAGTGGAGAAACGTTTGATGCCAAGATTCAAAGTATTGATACCGTTCCTTCTTCAAATAGCTACTATAATGGTTCTGGCAATCCAAATGTGAGCTATTATGGATTTGAAGCCTATGCTGAAGATGCTTCTTCTTTAAAGACAGGAGAATCCTTAGAATTAACCTTCAATATTTCTGCAGACACGACAAGCTCCATTTGGCTTTCTAAGGCTTATGTTAAACAAGAAGGAAACAAGTACTATGTACTTAAAGATGTTCATGGCAAATTGAAAAAGCAGTATGTCACAATTGGTAAAATTGTATGGGGAGATACAATGGAAATCAAGGAGGGTCTTACAGATACCGATTATATTGCGTTTGCGTATGGTAAAAACGCAAAAGAGGGTGTTAAAGTCAAAAAATCATCGGAGGATGCATCATGATTGAAAATATAAGATTATCATTTCAAGGTATTTTTGCGCATAAGATGCGTTCCTTCCTTACAATGTTAGGAATCATTATTGGAATCGCTTCTATCATTGCGATTGTTTCTACAATCAAAGGGACAAATGATCAGATTGAAAAAAACTTAATTGGTTCAGGTGATAACACCGTAAAGGTGGCTCTATACCAAGAGGATTGGGAATATTCCTTTGATTCAGGAATTCCTGATGGTGTGCCTACAGTTTCAAAAGATACACTTGAATCATTAAAAAACATCGATCATGTCCAAGGTGCAACGCTTTATCGTTCTAGACAAAGCTATCAAGCCATTTATCGAAATAACACATCTTTAGATGGTGGTTATATTGTCGGTGTTCAACAAGACTACTTCTCTATTGCTGGATTAACTATAAAAAAAGGAAGAGGCATTACGGATGAAGACAACAAACACTTTAGACAAGTAGCTATATTAGATGAAACAAGTGCTCACCTTCTCTTTGGTGAAACCAATCCGATTGGTAAAACGATTGAAATTTCTTCAACACCATTCACCATTGTTGGTGTATGTGCAGATAAAGAAACTTTTGAACCTATAATGGAAAGTATTGATGATTACCGTACATATAATCAGTCTACGGGTTCTAAAGTCTATGTTCCAAGTGAATCTTGGCCAATCTTCTATCAGTTTGATGAACCACAAAACGCATTACTGAAAGTGGATGCCACTTCTAATATGACTCGTGTTGGAAAAGAAGCAGCTACTATCTTAAATACAAATGTTTCTTCTTCAAGTGTTCAATATAAAGCACAAGATTTATTAAAGCAGGCTAAAGATATTCAAAATCTTTCTAAATCCACAAATGCGATGTTGATCTGGATTGCCGGTATTTCCTTACTTGTAGGTGGTATTGGGGTTATGAACATCATGTTAGTAACAGTAACGGAAAGAACAAAAGAAATTGGTCTTAAAAAAGCCATTGGTGCTAAGAAAAAAGCTATTCTATTCCAATTCTTGACTGAAGCTGTAGTACTTACTTCGATTGGAGGTATTGTAGGTGTATTAACAGGTATTGGTTTGGCTAAATTAATATCAATATTCAATGGTACTCCTGTATCCATTAGTATTCCTGCCATGTTGTTATCCGTATTATTCTCTATGGCTATAGGTATTATTTTTGGATTGTTGCCTAGCTATAAAGCTGCAAATCTAGATCCAATTGAAGCTTTAAGGCATGAATAAAAGCTGTAACGACTCATAAGACAACAAAACGAGGCAATGCGCCTCGTTTTGTTAACTAAATTTTTAATGCAACTCGATATCCCTCTTGCATAGCTTTATAAATTAGTCCACCACCATTGCTGTCGCCAATGTTATAAACTTCATTAACTTTATCTTTGATCTCTTCAAATAATGCAGTATTTGGAACATCTCCAACTGAAACAATTACAGTATCGGCATGAATTTCATGTTCTACGCCCTCTTTATCTGTATAAACAACTGCATTTTTTCTAATTTCTTTACATATACTATTCATTTTAAAATGGACATCATCTGCTTTTAAATGTCCTAACACAACTGTTCTTGTGCAATTTACCATATTCAATGCAATTGTATCTGTCATTTCAATAATTGTAATATTCTTATCTTCTTCTTGTGCAATTAATTCGGCTGTTTCAATACCCACACTACCTCCACCAATAATCACAACATCTTTTCCCGTTTTAGCTCCACCAAGAACTTCCTTTGCGTTTATTGCACGTTCAAATCCAATAATAGGAAGCTTTGCTGGTTTTAAACCTGTTGCACAAATCACAACGTCTGGGTTCATTTCAGAAATTTGATCTGCATTTATTTCTGTATTTAAATGTACATTTACATGATATTTTTCTAATTGGTATTCCATCCATGGAAGGAGTGGTTTAAAGTTATCTTTATTTGGTGGTGCAATTGCCAAATTAAATTGACCTCCAATTCGATCACTTTTTTCGTATAAATCGACTTGATGTCCGCGCATTGCCGCAATTCGAGCTGCTTCAACACCAGCCACACCACCACCAACTACAATAACCTTTTTACTCTTATCTGCAGGTTTGATAGTATAGTCATTATCGCCTTGTCCAGCTACTGGGTTTACTGAGCAACAAAGTGCCATTCCATCTTGTAGTTGTGAGTTAATACACATATCGCATCCTAAACATGGTTGAATTTCTTTTTCTTTATTTTCTGCAATCTTTCTGACTAAATGAGGATCTGCCATCAAGCCATGGCCAATAAAGATAAATTCACACATATTTTCAGACAAAGCCTTTTCTGCTGCTTCTGGATTTTGAGCACGACCTCCACCAATCATTTTTATAGTTGCAGGAGCCCCCGTCATCTTATAAATTCCATATTTTAATGCCTGGCAAAGACCAACAGCTTGACATGATTTGGCAGCCGATGTCGGCATATCTTCTGCCGATGCTTCTTTTTTCCAAGTACCCGCAAGTACTTCTAAAGCATCTACTCCCACATCCTGGAAACGCTTGGCATAATACATACCATCTTCCATTGTGATACCAGCGTTTTCTCCAGCTTCAACAGCACTAAATTTTACAATAATTGCGAAATCATCTCCACATAATTCACGAATTCGACGAATAATATTTAAATGGAAACGAACTCTGTTCTCTGGATTTCCACCATATTCATCCGTTCTAATATTTGCGGTAGATGATAAGAATTGTTGTCCCATATAGTATCCAACACTATGTATTTCAACACCATCAAATCCAGCTTTTTTTGCACGTAACGCTGCTTGTGCATATTTTTCCTCAATATCATGAATTTCATCAATCGTTAATTCTCGAGGCTCTTCATTACTCAACCCCATCATAAATGAATATGGCATCGCCACCGCACTAGGTCCAACTGGCTGGTGCCCTGTAATTTTACGACGCGCACCACGACCTGTATGACTAATTTGTAGTACAGCTTTCGCCCCTTCTTCATGAATGGCAGATGCTAAACGAGTCATTCCTGGAATATATTTATCATCATCAATCACTAACATTTGTGCCGTATTTAAACCAAGGGGTGCATCCACACATGTTACTTCAACAACAATCATACCAACTCCACCTCTGGCTCTTTCAACATAGTGGTTCACAACTGCATCATTCACAAAGCCATTTGTGGACTGGCTCATTCCCATGGCTGCCATTACTGTTCTGTTTCTTAGTTCAACATTTCCAATTTTTGCAGGCGATAATAAAGTAGGGTAATTCTGGTTCATATATTTTTCTCCTCTTTTTAACGTGATTTTGATTTTATAATTTGATATACTCAAGAAACAATGAGGTATCTTATGAATCAAACTGAAAAATCTAAAATTACACATAACGAATTATTGAAAGCTGCACATTCCTTATTTATAGAACAAGGCTTTAATCATACTACAATTACAGATATTGTTACTCGTGCTGGCTACTCTACAGGTATTTTCTACAAACACTACAAGACTAAGACAGATATTCTTGTCGAATTATGGACAAATTATATTGAAAGTTCTTGTTTAAAATCCATTGTTCGTATCCAGGAAACTAACGCCACTTTGGAGGAAACATTATCTTCTATTCTTATATCCGTCAAAAAATTCCGTGATAACCCCATTTATAAATATTATGCCGAAGCTCTTATAGAAAATGATATAAATGACTCTACTCCTCCAGCAACGCGAGCTTTTCAAAAAACATTAGTATACATTCTTAGAAAAGAAAATCCTTCGGCTTCAGAAATTCGATTAAACACATATGCGAGTGCTATCCATTCAATTATCAATGCAGTTGCTGAATCGAATTATTCAAATCTTGATTATGATTTTGATGAAACGACTACTCTTGAAATATTGATTTCTATCGTAAAAGAAATATAACTTTTCTAAAAAATGAATCACGTTCACTTTTAATTAAATTGTATCATGCAAAGTATATAAGTCAATCAAATGTTAATATTTAAAAAGCTAGGATTCCCCTAACTTTTCTACTATTTATTCTTTTTTCTTATCTTACGAACAATTCTACGAATCAATAAAATTAAAAGTACAATTAGTAAAATAATGACTAAAACGATTGTCACAATCATTGCACTAAATTTATTTGGCTTTTTAATCAAGTCAATTATATTCTTACTATCATCCACAACCTTATGTTCATGTTTTGAAGCATAGTATTTTGAAACATTGGCAATTCCATCACCATCTGTATCATCAAAAGAGCACATATATCTTGCAATCGCATCCCAAGCTTTTAGTTCTTTGCCATCTTCTTTAATGATATGATCCTCAAGATTTTCAATTGGATTTCCATCCTGATCTTTTGGTTCAAGTGACAAAAGTCCATATGACATTTTATTTACTGAACCAAGCATCTGTCCTGTGTATAAATCTGTCACAACATGATACAATTGATCATCTTGAATCTCAATTCTTTGGCCTTCTTTTGTAAGATAACAATCTGTAACTTTATTTAAAATCATTCGATTTGGATTGTAAGTAAAATTAAGTCCACTACTATACAATCTTGCCGTTGTCATAAAATCAGAAACTGAAGCATCTACTTCGGCCGCTAGTTTCAATTCTTTTCCCGTAAGATATGTAGAAATCAAAGGATAACCAGCTATACCATCTTTTCCAATTCCTAAAGAAAATGAATTATATACATCTTCTACTGTAATATCTCCCTTTGTATATGTATCTCGTATAGTTCCACTTGGAACTACGGCTACATCGACTGAATCAGCTGCATACGCAAATGAATCCGCAATAATTTGTCCAAGATTTGATTCTTCATGTTTTGAATACAAGTCTTCTAAACTATTAAATTTAATATCATTCTGCGCTAAAACTTCACTTCTTGTATAGCCAAAATCTGCAAGATAATTCGTATCCACTGTATCCATCAATTCATCAATACGATTTTGTGTTTTTTCATCCGGCTGTATATTTTCAGATACAGGAATCAACTCATAAGAACTTAAATCCCAACGACCATTCGAATTCTGTTTCAACGAAAGAGAACCTATATTTTTTCCATATTCACCACAAGATACAATATATGTATTTTCATGTTGAATAGGTTCTTTTAATTCTGAATGTGTATGTCCACTAATGATTAAATCAATATCCTTAACATTTTTGGCAAGAAGTTCATCCTCGGATTTATTTTCATCCTCCCAAGTACCACAATGAGATACACAAACAATCATATCTACTTCTTCATTCTTCTTGATTTTTTCAACTGTATCTTTCACTGCCTCTACAGGATCTTTAAACAACAATTCACATGTTGGTGCACATTTTAAAGAATCTTTTCCAAAAGCACCTGTAATAGCTATCTTTGTATCCCCTTTTTGAATGACAACATAATCCTTTACTCCATAAGTTTCAAATCCGGACTGAATCTGTTTTTGACCTTTATTCAATCCAGCCTTTTTCATGCCATCCCAATCCACATTACAAATAACAAGTTCTGGTATTGTTTCACCCGAACTTTTGGCTGTCTTTAACATATTGGCCAAACCTTTTGAACGATAATCAAACTCATGATTTCCTAATGTTGTGACATCATATCCAAGATAGCCAAGCATTCTAAGTTCAGCTGCTTGCGTATCATATACTGTTTGAACCAACGTTCCCATTGAGAAATCCCCACCATCCAAGATAAGTGTATTTGGATTCTCTTTCTTTTGTTCATTAATCAATGTTTTAATTCGAGAAAAACCACCTACTTCTTGAAATTCTCCATCTATATTTGTTGTGAAACTATCCAAATGAGAATGCGTATCATGTGTAAACATGACATCCACTTCTTTTGCATCTGATTCAGCATTCAATGGAGTAATTTGTGTAAGTGGCATCAACAATGTCGTCGCTAAAAAAAGCGACACTATTCGCTTCCTTATTATCATATTATTCTCTCCTCATTATGTATTCACCTACTTTTTAGTATACGTGATTGAACACAAAAAGTACATGTTTTTTATCATTTGTAAGCGGTTATAGTAAAAAGGATGAAAAAAAACATAAAATGATTTCAGTGCTATTTTTAACTCTATATGGTGTCCCTGATAAGATTTGAACTTACAACCTTTCGTTTAGGAAACCTATTCTGTAGGTACTGCTCCTCTCTTGTCTGTAGTCTCATCAGAAAAGGATTCGCAAGAAAAACATTATATAGCGAAAGCGTGGTGTATTACATATGAATGAAGTAAGCAACAAATTTCTAAATAAAGTTTCTTTATTAATCGAAGAAGCCAAGAAAAATGTTAAGACTGCTGTGAATATTGCTATGGTCTATACATATTTTGAAATTGGACGAATGATTATTGAAGAAGAACAAAATGGCGATAATCGAGCAGAATATGGTAAATATATAATTAGAAACTTATCGTCTTTTTTGACTGAACATTATGGTAAAGGATATTCCATATCGAATTTAAAAAATTTTCGTCAATTCTATCTTATATACTCAAATGATTCAATTAGCCAAACAGTGTTTAGCCAATTCAAAAACTACCCTACAACTGTTACAGGGCGTAAATTTTATTTAAGCTGGTCACATTATTTGAAACTAATGAGAATTTCAAATATTGAAGAAAGACATTTTTATGAAATTGAATCAATAAAAAACGATTGGAGTTTATCAGAATTAAAAAGACAATATGATTCTTCATTATATGAACGTTTATCTTTAAGTAAAAATAAAGATGAAGTGATGTTATTATCACAAAAAGGACAAATAATCGAAAAGCCAGCAGATGCGATAAAAGATCCATATGTATTAGAATTTTTACAATTGCCAGAATTACCTGTATATTCCGAAACTGAGTTAGAGAATAAGATTATTGATCATTTACAACAATTCTTACTCGAACTTGGTAAAGGCTATACATTTGTAGGTAGACAAGTTAGACTAACATTTGACGAAGAACATTTCAAAGTCGATTTAGTATTCTTCAACAGAATACTAAAATGTTTTGTATTAATTGATTTAAAAATTGGAGAATTAAAACATCAAGACATTGGACAAATGCAAATGTATGTGAATTACTATGATCGTAAAGTAAAACTTGACGATGAAAATAACACTATTGGGATTATTTTATGCAAAGATAAAAAACAATCTATTGTGGAAATGACTTTACCTGAAAACAATAACCAAATATTTGCGAGTAAATACCAAACAGTATTACCAAGCAAAGAAGAATTACAACATCTTTTAAATGAAGAATAGAATTACAAATCGGACTTGATGGAGGTATATTATGAAAACAATGATTTCAATTATTCTTATGATAATTGCAGCATTGGTCGTCTTTTTCTTTGGTTCTAGAATGAACGAAGCAATGACCAGAGCAATATTACTTTCAATGATTACTGGTTTTGCTTGCACGATTAGTGCTATTGAAAAGAACAAAAAGGAATGACAAATTCTAATTTATCTACAAGAATTCACACAAAGAAATTAACTTGGAACGAAAACATTTCCCACTCCTCACTTATCACAAAACAAAAAGAGATTTGAATGATGAACACACATCAAACAAATCTCTTTTATCATTCACAGACCAAAATCCATTAAAAATCCTGTTAAATCCCTTAAAATTGGCGTCCCAGATAGGAGTCGAACCTACGACCTTTCGCTTAGGAGACCACTCATCACAATTTTATTTAATCTTGAAATTTACATACAATTTCGTTATATGCTTTATTTATCGGCTTTTTTTGTGTTTTCTAATATTGACCGCTCAATAAAATATACGGAATTTTTCACCTGATTTCGTGTTTTTTATATAGTCAATATTAGCTGGCTATTAGCTAGAAGGCCATTTTATTAAAAAAGTCCCTTGATAGGGACATCTTATTTTAATGCATCTAATAGTTTATCCAGTAGATCTGGATTGTCTTTTAAAGAAGCAACCAGCTTATCCACATCAATACTATCTTTCTTCCTTTTGGCATTGTCTTCATCATTGTTCTGATAAAAAGACTCATCAAACTTTTGAGCATTTATTTTACGATCTTCATCTAAAATATGACTATACAAATCTGTGACCATATCTGCCTGAGCATGACCGGTATCTCCTTGTGTTGCTTTTATATCACCATGATTTAATTTTAATTTATATGTTGTACTTGAATGACGAAGCGAATGAAATACCACCGGTGGAAGTCCAGCTTTTTCTGAAAGCTTAGCTAATCCTTTACGAATGATATTATGCTCTACTGGTCTACCATCTTCAAAACATAAAACCATATCATAATCATGATATTCATCTTGAAAGAATTCTTTGTATTCATTTTGTTGTTCTTTCCATTCACGTAAAAATTGTACCAATGTATTAGGTAACCATATAGTACGAATACTTGATTGTGTTTTAGGTTTTCGTAACACCAATACTGTTGTATTGCTTTCATTATCAGTAGCTGATGGAAATGTATACAAAATATCTTGAACATTCAGTTCATCAATTCCCTTTTTAGATAATCTTTGTAATTGCTGTTCTACAACAATATGAGCATTATCATTTTCAATATCTTCATCACTTATGAATACATTTTTCCATTGTAATCCTAAAACTTCACCAATACGTAATGAACACGCAAACGATAGTTGAATTGCCAATGAAATCTTTGGATCTTCACAAACTTCTAGTGCTCTAGAAATCATTTCTGAAGCCCAAATTTCTTTTTTGGCATATTCATGTTTTGGAGGTGTAACTTTTTTAAAAGGATTGGACGCAATTAATTCCCACTTTTCAGCACACCCAAAGGCACAGCTCAATAACTTATGAACCGATTTTAATATATAAGAAGTTACTTTCCCATCTGTGTTTGATCTCAAAGGTCGAACAACTCTTTGTTCTTTTAGATCCCTATAATATTTTTCAATCACAATTGGCTTAATATCTTGCAGCTTCTTTTTACCTATATATGGAAGAATATAATATTTAATTGTAGAACGATTTCTTGTTAATGTAGAAACACTCCAGTTTTGATAGCCATAAAGTTCAATAAATGTATCTAAAAATGATTCAACAGTATCTGTATTAGGTGGGATAAAAGCCCCCTTAGCCTTTTCAGCTTCAACTATTGACTTTCTAGCTTTAGCTTCAGAAATTGAATCAAATGTTTCCCAT
This sequence comes from Eubacterium sp. AF22-8LB, assembly GCF_003458715.1. Lineage (GTDB taxonomy): Bacteria > Bacillota_I > Bacilli_A > Erysipelotrichales > Erysipelotrichaceae > Holdemanella. The sequence goes on from NZ_QRVI01000019.1 coordinate 16,811, forward strand.
TTTTGTCTCTTTTTTCCTTTTGTGTCTACATAATAATAAATTACACAATATTTACTATTACGCTTATTAATTGTTGCCATTCATATCATCTCTTTTCTAATAGTTTGTTTAACAACTCTCTTTTTAAAGATGGATCTGATTTTAATTTATCCACCAATGCATCAAAATCAGAATGTTCTTCTTTTGGGAGTAAACCGGATGTTTTCTCTTTAAAAGATTGATTCCATTTTTCTTTACATTCCATCACCTGTCTGCAATTTAAAAAATCACGAACCCCATCAATATCAGGCTTTTTACATCTTAAAGGTCGCCCCAAACTTGAATAATACACATCCCTATACAAAACCTCATTTCTACCCTTTTGTCTACCAAATGACATCAGTTTTACCAATGTCAATCCTGGTAATCCTAATTTATTAATAAGTTCTTTGAAGTGTTTGTTTATAATTCTGTCATCATAAGGAAGACTATTCTTCAAACTGTAAATAGTAGAATCATCACAACGATTTTGTGCATATCTATTTCGCCATTCCATCAACAATTCAATGACCTGGCTATGTAAATACACTTTCTTTTCTTGTTTATTCTTTAGAAGTACTACAACTGTATTTGTATTTTGAAATCCTTTCTTCTTATAAGTTTGAATAATTGAAGATGGATCCATTTCTAAAACAATATTCTTATTCAATCGTCTAATTCTTTTATTCGATACGATATATCCATCTTCTAAATGATCCAAATTACTCCAGGTAATAGCTCTCACTTCACTTAAAGAAAGACCTGAATCAAAACATAAATGCAATAAAATAAACAACTTTTCATTTGTACAATTAGAAATCAATCTAGTCCAATAAGACAAGTTCCAACTTGGTGACTCTTGATTCTTGGCACTTACTTTTGGCCTATATTCTGTAAAATAATTTAATTTCATTAAATTATGATCAACCAAATAGTCACTAGCCTGGCATAATAAATTTAAGCAGCCTCTTACAGCAGATGCACAAATAACATCATTTGATATTTGATTTCTAAGAGGTACACCTGGCAATAATTGAAGATCATGCATAATTTGTTTTGATGTTTTAGCATTAAGCTCTTTAACCTTTTTATCTCCTACAACTTTACTTAAATAATTGTTGATCAAAGATTGTTTATTCTCATATATTGAAATCGAATAATCATTAAATATAATCACACTTACGTATTGATTCAAATAATCAATAAAGAGTGTATTCTTATTTACAATAATCTTATTTCTTTTTCCACCATCTATTTGTTCTTTACGCTTCAATGCCTGCTCTCGATTGTAGAACGTTTCATATCTTTTCTCTATATCCCCATTCTCATTTTGAATTGTATAAATTACATTGTATGCCTTACGTCTTTTAGTAATTACTACGGCCATTTTTAGTCCTCCCTATTCTTCGCTATAAAACCATTTGTCAAAGGATTCCTTGTTTATGCGAATAGATTTACCAATCTTTATACTTTTAAAAGTATTTTCTTTCACTAATGAATAAGCAGCTCCTTTACTTACACCTAATATCTTTGCGATTTCAGCTACTGTGTAAGTTTTCTTTTCACATAACACAGGTATCATTTCCTTTTCCTCCTCACTATAAACTTTCAAAAAATACAATTCCCAGCTACAAACAAAGGAAGCAGTGTTTCATTACTGCTTCCAAAGGGAAAGAGTCCATAACCAGAAGAATCATTTCTTCGGGTTATGTAAACGTAAATCTAAACTAATCTTTATTTTCTTATCAATAATCGCCATTTGCCTTTTATTTAATGTTGCTATCTTTTTAAATAATCTTGATTTATCAATCACTCGAATTTGTTCACACATCACCATAGATCTGTACTTCAATCCTAGTCCATCCGGCAAAATACAATGTGTTGGAAGATGATGTTTTGTATAAATTTTAGAAGAAAGACACGCAACAATCGTAGTTGGACTATGTTTATTTCCACGATTATTTTGAATAATTAATACCGGTCTAACTTTTCCTTGTTCTGATCCTGAGGCATCATTCAGATCTGCTAAATAGATTTCTCCTTTTTTTACTTTCATTTCTATCCACTCCTATAATATATGTAAAACCAGGACATCTCCTGGTTGATAATTAATATTAAAATATTCATCGTGTCTTCTATTTATCACCTGATTACCCGAAAACAAAGGAATCCTATTAGACAAGATAGTTGCTAATTATCTCTCATTGGAATCTCACCAACCCATATTACGCTTGGGCCTGTCGCTAGAAGTATCATTATCTTATATATTGTCATGGCACAATCAGCAAAATTGTTGATCATTCTAAAGTATCATCGCTCGAATTGCTTCATCATCGCGCAGTAGTGATCTAGCTCGAATATATAAGTTTTGTATCTAATAGTTGTTATGCTATTTTCAAAGACCTCACAAGAAGATACGAGTATCCCCTTCACTAGTGAGCCGACGAAAACGGCTCAAAATTGCAATTTTATAAAAAAAAGTATATTTTTTTTCTAAAACGGATAGTTTCAACAGGAGTTTTCAATGAATAAGTCACGAATTTAATGCTTACAGTTGCTAAAATCATTAAATCTGAATATAAAAAAGAATGCGGAATCGCCTTCGATTCCGCAATTCAATTATTTATTTGTTTTCCTTATTTTATAGGTACAATCTAGTTTTGCTAGTCTTCTACAAATTGTCCATTCAGGAATTCCTGTGATTTTAGATACTTCTTTTGCACAATATCCACGATACATTAAAAAAATAATCAGCTGCATCTCAAAGCCAAATTCTTCTAATAATTCTGCAAAAGCAATACTTGTTATGGAATTCAAGAAATCTCCAACAGTTTTGGGATCGTTTAATTCAGATAAATTTGGCTGCACAACTTTTGATATTTTTTGTTCACTATCATAATCCACTTTTTCAAAAAATCTTCGATCGGAGTTAAATTGCATTCTATCAAAATCTCTCATTAAAAGAATTTTATCCATTGGCATTCCGTTCTTTTTCATAAACCTTTCATCTTTCTCTTTCCATTTCTTGTACTCATTTTCCGCACGACGGTGATTATAGGGTTTAGCCATTATTATTCCTCCTTTTCATAGCTAAGCTTCGAAGGGATATCCCTTCATAATTGAGCCGACGAAAAACGCAAAAAATTGCACAATCGAAGAAATTTTTTAAAAAAAATTTGATTAGAAGAGTATCCCTTCTTCTAATTTGCCAAAGAATATAAAAAAAACAGATTCACTGTCTGAAACAGAGATCTGTACCAACAAATAGTATTTTATAATTTTAGCTCTTTCCAAGTTTGGAAAGAATTTGGAAAAGAAAGAACAATATGTAAAAATAAAGGATTTAACAATGAATATTGCTAAAACTTAATAGTCAAATATCTTGAAAAGTATAAATCAGATGCACGTGAAATTTAGGATTCTATTAATGGATAAATTTCCAGATTATCATTTATACGCATAAATCAATCACTCCTTTCTGGGTGTGAAAAAAGCAGTCAATCCTAAGACTAACTGCTTTGTAAATGTTGCAAAATATAATCATAAATCTGTATTTCTTAGTTATATTAAGGTTGCACATATAATACCAATTACACCAATAGCCAAAAATAACAATCCGATCCCGGCTGATTTTTTGCGTTTTTCTAATTCTTTTGAGTTACTTTCACTCATATTTACAATAGGGTATTTTCTTCTTCCGATTAAATACATAAGCAAGCTACTTGAAGTATTCCCACTCATTGTAAATACTCCCCAAAATTTAGGGTGCTTTAACCCTCTAGCTGTTGCATCTATAACAGTCATATGATAAATCTGAAACACAACACAAAATGCTCCTACAAGTGCAACTGCTCCACAAATTACCGCTAAAACTATGTTCAAGTCCACAACAAAATATCCTCCTTAAAATTTTTTGATTATCTGGTAAAGTAATGCTGATGAAGTAATAACCATAAGACAAAATATTCCAACTAAGAAATAACTGTTATCTGGTATAAACATATTTAATGTTATCAGAAATGCTACGACAATGATATTTACAATAATTGCCCATATCATTTTTTGGTTGCTTTTTACAACATTTGTACTTTCTCCTAAATGTTCAATCATTTTTTCATCACCCTTTAACAATACGTCAAGACTTATAGAATATAGATTGCTCAACTCTATTACACTGATAATGTCTGGGTAAGATTTTTCATTTTCCCAGTTTGAAATTGTCTGCCTTGATACATTGATTTTTCCCGCAACATTTTCTTGTGTCATTCCAGACTGTACTCGTGCATTTTTAAGTTTCTTACCTATTTCCATATTCCGATTGCTCCTTTCGGTGTCATTGTCATATATTAACCATCAAATGTCTATCCAATATCTTTTACAAAACCTTTTTTCCTTGTCAAAATTATTTTACATAGCTTAAATACGGCTCTTTGGGCTCATTATACTGTAACTTCAGAGTAAAATCTATGACTTGGATTTTTTCCGGTAGTCCACAGAACCATACACCGCAGGGACAGCCGAAGAAATAAAAGTGATGTATTTAGCCTAATTTCTCATATCTTAGAAGATGAGCTTTTTCAAAAAAATACAATAACTATCGTCGTATCTCATGATAATGAATGGAATGATTATGTAGATCAGATAGTTAAATTAATGAGAAATCTAAAGACGGATTATAAGGATTATCAAATGAAATCATAAATAGTGTATTGCCGTACTTTAAACAGCTGCAAAAGAACCTATATGTAAAATAGAACAGATCCGATTGACAATGACATTGTATCATTTCAAATCGGATCTTTTAATATGTGCCCTATTTGAGCTTACCTCTTCGTGGATTTAGTGGCTCTGAGTAATGGATTGCATGGCTCTGTCCAAATGGATTCGATGGCCCTATTTTCATGGATTGGGCGGCTCCGCCACCGTGGAATACTCAAATTGCTACACCTTTATATAAAGCAGAAACAACAATAAAATCCATTATAAACAAAATAGCTTTTCGATTCCGACTGAGACCACCATTTGTCAAAGATTGCACCTAGCATTTGCCAGGTGCTTTTTTTATGCCTTATAAACAGTTATCATAATCTTGTTTGTAAGAGCGGAGAGTAAAAAGAACTCATTGGCGTGCGTTGGTTTTACTCTCTTTTCTTTTTCTCACTTTCTATAGAAAATATTATAAAAGTCATAACACATAATTTGAATAGATTTTATTCAAACTTGTGCTATGACTTTTTCATTTAATGTGATTAGATTATTAACTTTCATATTCAAATAATTTGGCAATCAACAAGCATTAAAATAATTGAAAAAAAGACCCTGACAACTAAATGTTGTCCAAGTCCAATATCAGCTATAAACCGTTTTGGGGTATATGCCGCCCCTTAAAATCTTGAAGAGCAAATTCACCTTACCACATCCAAATTTATTGCGCACTTTTTTCTACAATTTTTTATCCATTGTAGTTAGCCTGATTCCAAATTTGATAATGAAAATAAAATTTATTGATATCAATTACAGTTCCACATTTTGACAATGAATTTTGATATGATAAATTATTTGCAAACGTATTATAATATGCAACACCCAATGCTGAAGCTGCAACCAAAACTACAGCAACTGCTGGAACAGCTGAAGTTGCTGCACCACCAATGGCTCCACCAGCACGACAAATTTCTGCATAATTTTTTGCATCGTTAACTAAAGCATTTGATACAGCTTTGGTTTGAGCAGTTCTTCCATAATTCCAACCTTCGATTTTCCAAGTCTGACCACATATTTCCGTAGGTATAACTTGTGGAGTTAAATCTGTATTTTCAATAGAATCAATTGCAATATCTAAGAAACTTTCTTTCGTATAATTCGTTCCTGCTACTTGATTAAATTCATCAAAGTCATAAACAACAACTATTTCTTTGATTGTATCATAATCATAAATATATTTATTATCTTCTATAATTAAAGTTTCTGTTATACGATCTTACATTTTGAATACATCAATAAACTTGAACGCAAGAGCAGTATTAAAAAAAATAAAAAAATCATCTATTTACAGATTGGATAATTAATAACATATATGGCATAATCTTATTGGTGATAGAATGTTGGAAACCTTTTTTAAATACATAGATGAAAAAGAAGTTAAAAAGTACGGAAATCTTTATAAAATAAAAATTAAAGGGGATTCTCTGGATGCACAGGCAATGAATGATTTAGCAATGTCTGTGAAGTATATTATTTGCCATAAAATAAACGAAAAAATAAGAATTGAAATAGAAGCAAAAACAATCAGTGATTTAGCAACTATTGTTGTTTTTGAATACATTATATATCTTCTTTTAAAATATAGTAATTGCTCGGTTTGTATTAGATTTAGACCTAGTAATTTAAAATACACTCAAAATTTTATAGATGGCTCTATAGTTGGCGATTTTATAAATTCAAATCAAAGTTTTATTTTCAAACGTAAAGATTACATACACAATTTTGAATCAGAAGCTCCTTATACCAATCTTCATAGATATAGAAAGTTGATTAAAAATGACAAGGATGTAAATAAAAAAATAAACAATGTTTCAACTGATGCCTATAATTTTTTACAAAATCAATTGAATGATGAAGCGTATATAGAAGACTGTGTAGAAGTGATTGGAGAATTATGTTCTAATGCTACGGAACATACAAAAGAAGATTGCATTTTAACTATAGAATGTGGCTATGGACTTAATGAAAAAAATCAAAAGAAAAATATTTTATCAATTGTTGTTTCTAATGTATCTGAAAATTTGTTTTATCAGAATATTTTACAGGCTAGTCAGCAAGGAAGGATTAAAGTTAAACATTTGGATAAGGCAAAACAAAACCACAAAATCCATTTTGGTGAAATTGTATCCGACGAGTATTCTATAAGATATGATGAAGAGTATTTTTATATGGTTTCTGCGTTTCAGAAGGGTGTATCATCAAGACTAGACCAATCAGATACAGGAGGAACTGGGCTGTTAAAAATAATTTATAACATTTTAGGTAAGACAGATGATAATTTTTGTTATATACTAACAAGTAATAAAGTGCTGTTTTTAATAGAAGAATTTATTCAACCAAAAGATAAGACTTTTATCGGATTTAATGAAGAAAACGATTATTTATCTGCAATCCCTGCTAAAAAGTCGTTAGGAAAATCCTCTATGTCTTTTGGAGGAACTATTTTTTCTTTGAATTTAATTTCAGACAAGGAGAAAAATGATGAATAGAATTAATTTATACTTTGATAAATCTCTTTCTCATATAGCAGGAAATCCCTATGGGCAGGAAGTATATTTAAACCAAATAAAAGATCAGTTAAAATTGGATGAAGAGAATGAAATATATTTTCCTATTCAGATAAAAGGCGTTTCAATCTCTTTTATTCAAGGATTGATAAAAGATTTGGTGAACAAATATGGTAAAGAAAAAGTTCTACAACTTATTACTTTGAAGTCTGATAACGAAATGTTACAAGAACGATTAAATAGAAATATTAAATTTTAGGGGATTACTATCGAATGGATTTTATTAAGTTTAAAATGATTGAATATGTAGTGAATGCTACTGGCAATACTCAAAAATTTGGTTTAGATACTATGATTGCTATTATGTCGTTTATTGTTTCTGTGTTTGCTTTATATACTACAAAAAAAATTTATAGAGTTGATGAAACGAAAAATTTGTATAAGGAAGTATTTGAAGATGATTTATTAAAGCAATTTCCTGAAAAAATATACCATCTTTTAGAAGAATGCTCGTATGATAATTACTATGATTGCATAGACTCTTTATCTAAAGTAAAAGAAAAATTATATTTTTTCCAACTATATAATCCCTCACTTTATATGGAATTGAAGAATGATATTATAGGTATAAATGAAAATATAGAATTATTAATGCAAAATCGTGATGTATCAGATAAATTAAGTTACTATAAATCGTGTGTTCAATATAAAGTGCATAAATTCTATCATTCAGTATATCAGCTTTCATTTATTAAAATTCTGTATTATGACATTTTAAATGAACACTCTTTAAGAAAAGAGAAGAAAAAATGGAAAAATAATTAAATGATGCATGAAGCTTTAATGTTGATCAATAAAGTGATATCTAGGTATAATCGAAAAGTTTTAGGTAATCTGTGACTTTTTTATTAGAAATTAAATCTATCATAAAATAGCCCTAGACAACATTGAGTTGTCTAAGGCTATAAGAAATTATAAAGCAATCTGCCAAACACTTCACATCGATTTTTTAGAGAACGACTTTGTAAATGAGTATTCCACGCACTGAGAGCCATCCATTCCATCATTTAGAGCCACCTAATCCATTAATCAGAGCCATTTATACACCTAATTGCAAGACTAGATAAATATACTTACTTATCTGTTAATATCTTACAACTGGAGGATAATATTTTATATCTACAATGCAGTGTGGACTTATACAACCGATTCAATGGACTTCGTCACCGTATCGACTGGACTTTTTTTCCGTATTAGATGGGCTTGCCCATACGTAATATTCAAACACGGACTTGGACAACCTTTGGTTGTCCAAGGTTTGTATCAGTTATAATCCGTTAAGGGGTTATGACACTCCTTAAATTGCGAAGAACAAATTCACCTAACCCCATCCAAATTTATTGTGCCATTAAAAATTGAGTATCTCTATCGTATGATACTCATCTTTTTAACTTTTAGTCAATACATGTATAACTATCATGAGTAGTATTAAATGAATATCGTAGAACTATCAATATCTATATTTTCGTGTGTTACAATTATAATAATTGTTGTTTTTTTCAATTTGTTGATTTCTGAAACAAAAAATTTTTTTGAGTTCTCATCCAAATATGTGAAAGGTTCATCAAATATAATCACGGGTTTTCTTGACAGAAATGTTCTGATTAAAGAAATTTTTTGTTTCTCTCCTCCTGATATATCATCGCTAAATAAATTAAAAATTGTATTCTCTTTATCTGGTAATCGATTTATATATTGATTTAAGCCAAAACCTTTTATGAAATGTTCCATAATTTCATTTGTTGTATTTGTAGTACAGCACATATTTTCTTTGATACTTGTTTCCATTAAATAAGGGATTTGTTGAGCAATAGAAAAATTTAGTTTTAATGTTGCGTCCATATCTAGTTCTTGTATATTAACGTTGTTAAAAAGTATCTTTCCTTCATAATTATTTCCAAACAAGCCAAAAATACAATCTACTAATGTCGTTTTTCCAGAGCCATTATTTCCTTTAATTAAATAAATATTACCTGTTTCAAATTGAAGATTCTTTTTATATAACGTAAATCCGTTGTTATAACAAAATTTTAAATCCTTACACTCAATCTTATCAATTCTATTTAAAACTATCGTACCTTTTTCAATTTTTGGTATTTTTTTCCATAATACAACTCTATTGTAACTAGCTTTTGTATTTTGGTATTCTGAAACATAATTTAATATACCTTTTGAATATCCTAATATAGTTGAAGAATATTTTGATATAACTACTATTGTTCCTACACTGATATGGTTTTGTAACACTAAGTTAAAGCCATAAATAAAAATGAATAATTGAACAAAGAAAGATAAAAAGCCTGATAGAAGTTCCTGAAGATTTATTACATTCTGATATTGCAATGAATTCGACAACTGATTATTATAAACATCATTTTGTATTTTTTTAGAATTATCTATAAAGGAATTTAAACGGATATCTTTTATAGAATTCATCATTTTATAAAAATATGAAAAATATAGAGCATTAGATTCATTTAATTGTTTACTAAATTCATATATTTTGTTCTTAACACAAAAATAAATTAATATATATATAATAGATGAAAGTATTATAAAAAAAATCATAACGATTGAATAACGTGCTATTATATTTAAAGTAAAAATAAACATACATATATTTAATCCCATAGATAATGTACTGTTTAAAATAAATTCATTGATCATAGTGCAATCATAAATTAATTCCTGTGATATAACTGATGGGTCTTTTTTGCATATTTCATCATAGGATATGTGTAAAATTCCATCAATATTATTCATCAACATTTGGTTTAATGAATTATTGGAAATTTTAATTGCGTATTTATTGATGAATAGATTTAACAACAATGACACTAATGATAAACTACCATATATACAAATTACAACGACGAAAACCCGAATATTTTTCTGAGTAATAGAATCAATTAAATAGCCTTCAAACAGAGGAAACAATGCTGAGATAATAGAGACTATAACAGAAATACAGCAATAAAATATTACGAGAGGTCTAATATCTTTTGTACTGGAAAAAAAATATTTAATAATATTAATCATTTTAAAAATCAACCTTTCTTATTCTTTTGCGTATAAACAAATACAACAACAGTGTATAAAGAGTTAGCTCTATCATTCCATACAACCATGTTATTTCATATCCTCCGCAAATCAGGCTAAATGAAGAAACAATTGCCAATGGGTTTACACATGGAAACAACAACCCAAATTGCGAAATGCAATAAGTAATAATAAAGGATGCTATACACACAGTTTTAAAATTCTTCTTTTTTCGTGTGCATAAGAATATTAATGTTGTAGCCGAAGTATAAAACAGTATTTTTATTATATTTATGATTTCTAAAAGAGATAAGACTTTCCATATTGGCATTAAACTTAAGCATTCAGGTATAGTAAACAGCGTATCAGCAGAAGCAAAGTATTCGTTTCCCATATAATACATTTTTTCTACACCATGAACATAACTGTTAAACTTGAAAATATTGACCTGGTCAACCAATATTTTTGTATCTATCTTAGTAAATTGATGATTTTTCAGAAGAGCAATACCAATCGCAAAAAATGAGAGGCAATAAATAATTCCTAGACAAATACATACAGATATTACTACTCTAAACAAATACCTTCTTCTAGATTGGATCATGAGTAGTTGATGTAAATTATTGTCTTGATATACGTTTAAAACAGTTATAGTGAATATAACAATCAAAATCGGCATCAAAAAAGATAGGATAGAATCTGCTTTCAGATTATTCAGCAAATAACCTAATAACGAGGATTTATCTAGAAAAGAATTTTTGTATACTCTTTGATACATTAATTTCATATGAGAAACTTCATTAACATAGAGTTGATGTATAAAACTCGATGTGTTTGCTTTGGCAAAAACAGTATTTAACGTATTTCTGTTAAACTCATACTTTTCTTGATCAAATTCTTTGGGCTTAATACTTTTAAAATGACGATCCCCAACTCTATCGTTTGCATAACAATCAATGTCGACACTGGATATTTCTAATAAGCATTTATAATATGCGTCGATAGAATCTTGACCAGCTAAGTTTTCTAAGCGATTTATTTTCCAATCCAAATAAGAAAAGAAATTATTCCAACTTTCATCAGATTCATATTGATATACAATTCTAAGACTTTTAAATTTTTGTTTTAATGCAATCGTTTCTTGAACTTTGTTATTTACATCATTCTCAAAATCTTTCTTCTGATTATTTAAACTGATGAAAGATATCAGATTTAACGTAATCAATAACAGTAATAATATTTTAGTGATTCTCATTTTTAAGATTGCGATTACTTGATGTTTAATCATATTGAATCTCCTATTCAAAATCCATATTTTCTATAAAGGCACAGCTAATAAAAGGTATAAGCAAATTTATGAAAAATAAAATAAATGTCTTTTCATAATAAAAATCAATATTAAAAGAAAGAATATATGAGAAAGGATTCCAACCTGTTACCACAAAACAAGAAACCAGTGATATCATGATTACGGCAAACCAGGTAATAATCTCATCTTTTAACACTAAGGATAATAGCTGTATAAATTGAACATACATTAGTAGACTCAACATAAAAATAAGAAAGCTTTTTAATAGGATGTGCATGATTTTTAGTAATGAACCATTTGTTAGGATAAATAAGTGTCCTCCATAACCATATTGAATATATCCAACAAAACAAAGAACAGCAGTAAAAGATACAACCAACAACAAAGAGATTATGCAATAAAACATATTTCGTATTAGTAAAATACATTTTCGTTTTAATGGATATGAAAATATGTATTGATATGGTTTTGTACTTGAAAATTCCTTACTCCATATGTCTGCGTTAATAAGAAGAATTAGCAGAAAAATAATAGCTATAAATACGGATTTACATTGTATATTTTTCAAGTAAAAACAAAATGTTGGTTTTTGTTGATCAACCACATCCAATTGGTTGTTTTTCAAATTAAATTCATCCATCGCTATATCAGATTTTAAACTTTTCTTATTGGGTACAAAGGAATCTGTAAATGGACTCAAATAATTTTTGTTCACCCCATATAAAACATGTTTGTTTCTTTGAATTCTTTTTTTCAGTATTTCTAGATCATCATTTTTTACATAGGCATTTTCCAATGCATCCGTATAAACAATTTGAAGATACCAATACTGCAATTCTTTTTCGTTTTCCTTATCATATTGTTGACTCAAATCGTATTTCAATATGTTGATATGATTCTGTTCATCAACTTTCATTATCTGTAAATTTTCTATTCTTCCATTCTTTAACTCCAAATATTCTTTGTTCGTTTTGACACAGCCACAAAACAGCAACAAAGCACATAGTGCAATATTACAGAGTACTTTTTTTGACATGAAACCTCTAATTTCAAATTTTAGAAAATTAAACATTTTTACATACCTCAAAGTAGTATTGTTCCAAAGGATCCTCGTGATACTCTGCTTTATACTTTTTTTCATTTTTCATATGCCCAACGATTTTTCCACAATTAATAAAGACATATCTATCACTCATCTCTCTTAACTGATTGATTTCATGGGATGACCATAGTATTGTTGTCCCTTGTTTGTTCAAGTTTTCCAGCTCATCTATGACTCTTTTCTTGGTTTGTAAGTCTAACCCGTTAAATGGTTCATCTAGAATTAAAAGTCTAGGCTTTTGCATAATAACTAAGGATAAAATCAACATCTGTTTCATTCCTACAGAATAATACTTTGTTTTTTTCTTAAGTCTTTCTTTTAAGCCAGAAAACTCTATATAGTTGTTCATCTGCTGCTTATTAATATTATTTAATTGAGAGATCAATTTAAAATGATCCAATCCATTTAAATCAGGATATAATGGTGGATATTCAATGCTGCAAGCTACATCTTTTAATACCTTTTTATTGTTAAGAGAATCAAGAATTCGAATTTCGCCATTATCTACATTTGAAAATCCCATTATACATTTCATTAATGTTGATTTTCCAGAACCATTCGGACCTACCAAAGCCACTATTTCTCCAGCTTCTATGTCTAGATTTATATCGTTCAAGATCTTATTCTTATTTAAGTGTTTAATACTGAGTGCTTCCATAATAATACATGTTTGAAACAGAGCATATTCAAACTTTACACCTCCCTATTTCATCATTAATTTTCAAAATGTCCAAGCAATCATATAATAATTACTTGGACTATAACAAAGATAGATATTGTAAGTGTTAATTAAACGTTTTGTGGAGATACCTTAATTCCACCTGGAGTAGTACATACGACTAGTTTTGGACAATAAGCTGTACAAGGCTTATTACCTCCTCCTGTTGAATGCCCCACACCAAAATTAATTGTGCAATTACATGTGCATGTTGTTGAAGCCATTCCATTTGAAGCAGCTTGTGGTTCAATTAAATATTTCATCTTTTCACCTTTTTTAATCTTTTCGAAGTTTTTAATTTTATGTCACCTATCTATGTTATCTTGAAGATTATCAAATGTATCAATAACTTGTTTTATTAATGTATCTTTATAAAACTTACATGTGGGTTTATATTTGTGATTCTTTCTATAAATTGTACATCCTCCACCATTGCATATTGGTAAGATATCACAATTAGAACAAGTATCATTAATTGTTGGGTCTTCTAACAAGTTTTTATAATAATCTGAGTTATAATTAATGGATTTGTGATCACTTATATTCCCAATTGAATTATTTTTATTTCCCATTAATTCCCAACATTTATATATTTCACCATCTGAATCAATAACAAATGAGTTATACATATCACAAACACACCAGTTTCCTTTTAAATCTGGATACTGAGGTGTATTTTGAAACCTCCATTCAATTTTATTCTTCTTTAATTCTACTTCTTTTTTTATTTTTTCAAATTCTTCAACTGTGTATACTTCTTTAAAATCTATATCATCAGGATCTGTTACAATTGCGGGATAAAAGTCGATAAATTCATCAATTTTATTTTTATGTAATAATATAAGAAGTTTTTCGCAGCCTTCATAGTTAGCTCTATTAATATTCATACGAATAGTAATTTTAGGAAAATCATTAATTTCTTTTCTGATATCATTACAAGATAATAAGTTTTTAATAATAGTATCAAATGTTGGCTTTTTTCCAATTAAATATCTAGTTTGATCATGATATTCTTTTGTTCCATCCAACGTAATTTGAATACTTGTAATATCTAAATCAATTAGCCTTAATATCATTTTCTTATCTAACAAATAACCATTTGTAACAATGTTAGCTTGATATTTAACATTGTTTTTATTACATATTTCTTTAAACGCTTTCGTTAGATTCTCAATTCGATTAACTTCTAACAAAGGCTCTCCACCGTACCATGTGACACCCAACATATTTATTGTATTAGCATTATTTCTTACAAGATTTACTATCCCATTTGCTGTTTCGTCATTCATTTTTGAACTTCTAAGTACATCTTTTTCGTAACAATAAGGACATCTAAAGTTGCAGTTTGAAGTAGGAGCAATTGTTAAGCCTAACTGTTGAGTAGAAAACCGTGATAGATACATATTATGCTTTACTATATCTAATTCATTTATATCTTCGTCCACTATAAATCCACCATATTCGAGACTATCTAATAGACTTGTATCCATGCCTTTAAAGTGATTACTAGAACATTTTTTAAAAGATTCATATATTTCTTTTTCTAATTCGGCTAATGCATTTGTTCTTGCATTGTATGCAATAACTGAATTATTGTGCATAATAAAATGATTATATCTTGATGCTTTCTTCATATTTTTCCTCTTCCTTTATTATTTCGTTTTCACTTTAACCTAGAAAAGAAAGTAAAACAACCACACGGTATCATGTGGTTGTTATTTGGGATTAAGATGCACGAAAGTAATCTTTTTTTCTTCTTTGTCTACTTTTAAATTGTATTTTTTTATGAATCTATGGTTCTCTCTTTCAACAGTTGAAAAGTCATGTACTAGGTTTGTTTTAATTGAAATAACCTTATTTAAACCTATGTCTACTATGGATACATATATTATTGGTTCATTATCTTCTACCAGATTACTTAATATATTTATGAAAAATATAGTCAAATCCGAATCATTAAACTCTTCTGTATTGCATTTAACAAAATGCTGAATAGTTGTATTGCCAAGATCAATGTTACATATTGCGGTGCTCAAAGCAGTGTTTCCGGTATAAATGGCATTGAACTTTTCAATTATTTCCCGCTTCATTACATAAAAATCATTTTCTGCTTTTTCATATTCTTTGTTCTTGAAATACATATCTATAGAATGACTATCATGTATTAGTGCGTGTAAAAAATCAAATGTATTATTGTAATTGTTTTGAGCAATTTTCAATTTTCGATGTAATTCGTTTTTTTCGTTTTGAAGCTCTATATTTTTGATGGTAAATGAGAAGAAATATAAATAGATTAAGTTCGAAATAAATAGTCCAATCAGTATGAGCATTGAAACATTCTCAAAAACATCTTCATTTTCTAAAGTATAAATCATAAACAAACATAATGTTATGGGCAATACAAAGATCCATATCTTTTTTTCAACTTTCTCTAAATATAGATAGGGCACATACATAATTATAATCAGGACAAACATAAACAAGTAGTTGCTTGTCAAATTCAAATAATCAATTTTACAAAATTGAAATATTAAATCTACCATTTCGATGCATATCCAATATGAAATGGACAAGTAAACTGAATCGGTTAAGTTCTTATGAAAAATAAACTGAATAAACGATCCGTAAAAAACAACATTTATTAAGGCAAACATCCATAATAAATGACTATTTGAAATAAAATAATTAAAAAGCACTATGATGATTGTGAATATTATAAATTTGCCGATTGATTTTATGTTTGGCTTGATTTTATCTTGTATGGAAAGAATTGAATATAAGATCATCAATAAGCATGTGTGAAAAAAATACGTCATATAGATTTACTCATTTCATTGATCCAAGCTTCTTCAAAAGTCTTTTTGTAGAATCTGGAAACAGGGAGTTTAACATTATTCTGTAAGATGACATCCTGCTTATCTAAATAATTTATTCTTTTCAAATTCACTAATATAGACTTATAGCACTGTTCAAATGCCTCGTTACATAGTGTACTTCTCCAATAGCTTAACGAATAAGGAGTTTTAATTGTTCTATTATGTAGATATAAATAGGTGTATTTCCTACTATATTCCAAATAATAGATATCATTAATACAAATCTTTGTTCCAGGAATCTTCTCATCCATAATATATCTATTTTCATTTAAATATTCATTGAATACTGGTTCCATAATCATATTAAATTTATCCTGCGTATAAGGCTTTAGTATATATCGATCTGGTTTTATGGAATATCCATCCAATAAATATTTTTGATAATTCGAAGTAATAATAATGTGACATTGATTTTTTAACGTTCTAAGCTTCAATCCCATATCTATTCCACTAATTCCATTAATTTCCATATCCAAAAAGAGAAAATTAACATTTTTACTTTTCTCTATTAGCTCTGTCGCATTCAAACATATTTCTATATTGTAAGCAATGTTTTTTGAATCCAATAAATTCTCTATACATGCTTTAACAATGTTGGCATCATTTATTTCATCATCACAAATTAAAATATTAATCATTAAATATCCTTATCTTTCTGTTTTAGATTACTTTACCACACATTCTTAACAAATAAAATTATGAAATTCTAATAATGAGGCTTTTTCTATAAATGATAAAACATTTTTAGGTCGAATACATCAATTTATTTTATCTAATCCTGATTATATAGTACTTTCTATGGATTGAATCTATATATATTCGACAATAGTATTTACGTCAACTTCTCGTAATTTTTATACATCTATACAAAAAACATCCCGTTGTGCTGTCACAACGGGTATTCTTTATGATTCATTCAATGCTTGTACTATTTTATTGACTTTATCCATGTAGTCTTTTTCTGTTACACCAACTGCACCTAATATTTTTTTCTGTCTGCTAGTTAAACTATATCTTACATGATATTTATTATCCGAAAGTTTTGTTATTCTCAGTCTTTCATATTCTCTTATTACTTTTGGTACTGTATTTTCTTTGCGGTTCTTTTTGTACATTGGCTTCAACACCTGATATATTTCGTTTCTTATTATGAGTGCTACAAACGATATAAACACCTTGCTTTCCAGCTTTTCTGTATCATGTACTCTGAATACATCAAATCCAAGGTAGCTCTTTTCCATTCTGAATGTCTTTTCAACGGCATCTCTGTCT
The DNA here is from genome assembly GCF_003458715.1 of Eubacterium sp. AF22-8LB. Classification (GTDB taxonomy): domain Bacteria; phylum Bacillota_I; class Bacilli_A; order Erysipelotrichales; family Erysipelotrichaceae; genus Holdemanella. The sequence goes on from NZ_QRVI01000019.1 coordinate 34,476, forward strand.
CTGTATATGCTTAATGCTTCTGCTGCATCCATCTTCTCAGTGAGTGAAGAATCAATTAAAAAGCTATTGATGAAAGCTTGATTGTAAAGAATGCACATATTGTATGCATTCTTTACAAAGTGTTAAACGTGGTGTAAAAAATACACAAATCAAAATAGCGATTAAAATGCTTGTAAGAAATAATCAAACGCTTGAAGAAATCTCTGAGATTGTTTGTTTAGATTTAAATACATTAAGAGAATCAAAAAAGTGTATTTGATTGAAATGCGATCGGTGATAATGGAATTGAAAAAGGAAATTCATATTAAAATGTGAATTTCCTTTTTTGCATTATTTTATCATTCAATTAAATCATTGATTTAATTGTTCTATATAAATCATCTGCAGTTAGCTGGAATTCTTTTTGAAGGAAATCTGGCGTTCCTACTTGTCCAAAACGTTCATCAACACCATGACGTTTAAATGGAACATTTACTCCATTTTCCATTAAAACTTCTGCAACAGCACTTCCAAGTCCGCCATAAATCGAATGATTTTCAAATGTAACAACAGCCTTTTTACCTTTTGATTCAGATAACACTAAGTCAATGTCTAAAGGTTTAATACAATACATATCGATTACTTCTACTGAATATCCTTCTTCAACTAATTTTTCAGCACAATCTAATGCATCGCTTACCAACTGGCCAGATACAATAATTAGAATATCTTTACCTTCTCTTAAAACATTTCCTTTGCCTAATTCAAAAGTTGAATCTGGTGTATACACATTTCTAACATCTTTACGGTTTGCACGAATATAATGTACACCTTCATGTTTAGAAAGTTCTTTTACAACCCATCTTGTTTGTGTTTCATCACAAGGATCCACAATGATTGAACCTGGAATTTCACGCATCAAAGCCACATCTTCCCAAGTTGTATGTGTACCTCCATTAGGTCCTACAGTAAATCCTGGGTCTGATCCATAAATATTGATTGTATTATGTGCATATGCACCTGATAAATAAATCTGATCATAAACTCGACGTGTAGCAAATGGTCCAAATGTATGTACATAAGGAATAAAACCTTCACTTGATAGTCCACATCCGACACCAATCATATTTGCTTCAGAAATACCACATTGAATGAAATTTTCTGGATTTGATTTTTTGATATTTGTGAACTTACTAGCTCCACCCAAATCGGCTTCCATAGCAACTACTTTATCATTTTCTTTGATTAGTTCTTGAATACTCTCAACAACTGCAACACGTAATTCTTTACCTTTTTCACTACGATTTTCTACTAATTTATACATGTTGCTCCTCCTCTTCAATTTCCTTTTTTAAAGAAGCTTTAGCCTCATCAGTTGCTCGATTCACTTCTTCTGTATTGAATTTTACTGAGTGATTATCCAAAAGTTCTTCAAAGAACTTAACACCTTGACCTTTGATTGTATCCAGAACAATACATACAGCTGAATCAGTCACTGATTTAGCTTTTGTGATAGCTTCATCAATCGCATCTAAATCATTTCCTTTGACAGTTTGTGTATTAAAACCAAATGCCTTCATCTTAGCTTCAATGCTAAATGGATTTATAATATCTTTTGTATATCCATCTAATTGACGTTTGTTGTCATCAATGATAACGATACAATTATTCATTTTGTAGTTTGCCAAGTATTGGAAGGCTTCCCAACATTGACCTTCATTTAATTCGCCATCACCAACAATAAGATATACATAATTATCGCTATGTTTCATCTTTAATGCTGTAGCAATTCCTGCAGCTGTACTTGTTCCTTGACCTAATGATCCTGTTGTCATATCGACACCAGGTGTTTTTGTTCGGTCTGGATGGCTTGGCAACATTGTTCCACCATCATTTAATGTCATTAACTTTTCTTTATCAAAGAAACCACATTCACTTAATGTTGAATACCAAACTGGTCCTGCATGTCCTTTTGACAATACAACGCGATCTCTTCCTTCCCATTTTGGATTTTTAGGATCATATTTCATTTGTTTCCCATACAATACCGCAAATAATTCAACCAAAGATAAAGAGCCACCTAAGTGTCCATAACCTCTATGTTGTAACATATCCAAAATGTCATAACGCACTTTTTTTGCTAATATTTCTACTTTTTTATCCATAATTTCCTCCAAATGGCTAAACAAAAAGAAGGAGATATAAAACCCTTCTTTTTATCAAATTTTACTTACCGAAAACTTCTTTAAGTTTTTCAGTTAATTCATTCATATCCATGATACGATCAAGAATGATTTTGTTAGGATATGATGCTACTTGTGGAGCTAAGTCACGTCCTACTACAAATAAATCTGCAGAGTTAGGATTTACTTCACTTAAAGCTGTATGGTCAACAGAAACTCCAGTAACACCTAGGTTTTTCAATGCTTTTTCAACATTCATACTTACCATCATACTACTTCCAAGTCCTTGACCACAGCAACACATAATACTACGAATAGCCATTTTCATTCCCCTTTCTATTTTTCTTCAGCTTTTTTAGGAGCTACAAAATTATAAACGATTGGTAATAAGAAGATTACAACACAGATTACTAATAATCCAGTTCCTTGAACATGTTGAGCAATATTACCTAATACAATACCTAACCAAGAGAAGTCAGCATCTGAGAATGTACAGTTAGCAAAGTTCAATGAACCCATAACTGGCATACAGATTGCTGGTAAGAATGTAATCAATAAACCATGCATGAAACTTCCAAATACACAACCTTTTAATCCGCCTTCAGCATTTCCGAATACACCTGCAGTTGCACCACAGAAGAAGTGAGGAATTACACCAGGTAAAATTAATGCACAAGGTACTAATGATTTGTCAATAAATGCTAATACGAACAATCCAACAATACCACCTAAGAATGATACTAAGAAACCAATTAATACAGCATTTGGAGCATAAGGGAATACAACTGGACAGTCGATTGCAGGAATTGCACCTGGAACCAATTTTTCAGCAATACCACGGAATGCAGGAACGATTTCTCCGACGATCAAACGTACACCACTTAAGATAATATATACACCACCAGCGAAACTTAAACCAGAAGTAATAGCCCAAACAGCCCAGTGTGTTTGTGTTTCAGCACCAACATTTAATAAACCACCTAAGTTAGTATAAGTAGCTAAGATAGTTTCTGGATCTGCTTCTAAGATTCCACGTCCAACAGCAACACCAGTTACGATCAAGAAGAATACAACCATTGTTAAACCAATAGCAACTGTAGTGTCACGTAAGAAAGTTAAACGTTGAGGGAAGTTAACTTCTTCAGTTGATTTACTTTTTCCTTTGAATAATTTAGCACATTGAGCAGAGAACCAATAACCAGCACCACCAAAGTGACCAAATCCTAATTCATCTGTTTGAACAATTTTACGCATTGTAGGCTCACAATAAGCAGGACTGACAACCATGATGAATCCTAATACTAATCCACCAGCAAGCCATAATTGAGCTCCTGACAATCCACCAACATTTAGAATAACAGCTAACATACAAGCCATGTATAATGTGTGGTGACCAGTCAAGAAGATGTAGTGCCATCTTGAGAAACGTGCCAAAATAATATTTGCGATCATACCTAAACACATAATGTAAGCTGTGTCAGTAGCGAAATCTTTCAATGCTAATGAAACGATAGCTTCATTGTTAGGAACAACACCTTGCATATTGAATGCATAGTTGAAGATATCACCGAATGCATTTAATGATCCAGTTTGTAAGAATGATGCACCAGCACTTAATACTAAGAAACCAACAATTGTCTTAACCGTACCTTTTACGATTTCTTCGATTGGTTTTTTCTGTAATGCTAAACCAATTAAAGATAATAAACCAACTAAAATGGCAGGTGTAGACAAGATATTAACGATAAAATTTAACATATCTTTCTCCTTCTATGTTACCTTAGCTTATCCCACATTTTCAACAAAGATATTATATATCTCTTGTGGAGTTGAAGCATTTAGTAACGAATTCACTTTTGATTCATCTGCGAAGATATTGGAAACGGCTTGGATGCCTTCCATGTGAGAATGATTATCTTTTGCAACAAGTGTAACTAATATTCGCACATCATATCCATCAGGCTTGAATCTTACAGGTTCTTTTAAAACTGTAACCGCCATCTGTGTTTCATTCACACCAGATTGATTGCTCGCATGGATTAAAGCCAAGTTTTCGCATAACACATAATAGGGCCCAAATTTTTCTGTGTTTTCAAAAACAGCATCTTCGTATTCTTTTGTACAATATCCTTGTTCAATCATTGGTGTACAAGCAACACAAATTGCATCTTCCCAATCTTTTACACTTTCTTTAATAAAACAATTTTTTACTTTTAGCAAATCTTTAATCATCTCGTATCTCTCCTCTTCACACTTGCATTATCTGTGAAATGATTTTCAAAAACAAGAACAATGTTTTGCACAAACATTGTGCAAAATGTATATTTTATCCTTGTCTGTAAGCGCTTTGCACTATTATCATTATATACAGGCGTGTTTTTTTGTGCAAAATAATGATAAAGTCCATAAAAATCCTTTTTCTTGCACAAAGCAGGATGTTTATCGTGAAAAAATTTGGATTTGATAAAATCTTTAACAATTGTTATTTTAAAGATAGTTATGAAAGGGGTTTTTAAGTTTTATGAATATGAGTCTTTTAGCTGCAATTATATTAATTTCACTTATTCTATGTGCAATTGCCATTCCATTTTTTATTCGAAGCTTTTTGTGGCAATCCATTCTTAAAAAAATATATAAAGGTCAATATGACGAAGCAATCCAACAAATGAATGCCCCATTATATACTTTATTATTTACGTCATATGAAAAAAATTACAATATTCTACGTACATATATGTCTAAACAAGATACACATGAAATTACCAAACAAGTAGAATTCATGTTGTCACAGAATTTAAACAATTCCCAAGCTTATCAAGTAGCTAGTCTGACTTACTTTTACTTTTTGGACGATCAAAATGTTGAATTATCTAAAAAATCATTAGACATTATTGAACGAAAAGGAAATGAAGATGAAGTTGCTTATGATCGTATGTTATATCGTATTTTGATTGAGAAAAAAAGCGAAGATATCTCATTTGTGAATGAGCTTTTATCTAAAAATTCAGATGATCAACAACAAGGCATTTTACAATATCTTCTTGGTTTACAATATCAATATCTTTCAGATGTAAAACAAGCAAATTATTATTTCAATAAAGCAAAAAAGAATTTAAAAGGCACACCTTATCATAAAAAAGTAAAAGAAAGTATGGTTTAAGGAGAGTCTTATGTCTATTTCATATACATTAGATAAACGTTGTACAGAAATCCTGAATATTGTAATGTACACAACAGGTTATTTAAAAGTTCAAGACCTTGCGGATGACTTAGAAGTTTCTAAACGAAGCGTCTATTATGACATTTCTAAAATTAACGAATGGCTGGTCGATAATAATATCGATCCTATTATACAAGAGCGCGGCAAAGGAATTATTCTTCATAAAGAGCAGGTTCAGGCTATTCAAAAGACATTAAATAAGAAAAAAAATGAAAGTATACTTGTCTTTACACCTGAAGAAAGACAACGTATTGAAATCTGTTCTATAATTACCCGTAACCGCCCTTTATATATCGAAGATTTTATCGATATTTGCCAAGTTAGTCGAAACACTATAATTAATGATTTAAAATCTGTTGATGCTTTTTTAAGTCATTATGCACTTCAACTTACATATAGTATAAAAACAGGATATCACATACATGGAGATACGATCAAAAAAAGAGCTGTCTTTTTTATGCTGTTCCCTAGCCTTTGGCACTACTATGAAAATCACATTATTGAAGCTTTTGATTCAGAAAGACTTTATGATATATTAAATTGCTTAAAACATATTGAATCTGAATTGCATGCCGAATATGTGAGTGGAATCTTACCTGCTTTAGCTATGTTCATTTCAACCATCCAAAATAGAAATGACATTATTACATTTTCAGACATGGATGAAGAAGAAATTATTGAAACAAATGAGTACAATTTGGTACATAAATATTTTAATGATTTAAAAGACTATGAACAAGTTTATATTGCACTACACCTTCTTGGATCTAGACTGCAAGCTGTTCCTGTGAATGTAATGAAGGAAGAAGATAAAACATATGAATTGGCAAAATCTTTAGTACATGAATTTGAAAGGATTTCATATGTTTTTTATGATCAGGAAGATGAATTGATCAATGCAATCAATGCGCATTTAAAAACTTCTTTATATCGTTTTAAATATGGTATTCAATTAGGAAACCCTATGCTTAACAATATTAAAACCGAATATGAAGAATTGTTTGAATTAACAAAACGTGCTTGCAATGTATTATCTAAAAATCTTGATTGTTTTATTTCGGATGCAGAAGTTGCTTATCTAACCCTGCATTTTGGAGCTTTTATGCCTACACAAAAAGCAAACAAACACACATTTAGAATCTTGATTATATGCCCAAATGGCATTGGAACTGGAAATATGTTACGCCAAGAAGTGTCAACTTTAGTGCCTCAAGCAACTGAAATTAAAAACTTACCTTTAAGCAGTTATGAGCCAGAACACGATTATGATGTTGTTATTTCAACGGTTATGCTGCCAAATGAACAAAAGTTGATTATGGTGCACCCAATACTAACCGATCAAGATCGTGTAGCTATATTAAGAAACTGCATGGCAACTGAGCCGCAGGCAAAAATGCAAATTGATGATATTATGAAAATCGCATCAAATTATATTAATCCCGATCAATTAAATGACTTCCATAAAAATCTACAAGATTATTATTCAAGTATACAAGTACAAAAAGTACCTCATAAAACTTATGATCGAGGTTTATTAGACTTTTTGAAAGGATCCCATATTCAATGTGTAAATTCACAAGTCAGCTGGGAAGAAGCTATTCAAATTTCAGCAAAACCATTATTAGATGATGGTTCTATTTCAAATGATTATGTGAATGCCATCATAAATGATCAAAAAAATAAAGGCTTATATATGTTTTTAGCTGATGATCTTGTTCTAGCACACTCTGCGATTGAAAATGGCGTAAATCGATTAGATGTATCAATGTGTACATTTAAAGAGCCCGTTCCTTTTTTAAATGGTCAAAACGCCAAAATTATTCTTGTACTTTGTGCAGAAGATAAAACCAAACATATTCATGTATTAAATGATATGCTCAATATTTTCTCTAAGAAAAAGAGTATTGATCAAATTGCAAGCTTAAATTCACCAGCAGAAATATATTCATATATAGATAAACATATCGAAAAATAGGAGGTTATCATGGAATTCAATAAATATTTCGATCACACATTTTTAAAGGCATTTGCCACAGAAAAAGACATTGATACACTTTGTCAACAAGCAAGAGAATTAAATACCGCAAGCGTTTGTGTTAACGAAGAATGGGTTGCTTATTGTAAGGAATTACTAAAAGATACAAACGTAATGGTTTGCAGTGTTGTGGGTTTTCCACTAGGACAATGTGGATTAAACACAAAAGCTTACGAAACGAAAGAGGCATTAAAAGATGGTGCAGATGAAATTGACTATGTCTTAAATGTTGGCGATGTGAAAATGGGCAAATTTGACAAAGTAAAAGAGGAGATGGAAACTCTAACAAATATTTGTCACGAACAAAACAAAGGAATTAAAGTGATTTTTGAAAATTGCTATCTAACAAAGGAAGAAATCAAAAAATGTGCTGAAATTGCTAAAGAAGTTAAACCGGATTTCATTAAAACAAGCACTGGATTTGGTACTGGTGGTGCCACAAAAGAAGATGTGAAATTGATGAAAGATACCGTTGGAAGTGATGTTGAAGTAAAAGCAGCCGGTGGCATCCATTCTTACGCTGAAGTAAAAGAAATGATCGAAGCTGGTGCCACTCGTATTGGTGCAAGTGCAACAGTACAAATTGTAGAAGAATACAATAAATAATTATTTGTTATGTCAAAAAGAAATTTAAGCATCTCTTAGATTTCTTTTTTTTGTTTTATAATTAAAAAATTGCTACAATAGTTCCTGTATGAAAAAAAATCAGAGTGTTGACCTATTACATGGCCCTATATTTAAATCGTTAAGTTTACTGGCAATTCCAATCATGGCCACTTATTTTATTCAAATGGCATATAACCTAGTTGATATGTTATGGATTGGATTTTTGGGTTCTGGCGCCGTTGCTAGTGTTGGCGTGTCTGGAAATTTCATGTATTTGGCAAATGGATTAGTAAATATGCCTAAAATTGGTTCTCAAGCATTAGTTGGACAAAGCTTAGGAGCTAATAATAAAGAGGAAACAAAGAATTATATTGAAGCCGCTTTTCAAAGCTCAATATTGTTTGCGTTGATTTATGGAATCATTATTATTGTTTTTCAAAAAAATTTAATACAACTCTTCAATTTGGAAGATCCAACAATAATTCAAGACGCACAAAATTATCTATGGATTACATGTGGTTTTATTATTTTCTCATTTGTGAATCAAATCTTCACGGGTATTTTAACGGCTGCAGGTCATTCAAAAAGTACTTTTATCGCAACCACAACAGGTTTAGTTTTAAATCTTATTTTAGATCCTGTTTTGATTTTTGTTTGTAACCTTAGAGTCATTGGTGCAGCTCTTGCAACCATTATTGCTCAAATTATTGTTACTTTAGTTTTTTTATATGATGCTAAAAAATTAGATTTATTTCAAGAAATACAGTTATTATCAAAACCAGATAAAACTCACATATCTAAAATTTTAAAAATAGGCTTCCCACCTTCTATTCAGAGCATGTTATTTACATGCATTTCCATGTACATTGCTCGTTTAATTTCTAGCTTTGGAGCTATAAGTGTTGCCGTTCAAAAAGTAGGATCTCAAATCGAATCCATTTCATGGATGGCTGCCGATGGATTTAGTGCATCTATCAATGCGTTCACTTCGCAAAATTATGGAGCAAAAAACTATAATCGAGTTCAAAAAGGTTATAAAACTGGAATGCTTGTCGTTGGTTTATGGGGATTGCTTACTTCATGTATATTAATTTTCCTTCCTGGTCCTATTTTTTCTTGTTTTATCCACGAACCTAATATCCTTCCATATGGAATTGACTATCTAGTTATACTTGGATTCTCTCAACTCTTTATGTGCATAGAAATTGCTACACAAGGAGCGTTTAACGGATTAGGTAAAACATTACCTCCAAGTATTGTTTCCATTGTCTTTACTTCCGCAAGAATTCCTATGGCTCTTGTATTCTCACATTTCTTAGGGGTTAATGGAGTATGGTGGGCTATTTCTGTTTCTAGCATCATAAAAGGTATTGTTTTAGTCACATGGTTTATTCTATATTCAAAAAGGAGGCTTGTTTCATGAAAAATCATTCTTTAACGCAAGGAAGCATCGCAAAAGGACTACTCTTCTTTGTGATCCCACTTTTCTTTTCCAATCTATTTCAACAACTCTATAATACAATTGACACTGTATTAGTTGGACATTTTTTAGGAGACAATGCACTGGCTGCCATGGGGGCCACTGCCGCAATCTTTGAATTGATTGTACAGTTTTCTAATGGTTGTGGCACTGGTTTTAGTATTGTTACAGCTCGTTATTTTGGGTCAAGAAATGAAGATGAATTAAAGAAAAGCGTCGCGGCTTCTTTAATTTTAGGACTCGTTATTTCAATCGCAATTACTATCATTTCATATTTTTCTATGCCCTACCTATTAACGATTCTAAAAACCCCACAAAGTATTTATCACGACTCTTTAAACTACATTCGTTGCATTTCAGCTTTATTTAAAGCCATTTGGACTTTTTTAAATCATTTGAAATTATAGATGTTTATAAATCACGAGAAGTTGACGTATTTACGTATCTTCTAAGTAAAAATCTGATCAAAAATCTATAAATAATAGATGGGTTTCGCTTATGATGATATATTTTGATTTTGACGAAGATAATTTGACAAAGATAAATTGAAACAGAATAATTTGCTATATTTGTAACTTTAGAAAAGTGTTATGATAAATTTATAACACTTCATAATTATATGCCCTCTTAGAACATAAAAGATTAACCTTTTTTCTCAAAATATATATGGAAAAAGCTTATAGGTGTTTTTCTTATATTTTTTATATTCTTTAAAATATGTTTGTAAAATTGCCTCTTCAACATTTATTCTTATCTTATAACAAACTATATAAATGATAATCTAAATATGTACATAAATGATCATTTAAGAATGTACACTTCTGATT
>NZ_QRVI01000002.1 GCF_003458715.1 Eubacterium sp. AF22-8LB
CGGCGACAATAGTTGGGCTTGCCCCTGCGAAGATAGCTAGCTGCCGGGTCCTTTTTTTTACAAATACAGCGGCTTGTCTGCTTTTTTTTTATGTTTTTCTAGCGTATAATACCAATATGCATAAAATTTTGAAATATTGTAAATCAAAACCTATCTATATTATCTTAGCTGTATTACTCCAATTTTTAACACTGTTTTTTTTGGTGAGCTATTTTAGTCAAAAATTCTTTATTGTTTACTATATCTTGATTATATTTAGTCTATGCGTATGTATGCATATCATTAATCGTGACTCCGATTCTAGCTCTAAGCTTTTATGGGTACTGTTAATTATGGCTTTTCCTATTTTTGGAGGACTTGTTTATTTGTTAATTGGCAATCGTAAGATTCCAAAGGCTTTAATGATCAAAGACCGTCAGGCTTATTCTGACTATAAAAAATATGCTCTACAAAACATTGAAATTTTAAGTGATCTTCATGAAGATGATTATGTATTAGATAAAATGACATCTATGGCATGGTCAAACGGATACTTTCCTGTTTATGAAAACTGTGAAGTTACCTACTTTCCTTCAGGAGAAGATCAATATCAGTCTTTTATTGAAGAACTTATTAAAGCTGAAGATTTTATTTTTATGGAATTCTTTATTATCAATAAAGGTGTCATGTGGAATACTATTCTTCAGATATTAATGGATAAAGCCGCTATGGGAGTCGATGTTCGAGTTATCTATGATGATATGGGCTCTTTAACATATTTGCCTAGAGATTATGCCAAATGGTTAAATGATCGAGGCGTCAAAACTCACGTGTTTAATCCTTTAAGACCACAACTAGCCATGGCAATGAACAATCGTGATCACCGTAAGATTTTAGTCATTGATGGTAAGGTGGCCTTTACAGGAGGTTGCAACATTTCCGATGAATATATTAATACGAAAAAACGATTTGGACATTGGAAGGATATGGGGTGTTTGATCAAGGGAGCTGGTGTCGAAATGTTTACCATTTCTTTTTTACAGATTTGGAATTATCAGGCATCTCAATATACATCGTATTCTAGGTTTATAAAAGATCGAACTTTGTTTTCAAATCAAAAAACAAAAGGCTTTATTATTCCATTTTCAGATTCTCCGACTGACGAAAATAACACTGGCTTAAATATGCATCTAAATATGTTAGGATGTGCAAAGGATTATTTTTGGATCACAACACCATATTTAATATTGGATTCCGAAATGATTTCTAGTTTAAAGCTTGCCGTTTCCAATGGAGTTGATGTAAGAATCGTCGTACCAGGTATTCCGGATAAGAAGATGGTTTATCAGGTCACAAAGGCAAACTTTGATACATTAATTAAAGCGGGCGTAAAAATCTATGAATATACACCAGGCTTTATTCATGGAAAGGTTTGTATCATCGATGATTCTAGTGCATTGGTAGGAACAGTGAATATGGATTTTAGATCATACTATCAACATTATGAATGTGGTGTATGGATGCATGAAACGGATTGTTTAGTGGACATAAAAAAGGACTTTGAAGAAATATTCAAAGTCTGTCATGAAGTGACATTGGATGAGTGTGTAAACACCAATCCAGCACTTAAATTGTATCGAAATGTATTAAAGGTATTTAGTCCTATTATGTAGGATCAAATACCTTTTATTTTATTTATGAATCATTTTTGCAGGCTGTACATATTGATCAAATTCTTCACTTGTTAAGAATCCTAATTCTAAAATAGCTTCCTTTAAAGTTAAGTTATTTTTAAATGCATATTGGCTGGCATGACCTGCTTTTTCATAGCCAATCACTGGATTTAAACAAGTTACTAACATCAATGAGTTATGTAGATTTTTATCCATTGTTTCTTTATTCGCTTTTAATCCAACTAGACAATGAATAGTAAATGAATGGATTGCATCTGCCAATAATTGAATACTTTGATCCATATTGTAGGCAATTAATGGCATAAAGACATTTAATTCAAAATTTCCTTGACTTGCTCCAATACCAATGGCTGTATCATTTCCCATTACTTGAACAGCGACCATTGTCAAAGCTTCACATTGTGTTGGATTGACTTTACCTGGCATGATACTTGAGCCTGGTTCATTACTAGGAATATCGATTTCATGAATACCGCTTCTTGGACCACTCGCAAGCCATCTGACATCATTGGCAATCTTCATACAGTTAGCAGCAAGTCCTTTTAATGCTCCACTTGTATAAACCATCGCATCCTTACTTGTTAGGGCATGGAATTTATTTGGGTCTGGTACAAATGGAAGATTTGTCTTTTCTGAAATGATTTTAGTAACCACTTCATCAAAGCCTTCTGGACAATTGATACCTGTACCTACAGCTGTAGCCCCACAGGCAAGCTCATATACATATTTCAAGCTATCTAAGATTTGTTGCTTACTATGCTCAATCATAGAGCGATAGCCACTTAGTTCTTGTGAAAAATATAAAGGAGTCGCATCTTGAAGGTGGGTTCTACCAATTTTAATAATACCTTCATTTTCTTTTTCTAGCTTTTGAAGTTGTTCAATCATCATATCCAATTGAGGAATCAATTCAGCATTGATTTTTTGAGCAACCATAATATGCAAGGCAGCCGGGAAAGTATCATTTGAGCTTTGGGAAGCATTTACTGTATCATTTGGATGTAGAATGTTTTCATTTGCGAGTTCATTTCCTAACATGGAAATAACTTCATTGGCATTCATGTTGGTTTGTGTTCCTGAACCTGTTTGCCACACATGCAAAGGGAATTGATCTAAATACTGTCCATCCTCAATTTTTTGACATACTTCTACAATGGCTTCACATTGTTTCTCACTTATTTTATTAAAGTGTAGGTTGGCCTTTGCGCAAGCCTCCTTTAAAATCGCAAAGCTATGAATCAAAGATGTCGGCATAATTTCTTTACCAATCTTAAAATTTTCAAGGCTTCTTTGTGTTTGGGATTTCCAATATTTATCCGCTTCTACTTGAACCTGTCCTAAGCAGTCTTCTTCTATTCGATATGTACTCATTTTTGTTCACCTCTATGTAGTAGTGTAACATTTTTTATCTAAATTGTCTTTATACATGTTACAATAGATAAAGTGAAGGAGTTGTACCCTATGCGAATGAAAGAGCCTTATGAAGCTTATTTAGATGATTATAATTGTTTGGATGTATATATGTCCAAAAACTTCTTTGGAGGAGAAAGTCGCATCTTCCATATGAAGGATACGAAGAATCGTATTATACCTTTAACGATTCAATCGCGATGTGATCTATATAATGGATTTACCCATTATCAACTGTCTTTAAATGGAACACTCAATGTAGGTGAGGAATATTTAGTGTTTGATGAACATTGTAAGACATGTGTCGCAAAATATTCTCATATTGTAAAAACGGAACGTTTTGCGAAGGAATTTACCTACGATAAAGATGATTTAGGTGTTACTTACACACCGGAGCAGACTACATTTAAAGTTTGGGCGCCTACCGCATTATCTGTAAGCGTAGGCTATGTTTTAAATGGGCATAAGCAAGTTGTAGCTTTAAAGCGTGAAGAGCATGGTGTTTTTGCGTTAACTATTAAAAAGGATTTAAATGGAGTTCATTATTCTTATTTAGTACGAGTCAATGGAGAATATAAAGGGGTGACAGATCCTTATACTTGTTTCACGGGTGCCAATTCACAATATAGTGTGATTGTGGATCCTAAAACAGTAAAACTTCCAAAAAAAATAAAGATGAAGCCTATGGGAAGTGAATGTGATGCGATTATTTATGAAGCAAGTATTCGTGACATGACTTCACAAACAGGAATTGGGGTAAGTCATCCTAAAAAGTTTGTTGGGTTTACCGAAGAAAATGAAATCACCAAAGCCCACAATACAGGTTTCAGTTATTTAAAATCATTAGGAATTACCCACGTACAATTGATGCCTGTGTTTGATTTTGGAAGTGTGGATGAAATCTATCCCAATATATTCTATAACTGGGGTTATGATCCCGTGCAATATCGTTGCTTAGAAGGAGCATATTCTTTGGATCCGAATAACGCAAAGTTGCGTATTGAGGAATTCGCAAAGCTTGTACATGATTGTCATAAGGCGGGAATTCGTGTCAATTTGGATTTAGTATTTAACCATGTTTATGTTAAAGAATATTTTGCACTAGAAAATATGGTGCCTGATTATTATTTCTTGATGAATCGTGTAGGTGAATTCTCGAATGGAAGTTTCTGTGGAAATGATATTGATACACAGCCTTTTATGGCTCGCAAATATTTTATTGATACTTGTAAGCAGATTGTTGAGATGTTTGATGTCGATGGCTTCCGTTTTGATTTGATGGGAATTTTAGATTATAACTTAATGAATGAAATCAGTGCTGAATGTAAAAAAATCAAGCCAGACTTTATGATTTATGGCGAAGGCTGGAATATGCCTAGCTTTGTAGCCGAAGAAATTCGTGCATCGCAATTGAATCAGGCAAAAATGCCACATGTTGGACATTTCTCAGATCGTTTCCGTGAGGTGGTTCGTGGATCGAATCAAGAACTATCTCGTAAGGGGTTTGCGTCTGGACAAGCCGATTTATTTTATCAGGTACAATGCTGCATGGCGGCAAGCTGTTTAGATCATGTGTTTGATAGTCCAACCAAGGTTGTTAATTATGTAGAATGCCACGATAACCATACATTATGGGATAAGAACCGTGTATGTTGTCATGGAGAAAGTCGTGATTTAAGAGAGAAACGTCAAATTCTTGCGAATGCGATGGTTTTACTCGCACAGGGTATTCCTTTTATTCATTGTGGCCAGGAGTTTGGTCGTACAAAACAGAATTTAGGAAATACATACAATCGTTCGGATAACTATAATCGTGTGGATTATCAAAGAAGGGATCATCATATTGAAATTGTAGAAAGAACCAAGGAATTGATTGAAATTCGAAAGAAACATCCTTGTTTCCGTTTGAGCACAACAGAAGAAATTGAGGCGGGTGTTCAATTTGATTCGATTTATGATCAAGTCTTAGTGTATGCATGTCAAAAGGGGGATGATCATTGTGTAGCTTTTTTCAACCCAACTAATATTCCTTATGATTATCATTTAGACCAAGAGGCTACTGTCTTGTTTGATAATGGCACGTGCAACGCATTAAATACGTATGATATTCATATTGCAGCATTTAGTGTTGTTGTTTGTCAATTTGGCTTGACGGCTTAATGGTCAAAACATATAATAGATGTTAAATTGAGAAGGAGATAAACAATGGCAAAATTTTTTGAAGAACCATCTAGAACGTTCAGTGAGTATTTATTG
Source organism: Eubacterium sp. AF22-8LB (assembly GCF_003458715.1). Classification (GTDB taxonomy): domain Bacteria; phylum Bacillota_I; class Bacilli_A; order Erysipelotrichales; family Erysipelotrichaceae; genus Holdemanella. Next base: position 5,340 of record NZ_QRVI01000002.1, read on the forward strand.
ATTCCAGGTTATACGGGTCCGGATTGTACACCGGATAAGGTAAGTTTAAAAACGCCTTTAGTAAAATTCAAAAAAGGTGAAGAGCCTGCACTTTCATTAAATATTCCAATGGTAAGTGCTGTTATGCAAGCTGTTAGTGGTGAAGAAATGGCTTGTGCACTTGCACGTGAGGGTGGAGTAAGTTTTATTTACGGTAGTCAAACAATTGAGTCTCAAGCCGCTATGGTTCGAAAAGTAAAATCGACTAAGGCTGGATTTGTTGGCAGCGATTCAAATATTAGCCCTGAAGCAACATTAGAGGATGTAATTGCTCTTCGTACAAAAACAGGACATTCAACAATGGCTGTTACAGACAATGGTAAGGCTGATGGAAAATTGGTCGGTATTGTAACAAGTCGTGATTATCGCGAAAGTCGTATGGATCATTCGATTCAGGTAAAAGAATTCATGACACCATTTGAAAAGTTGATTGTTGGAGACGAAGATATTACATTGTCAGAGGCAAACGATTTAATTTGGGAGCATAAATTAAACCAGTTGCCTATTGTTGATAAAGAACAACATTTAAAGGCTTTCGTATTCAGAAAAGACTATGAATCACACAAGGACAATCCAAATGAATTATTGGATGACAAAAAGCGCTACATTGTAGGTGCAGGTATCAATACACGTGACTATGCGATTCGTGTTCCTGCATTAGTGGAAGCTGGTGTTGATGTTTTATGTATTGATTCAAGTGAAGGTTATTCTGCATGGCAAGCTGAAACAATCAAATGGATTCGTGAACACTATGGTGACAGTGTAAAAGTTGGTGCTGGTAACGTTGTTGATGGAGATGGATTCCGTTTCTTGGCAGAAGCTGGAGCAGATTTTATCAAAATTGGAATCGGTGGAGGTTCTATCTGTATCACACGTGAACAAAAAGGTATTGGACGTGGACAGGCAACAGCTACAATTGATGTAGCGAAAGCTCGTGACGAATACTTTGAAGAAACAGGCATTTATGTTCCAATTTGTTCAGATGGTGGTATTGTCCATGATTATCACATTACATTGGCATTGGCATTCGGTGCTGACTTTGTTATGTTAGGACGTTACTTTGCACGTTTCAAAGAAGCTCCAAACAAAATCGTAAGTGTCAACGGAAACTATATGAAAGAATACTGGGGTGAAGGTAGTGCCCGTGCTCGTAACTGGCAAAGATATGATGTTGGTGGAGACAAAAAGATGTCTTTCGTAGAAGGTGTTGATTCTTATGTACCATATGCAGGCAGCTTAAGAGACAATGTAGGATTATCTTTATCTAAGATTCGTCATACAATGTGCAACTGTGGATGCCTAACAATTCCAGAACTTCAAAAGAATGCGAAAGTTACTTTAGTATCTAGTACAAGTATAGTTGAAGGTGGAGCTCACGACGTTGTTGTTCGTGACGAACATTTCGACGCAAAACCACAATAATCTCAAAAGGACTTCGGTCCTTTTTTTCTTTATCAAAATACCTTATAATACTTGTATGGAAAAACAGAATGATTTATTGATGGACTCAAGTATTCTCTATCGAAGTACACAAAAATATTATGATAAAATGCTGCAAGATTTAAATTTAAGCTATGCCCAGTTACCTATCTTGATTGAAATCTATGAAAATGAAGGGATTTCTTTACAACAAATTGTACAGGTGGGAGGTTACGACAAGGGGACTGTCACTAAAAATGTACAGAAATTAAATGCATTGGGTTATATTTCGATTCAGACAAGTGTGAAGGATAAACGTGCCAAAGAACTTTATACAACGGCTTTGACCAAAAAACACATCTCCGAAATCTATGGTATTCGAAGAGACTGGTGGCATCATATCACGCAGGATCTAGATGCCAATGAAATTGAAGTATTTTCCAAGTTTTATCAGACACTCTCTACACACGCAAGAAGCTATGCCGATTTAGAGCAGACTAATTTGCAGTTTTATAAATTAAAGAAGCTGTCCCTATCGGATTATGAAGGTCATTTAAGCTGTTCCTTATATACAGGAGGATGCAACTTGAAATGTCCATATTGTCATTCTAGAGATTTGGTTTATTTAAAGGAAAACAGATATCCGATTGTTACTGAAAAGATCAATGAATATTTAGAGAGTCATCGTAAAGATTTAGATGGAATCTATATATCTGGCGGAGAACCATTGATGCATGAGGGTGTTGTTTCCTTTTTAAAATATGCGAAAACATTGAATTATAAAATTAAGCTTCATACCAATGGAATGTATTATGATCGTCTTCATAAAATCATTCATGAAAAATTAGTTGATTCGATAAGCTTAGATATCAAAAATGCACCGAGTGCCTATGCTAAAACGTGTGGCGTAGAAGATATTGATATAAATGAAATTGAAAAATCATTGCGTTTATTAAAAACATCACATATTCCTTTTGATTTATGTGTTACATTAGTCAATGAATTTCATAATGAAAAAAATATCGAGGAATTAGGACAATGGATTCAAGGTGTGCATATGGTAGTTTTACAGCCATTTCAAAATAATGAAACAACCATTGATCATTCCTTGCATAGTCCAGATGAAAAACAGATTTTAAAATATAAAACAATCTTAGAAAAATATGTCGATACCGTAAAGATAAGGGGGTAAACAAGTATGATAGAAGTCGAAAAAAGAGATGGTTCCATCGTAACATTTGATTCTTCCAAAATCTTTTCTGCGATATCAAAAGCCTTTGATTCACTTGGTATGGAAAAGGATGATGCGATTATTAATTTGTTGGTGTTACGTGCTACAGCTGATTTTCAATCGAAGGTCAAGGACAATCGAATCAGTGTAGAAATGATCCAGGATAGTGTAGAAAAAACATTGTCCGAATCGGGTTATTATCCAGTCGCAAAAACCTATATTTTATATCGTAAACAAAGAGAAAATGTGCGTAAGATTCAATCGACGGCCAGTGAATATATTCATTTGGTCAATTCCTATCTCGATAACAACCTGCCTTTAGAAGATGAAAACTCCTTAGCTACATTCTCAGTAGGAGGCTTGATTCTATCGAATTCAGGTATGATCACATCCAACTATTGGCTGAGTGAAGTCTATGATACGCAAATTACCAATGCGCATAAAAATGGGGATTTTTATATTCACAACATTCATATGTTGACAGGGGGAAGTGCAGGATGGTCCTTGGAACAATTGATTTTAAAAGGTCTTCCTTCAGTTAATAAAATGATTTCAAGTTTACCGGCAAAGCATTTAAGCACCTTGTGTAATCAAATGGTCAACTTTTTAGGTATTATGCAAAATGAATGGGCCAGTGCGCAGTCTTTGGCACATTTTGATACGTTGCTAGTGCCCTTTATTCATAAGGACAAGCTTTCTAAAAAAGTGGTATTGGATTGTTTAGAAAGCTTTATATATGGGATAAATATACCATCTCGATGGGGAACGCAGGCACCATTTAGCCAAATTACAATGGATTGGAATGTTCCGGATGATTTTAAAGCTAAAAAGGCAATTGTAGCTGGTAAGGAAGAAGACTTTACCTATGGAGATTGCGCAAAGGAAATGAAGCTTTTACATAATGCGCTTTTTGAAATCTTGCATAAAGGTGATATTTCAGGGCGTGGCTTTCAATTTCCAATTGTTGCCCTCTATTTACAGCCTGACTTTGACTGGATGCATGAAGAGGAATTATTTAAGGCCTGCGCAAAATATGGAACGCCTTATTTTCTAACCAAGGAACAAAAGGATGTACAAGGCTATTTTGGATATGAACCATGTTGCGGAAGTATGGGAACAGTTACGCTAAATCTTGTTCGTATGGCTTATTTATCCAGCTCTAAGGAAGATTTCTTTAAACGTTTGGATTATTTAAGTGATGTGGCATTTCGTAGCTTCCATGTCAAACGCCAGGTATTAAATCAATTATTAGATGCTGGTTTATATCCCTACACAAAGACTTATATATCAAACTTTGATCATTATTATGGTACCCTAGGTATTGTAGGCATGAATGAAGCTTGTCTAAATGCTTCATGGTTAAAAAAAGATTTAATGGATTCAAATGCCCAAGTATTTGCGTGTGAGGTCTTGGATTTTCTTAATACGAAGATTTCAAAGCAGGATCAAAAGATCAATCTAGAAGCAACACCTGCAGAAAGTGTATGTACACATTTTGCAAAGTTAGATCATGAGTTGTATCCAGAGATTCAAAGTTATGGATATTATACAAATTCCACGCATTTAGATGTCGCAAGTACAGATGATGTATTTGAGGCTTTAGATATTCAACAAAAGCTTCAAAATCGCTATACTGGATCAACGTCATTTCCAGTTTTTATTGATCATGGCATCGATAACTGGAAGATGGCAGCCTTGTTAGTAAAGAAAATTTATGAAAACTATAATGTACCTGTATTTACGATTACACCAACGTATTCGGTATGTGAAGAGCATGGTTACATGAGTGGTAAACATTCAGATTGTAGTATATGTCATAAACCGACTGAGATTTATTCTCGTGTATCAGGCTATTATCGAAATTTAGAGGATTGGAATGAAGGAAAACAAAAGGAGTTTTCAAGAAGAAAGACATATTCAATATAAGGGGGGAAACACATTTATGAAAGATACAATTGGCTTTATTGGAGCTGGCAACATGGGTTCAGCCATGATTGAAGGAATTGCGCAGAAGAAGGTATTTAAAAATATTCTTGTGAATGATCATCATCCTGAAAATCTAGAGCGTTTAGAAAAGAAGTATGGTGTAAAGACGTCGATGGATGCCAATTTTGTCGCTTCAAACAGTGATGTTTTAGTTTTAAGCGTAAAACCTAAACATTATAAGGCTTTAATTGAATCCATCAAGGATAGTGTAAAGGATGATGTGATTATTGTGGACATCGCAGCCGGTGTTACTATTTTAGATGTAAAGCATTATTTTGAAAAAGATATCAAGGTAATCAAGGCTATGCCAAATACACCAGCCTTGGTTTTGCAGGCTATGAGTGCGATTAGCTTTGATGATTTGTGCAATGAAGAAGATAAGGCATGTATTCAGGCTTTATTTAATAGTTTTGGAAAATGTGAAGTAGTTGATGAAACAATGATGGATGCCGTAACTTGTGTGAGTGGGTCAAGTCCTGCCTATGTATTCATGATGATTGAAGCTATGGCGGATGCGGCTGTAAAACAAGGCTTACCACGCAAGCAGGCTCTTGTGTTTGCGGCACAGGCTGTACTTGGAAGTGCGCAGATGGTGCTTAAAACAGGTATGCATCCAGGTGCTTTAAAAGATATGGTTTGTTCGCCTGGTGGTACAACGATCGATGCGGTTTGTGAACTTGAAAAAATGGGCTTTAGAGCGAGCATTGAAGCGGCAATGGATGTATGCGCAAAAAAATCAAAGGCAATGACGGAGGTAAAATAAATGAAAAATATTTGTATTGGATTATTTGAGGGGGAAGTTCTTCCTGAAAGCTTAGCTGCTTTTAAAGATGTTAAATTGGATTTAGAATTTGGCAAGATCACAACGATTTATACATTGAATCAAATGGATTGTGAAAAAGTAGTCGTTGTTGGTTTGGGTGATGGAAAGAAGAACATCAAAGAAGCCTATAGTAAAGTGGAAGCCGATGATTATTTGGCATATGTTAATGAAAAAACAGCGTATGCGGCTGGTTTTGGTCTTGTATATGGTGCTTATAGCTATAAAGAAACAAAGGTGTATGAGCTTGAATGTGATAGCTTTAAAGCGGAATTTGAAAAAGGTATGACTGTAGCTCGTATTGTGAATCATGCGCGTGAAATCAGTGATATGCCCGCAAATTATCTAACACCAGATCACTTGGTGGATGAGTCTAAGATGATTGCTGAAAAATACAATATGGAAATTGAAGTCTTAGCACAAGAGGATCTAGAAGAAATTGGGTCCGGTGCATTATTAGCGGTCAACCAAGGCTCTGATCGACCTTGTTACATGGTTGTGCTTCGTTATGATGGTGGCAAAGAAGACGAAGAATATACAGCGCTTGTTGGTAAGGGCTTAACATATGATGCGGGTGGTTACAATATCAAATCGAATATGCATGGTATGAAATATGATATGTGTGGAGCTGCCAATATGCTTTGTGCATTGGAATTAATTGCCGAATTGAAAATTGAAAAGAATATTGTATGTGTTTTACCAATCACTGAAAATAAAGTGAATGGACATGGATTTGTAGATGGAGATGTGATTACTTCATTAAGTGGTAAAACAATTGAAGTCACAAATACGGATGCAGAGGGAAGATTGATTTTAGCGGATGCCTTGACAATGGCACAAAAGCTAGGGGCGACTCGTGTCATTGATATGGCAACCTTAACGGGTGCTTGTGTACGTGCTTTAGGAAGTACATATACAGGAATCTTTAGTAATGATGATAGCTTCTATTTGCCTTTCTTAGGTGCTAGTAAAGCTACAAAGGAACAAATCTGGCGTTTACCGGTTGATGAATATTTCCATTCGGAATTGAAATGCTCTAAGGTGGCCGATATTGTTAACTCGAAGACATTGGGTGGTAATGCAAGCTTAGCGGCTGCTTTCTTAGAGGAATTCATTGAAGACGGTACGAAATGGATTCACTTAGATATTGCAGGAACGAGCGATAAGGATGAAGTAGCTACGGGTGTTATGATTGAGACAATTATTCATTTCTTTGAAAATGAATGTAAATAAATGTAAGATATTGAAATAAGTTACAAAGTGTGATATTATCATCATGTTTAGAAAAGAGGACAAATTATGGAAGTACAATTTGTAGAAAGTAAAAACTTAAAAGAAAAACCAGCCGGACCTTTAGGTTTTGGTAAATACTATACAGACTATATGTTTGTGATGGATTGGGATGCAGGTCAAGGTTGGCATGACGCAAGAGTCGTACCTTATGGACCATTAGAATTTGATCCAGCGAGTATGGTTTTGCACTATGCCCAAGAAACATTTGAAGGTATGAAGGCATATCGTACAAAGGATGGAAAGGTTCAATTGTTTAGACCTGAAATGAATGCGAAGCGTTTTGCGAATTCAAACAAACGTTTAAGTATGCCTACTTTAGATGTAGATATGTTTGTGGATGCAGTAAAGACAATCGTTAAGTATTCAGAAGACTGGATTCCAACAGGTGAAGGTGAATCTTTATATATTCGTCCATTCATGTTTGCGACAGAAGCAGCTATTGGTGTACATGCCGCTAAGCATTACAAATTTATGATTATCTGCTCGCCTGTAGGTGCTTATTATGCAGAAGGTGTAAACCCTGTTAAAATCTATGTAGAAGATGAATATGTTCGTGCTGCCAAGGGTGGTACAGGATTTACTAAATGTGGAGGAAACTACGCAGGTAGCTTAGCTGCTCAGGTAAAGGCTGAAGAATTAGGTTATTCTCAAGTATTATGGTTGGATGGTGTTCACCGTAAATATATTGAAGAAGTTGGTTCTATGAACGTAATGTTTGAAATTGATAATAAGATTGTGACAGCTCCATGTGAAGGTACAGTACTTCCTGGTGTTACTCGTGATTCCATTTTACATATCTTAAAGGATTGGGGATATGAAATTGAAGAAAGACACTTATCTGTGGATGAATTGATGGAAGCTGGTCACAATGGTAAACTACAAGAAGCTTGGGGAACTGGTACAGCGGCTGTTATTAGTCCAATTGGAGAACTTTATTATAAGGGTGATGTTGTAACTGTTTCAGATTTTAAAACAGGTGAATTAACACAAAAGTTATATGATACATTAACAGGTATTCAATGGGGTACGATTGAAGATCCTTATGGATGGACTGTTGTAGTTGACTAATTTAATGAAGGTGTACATTGTACATCTTCTTTTTTTTGGTGCAAAATAAAAAATAGAGATTACTCTCTATTCATGTTCATAGCTTTTAAGTGTATATTCAGTATGTAGCTTATAAATAACGCATTGAATGACGTTATCCATGAGTTCTTGTTCATGGTTGACGTTTTCAAATTCGATAGTATTACGGTTGTTTTCAAATACATCATTTAGGGAAGCTTCAAATCGAGATATAAATAAGTCATAGGCTTGTTCGATAGAAGAATCCTTTACATCTGTATAAATATGAAGTAGTGATGTGATCTGTTGCATAGAGTAGCATCTTTTAAGAATAGTTAAAACTAAAAAGTAAGCTAAATGACTTTTTGTGTAATGTTTTTTTACTGGCGGATGCACGATACCAGTTTTGACATAATTATTGATCATGGATTTAGTGATAAACTTTTCTTCAAAGAAATAGGTATCCTTTAGTTTTTCATTGATATAGGTAATCACTTGGTCCATATATAGGTCGATTTCAGGTAACTCGTTCCATCTTGGAAATGTATAATTTTTCATGATTATAGTGTAACATAAAATAAATTCTTACACAATCTAGAAATTAATACTAGATGTATTGACTTATTGAATTATCTATATTATTGTTTATCTAAAGAGAGGTAAAAAAAGAATGATTCATATTGTTTCTGATTCATCGACTTTATATTCGATTGAACCGGCAAAGAAAAAAGGGTTATCGATTGTTCCTTTGAATATCACTGTGGATTCACAAACATATCGAGATTTTGAGGACATCACAAGTACACAATTATTAACGATGATTGAAGATCATAAGATTCCAAAAACTTCACAGCCAAGTCTTGGTGAAAAGATTGATTTATATAATGAGCTTTCCAAAGATGGCGATGAAGTCATTGATATTGCGATGGCTTCTGGTTTAAGTGGAACATACCAGACGGCTATGATGGCAAAGAATTCTTGTGACCATCCGGAATTGGTTCATGTTGTGGACACACAAACATTATGTGGACCACATCGTTTGATGGTGGATACTGCTTTGGAGATGGCAAATAATGGGGCAAGTGCCAAGGATATCGTGAAGATGGTTGTTCAAAGCCGTATGCAGGAAGGATCATATTTAGTTCCTGTGGATTTCCAATTCTTAGTTCGTGGAGGAAGAATCAAAGGGTTAGCCGCTACTTTAGGTGGTGCATTAAAATTAATTCCAATTTTGAAAAAAGGCGTAGATGGCATAGGCTTAGATAAGTTTGGTGTAAGCCGAACATATAAAAAGGCTGTCAATATGGTGGTTGAAGATTTTAAAAATAATGGATTTACTCCAGCTTATACATTCTATATTTCACATGCCTTTAATGAAGATTTAGCAATGATGTTTGAAAAGAAAATCAAAGAAACTTTTGAAGGTGCAAAGGTAGTGATTTATCCATTATCTAGCGCATTTATTACGCAGGGTGGACCTGGATGTGTTGCAGTACAGGCAATAAAAATGGCTTAAGGAATTTTTCCTTAAGCCTGTTTTTTTTTTAGAAAATCATTTGTCCGAAGTAAGCAACAAAGCTCATTGCGATAATAAAACCGACACCATAAGGTAAGATTATCGATAATAATTTTGAATCCTGTCCTTGTCCATCAACACTGCTTAATGCGATAGCAATCGATTGTGGTGAAAGCATTTTACCAGCAGCAACACCAAGTGAGTTTAATGCGACAATCCAATATGGCTCAGCCTGTAGACTTTGTGCTGCACTTTCTTGTACGGCACCAAATAGTACACCAGAACTTGTTCCAGATCCTGTCACAAATGTTCCAAGACATCCAATCCATGGTGCAAAGAATGGATAGAAGCTACCTGTAATCGCAATTGCAAAGGAAGCAATGGAAGCAATCATTCCAGCATATCCCATAATTTTGGCACATCCTAATACACATAGCATTGTAATAATGGTTTGTGACATTTGTTTCAATGTTGCGACAAATACAACTTTAAAATCTCTAAAAGTAGCTTTTTGAATCAATCCACCTAAAATAGCGGATAAGAAGATCCATACACCTGGTGTGTTGATCCATGTAAATGTCATTGTACTTGGATTGTCTCCCGTATAGATTGTAGTGCTTGTCGCAAACTTTGATAAGTATGTGTTGACTGGCATTACGAGTTTAGATGTTGATAATAAGAAAATAAAGATAAAGATAAAAGGTGACCATGCCTTTAATGCCTTAGAAGCTGTGATTTTTTCATGTGCCTCTAGTTGCATTTTGTATTCAGGTTCTGGTTTTACCTTTGATCCTAAAAGAATTGTACATAATAAAGAACAAACACTTCCTACCACAACACATAACTCAGCGCCGACAAATTTAGCGACGATCATTTGTGGAATTAAGAAGCTCAATCCAGAAACAAGCGTGACAAGTGTGACGCCTTTTAATGCTTTAAAGCCCTTTCCAGTTGCCATGACAATCAAGAATGGACATAGGATCATGAATGGAGCGAGTTGTAAGGTTTGGGTAAAGGCAAGCTGTGTATTTTCAAGTCCGACTAAGTTAGCTAGTGTGACAGTTGGAATTCCGATGGAACCAAATGGAGTGGGTACGCCATTGGCAATTAAACATACTAAGCATGAAAATAATGGGTTAAAGCCTAATGCCACAAGCATGCTTGCAGGAATCGCAATCGCAGTTCCAAATCCGGCCATTCCTTCCATAAAGCCTCCAAAGCACCATGCGACAAGTAATACTAAGATTCGTTTATCACTTGAGACACTGGTAATCATTTGTTTAATGATTTCCATACCGCGTGTACGTAAAGATAAATTATATGTAAATACGGCTGCGATAATGACAACGATAATAGGCCATAAAGCCATCAAGAATCCTTCGCAGGCAGCTGTAAAAGTATTTAGAAAGCTTTGTTGCCAGATTGCGATGGATAAAAGTGCAGAAATTAATAAAGATCCAAATGCAGCTTTATATGTGGGCCAGTTTAATACGGTTAGCGCAAATATCAGCCACAAAATGGGACATAGTCCCAGAATAAAATAGATAAAATTCATATCATCTCTCCCTATATACGTGGGAATTATATCAAAGTGAGAATGATTGTCAAAAGAAATCGCTAAAAATAGGGATGTAAGCGTTTCAAGTTAGCAAATGAGTGGTTATTTTGATGATAACTAAAGATTTAAAAAAAGCAGAACAAATTTCATTATTTTATGGAGTTTTTTAGCTTAATGATGTATTATAGTGGTACAAAGTAGCATATCGTGTCATAGAGTGGGGGGTGAAGACACATGTTCATGGGGGAATATGCGCATAACATCGATCGTAAGGGGCGATTGATCATGCCAGCGAAGTTTCGCGAGGAACTAGGTGAACATGTTGTCGTAAACCGAGGACTTGATGGATGCCTGTATGTATATACGGTAGAGCAGTGGCAGCAAGTGTATCAAAAACTATCAACTTTGCCTTCGACAAATAAAGATGCGCGAATGTATCAGCGTATGATGTTGTCTAAAGCTGCGGAATGTGAAATGGACAGTCAGGGACGTATTTTGATTCCATCCTCTTTAATTGCCTTGGCTGGACTTGAAAAAGAATGTTTGATTATTGGCGTTGCGAATCATTTAGAGATATGGTCGAAAGAACGTTGGGAAGTATTGGAAGAAGAACAGAGTGCATCTTTTGAAGAAGCAGCTGAACACTTATCAGAAATCATGGGGTAATAATGAATGGAACATATTAGTGTATTGTTGAATGAATCAATTGAAATGCTGAACATAAAAGAAGATGGAATTTATGTGGATTGCACACTGGGCAGAGGGGGGCACAGTAGTGAAATCTTGAAACGTTTAAAATCTGGACATTTATATGCGTTTGATTGTGATCAAAATGCGATTGATGAAAGTATGCCGCGTTTAAAGGCGATTGGAGAAAATTTTACCGTGATTCATTCTCCTTTTGAAAATTTAAAGCGTGAGCTTGCCCAAAGAGGTGTCGACAAAGTCGATGGTATCTTTATGGATCTGGGTGTATCAAGTCCGCAATTTGACGATGGCCAAAGGGGGTTTAGCTATCGTATGAATGCAAGACTGGATATGCGTATGGATCAATCACAGGATTTGGATGCATATAAAGTTGTCAATACGTATGATAAGGAAGATTTGATTCGTATTTTAAAACGTTATGGCGAAGAGCCGTTTGCGGTCAAGATTGCCGATAGAATTGTAAAGGCACGTGAGAATGCACCGATTGAAACGACATTTGAACTTGTAGATGTCATTAAGTCGGCACTTCCACAAGCTGTTTTACGTAAAAAAGGACATCCGGCAAAGCAGACTTTCCAGGCGATTCGTATTGAAGTAAATCATGAATTAGAGCAGCTAGAAACAGTTTTACAGGATGGCTTAACCATGTTGAAGCCACATGGACGAATGGCTGTTATTACATTTCATTCTTTAGAGGATCGAATTGTAAAAGAGATTTTTAAAGAGGTAGCCGTAGCTAAAAAAGTTAATAAGCGGCTTCCACAAGTGGGGACAGAAAATTTAGAATATCAGCTGGTGAATCGAAAACCGGTTTTAGCAAGTAGTGAAGAATTAGAAAATAATAATCGTGCGCATAGCGCAAAACTAAGAGGGATAGAAAAGAAAGGATGATGCATATGCAAAGAAGTTTTAGATTAACAAGAATACTTGTTTCAACTTTGCTTGCATTATCTGCGGTCTTCTACTGCGTATCAAAAACATGTGTGAATTCTTGGAATATCTCACTTTCTATGGAAGAGGACCAATTGAGTCAGGAGATAGCTAAAAAAGAACAAACCGTTGAGGAACTTCAAAACGAGGTCAATACATTACAGGAAAAGGGAAGATTACTTGGAATGCTTGACAATCAAGTATCGGATAATGAAAATAATATATATGTAATGGATGACTAGATGGAGTGGTGATGTAAATGTCAGTTCGCAAAAGTAATAAAGAACTGTTAAAAATGATATTGAGAATGACATTAATTGGAACATTAGTAATTGCTAGTGTTCTTTTCACTATGTTCTCTCATAAGCATATATGGTCACAAAAAAATGTCTTAGATCCACGTATCGCTTCTAGTATTGTCACTAAAAAAATCACGGCGAAACGTGGAACTATTTATGATCGTAATAATACAGTTATTGCGCAACAAACAACGGCCTATACGATTGTTGCATATTTAGACAAGGGTGTAGTGGATATCAATGGAAATCCAAACTATGTTAAAAATGTTAAGGCGACGGCTAAAAAACTAAAGAGTGTTCTTGGGGATGAGGTCAATGAGAAGGCGCTAATTAAAATTATGAAGGCAGCTAAAAAGTCGGGCAAATCACAGACGGAATTGGGTGCGGGGACAAAGCGTATTAAAAAATCAACGATGAAGAAAATTAAGAAGCTCAATATTCCAGGGATTGGTTTTATTGATGCAGTGAGTCGTTATTATCCGGCAACGCCATATTCATCAAACTTAATTGGTTTTGCTGCTTATGATGAGGATAAGCAGTCGATTATTGGAAAATTAGGGCTCGAATTATCTTTAAATGAGTTGTTAAAAGGAAAAGATGGAAAGGAACAATATCAGCAGACGGTGGATGGCTCTAAGCTTCCAGGAACGACGAAGGTCATTGAACAGGCTGAAAATGGAAATGATGTTGTCTTAACGTTGGATTCAAGCTTGCAGTCGACAGTGGAAACCCAGCTTCAAAAGACAATGGATAATGAAAAGGCCAAGTCGGCATGGTGTCTAGTGATGGAAGTAGAAACGGGTAAGGTCTTAGCTTGGGCCAGCTATCCTACTTTTGATCAGAATGAACATAAGGAAATTCCTAGCTATCAAGATGCGATTTCTACAAGTACATACGAGTGTGGTTCGGTAATGAAGCCATTTACGTATGCGACAGCGATAGATACAAATGTGTATCCTTATAATAAGACTTTTACAGCGTATCAGTTTTGGTATGACTATGATGCAAATACAGGAAAAATTGTGCGTGTTCCAAATGGTACCAAAACACCATATCCATATATTGGAGATGCTTTGGGGGCTAACTTTGGGGATATTACCTTCGATAAAGGTTTAGCCTTTTCAAGTAACGTAGGTATTTGTGAGCTTTTGGCAAACTATATCAACTACAATCAATTTAGTGAATATCTTGATAAGTTTGGCTTCTTTCAACATGTGGATACGCCTTATGTAGATCAGTCTTTGGGAGTTAAAAATATTGGCTTGCCAACTGATTATCTATCGACTGGTTTTGGTCAGGCAAGTTCAATTACAGCTTTACAATTATGTCAAGCCTATACGTCAATCTTTAATGATGGTACGATGGTACGTCCTTATGTGATTGATTCAATTGTGGATAGTGATACGGGTAATGTGATCAAAAAGTATAAGAAAAAGGCTGTAGGTACGCCGATTTCTGCACAGACAGCTAAAGAAGTGCAGGAATTGATGTCGCACGTTACAGATGATGGTGCGAGTGGTGAACGTTTTAAAGTGGATGGTATTGATCTATTGATGAAAACAGGTACAGGTCAGATTTATAATCAGGATCAAGGTCAATATGATGAGTATTATCATACTTCGAGTATTATGGCGGCCGCTCCTGCGGATGATCCTAAGGTCATGGTTTATTATGGCTTGGTTTCAACGAATATCACGGGGTATTCAGCAGAACCATTTAAAAAAATTATGCGTGATACAATTCAAACCTATGGTATTTCGACTAATCCAACCAATGAAACGCAGGATGCGTATGAAAGCTGGGAAACGTACAAGATGCCAAGTCTAGTGAATCATACAGTGGATTATGCATATGAGAAGATGAAGGATAAAAAGGTGCATTATGAAGTTATTGGAGATGGAAATAGTGTAACGAGTCAATATCCAAATGCGAATGTGACAATCAATTCGAATGATCGTGTATTTGTATTGACAAATGGTTCGAAGATCAGCATGCCAAATATGACGGGGTGGACGCGCAAGGATCTTACGGTATTCTGGCAATTGACGGGTATTAGTATCAAAACGAATGGGTATGGTAAGGTAACCAGTCAAAATGTGGAAGAGGGAACAACGATTTCAACGGACACAAAAATTGAATTAACATTAGAGTAAAGAGCAGCGATGCTCTTTTTCTATTCATGACAAATGTAATATATATTGACAAGAAATGATATATTTGTCACAATTAAATTACAGTGAAAAAGGAGAGAGTAAAAATGAATGATTCACAAAAAATGAAGTGGTACACACTTGCGTTTATGTGCTTTTCTACACTTTGGGGATTTGGAAACGTACTAAACGGATTTATGTACTTCAACGGAATTCAAGTTATCTTTTCTTGGATTTTGATGTTTGTGCTTTACTTCATACCTTATGCATTAATGGTAGGTGAGTTAGGTTCAGCATTTAAAAATTCAGGTGGAGGTGTAAGTTCTTGGATTCACGAAACAACAGGTCCTAAGGCTGCATACTATGCAGGTTGGACTTATTGGGCATGTCACATTACGTACATTGCTTCAAAGGGTTCTGGTGGTTTGAAAGCATTAAGCTGGATGATTTTCCAAAACTCAGAAACTTATGCATCTTTTAACACAAAAGCTGTTCAGTTTGCGACATTAGCTGTATTGTTAGTATTCAGTTATGTAGCTAGTCGTGGTTTAAACCCATTAAAGAAAATGGCTACAATTGCAGGAACAAGTATGTTCGTTATGAGTATTCTTTATATTGTAATGATGTTTGCGGCTCCAGCTATTAATCCAAGCGGTGGATATTTAACTCCGGACTTCAGCTTCAAAAACTTGATTCCAACATTTGACTGGAAATATTTCAGTTCATTGTCAATCTTAGTATTTGCGGTTGGTGGATGTGAAAAAATTTCACCTTATGTAAATAAAGTAGAAGATCCATCAAGAGGATTCCCTAAGAGTATGATCTTTGCAGCTATCATGGTTATCATCTGTGCTATCTTTGGTACAATCGCTATGGGTATGATGTTTGATCCAGCTGTAATCGATGCAAACTTTGATTCATACAATGCGAATGGTTCTTATTGGGCATTCCAAAGATTAGGTGAATATTATGGTATGGGTAATGTATTGATGATTGTTTATGCAGCATGTAACTGTATCGGACAATTCTCTACATTAGTCATTAGTATTGATGCTCCATTACGAATGTTATTAGACAACGAAGATGCTCGTCAATATATTCCAAGTAAGTTATTACACAAAAATGATGCAGGTGCTTATTCAAATGGTATCATCATGGTTGATATCTTGGCAGGTGCAATCATCTTGGCTCAGGCTTTAGTTCCAAATGCAGATACAGTACTTCGTCAGTTAACTCAGTTAAACTCTGTAACAATGCCAATGCGTTACTTATGGGTATTCTTCGCTTATGTTATGTTGCGTAAGAAAACAGATTTATTCCACCGTGATTATAAGTTTGTGAAGAATAACACAGTTGCGATTGTGTTTGGTGCATGGTGCTTTGTATTAACAGCAGCTTGCTGCTTGTTAGGTATGTACAAGGCTGGCGATATGTACACAACATTCTTAAATGTTATCACTCCAGTTGTTTTAACAGCATTAGGATTGATTTTACCAGCAATCAAGAAAAAAGAGGCAAAAAATTAATTTTGCCTTTTCTTCATATTTGTAGATAATAATAGTTGAGGAGATGTTTTTATAATGAATACAGTAGAAATTTCAAATGAATTAATTCAATTTATTGAATCAAGTCCAAGTATGTTCCATTCAATCAAAACAATTCGTACATACTTAGAGGAAGATGGATTTACTTATCTTCCAGAATCAAAAGTTTGGGATGTCAAGGCGGGTGGAAAATATTATACAATTCGTAACCACTCAAGCTTGATCGCATTTAAGGTGGGAAAGGATTTAGATTCTTATCACTTCCAAATGTGTGCAAGTCACTCAGATTCACCTACATACAAGGTTAAAAGTGTACCTGAGTTAGAAGGACCAAAAGAATACTTACGTCTTGATGTTGAAGCTTATGGTGGTATGATCGATAATACTTGGTTTGATCGTCCATTAACAGTTGCAGGTCGTGTCCTTGTAAGAAATGGTTCTAAGATTGAATCTAAATTATTATATATCGATAAGGATATTTTAATGATTCCAAATGTGGCTATCCACTTCAATCGTGAAGTAAATAATGGTTATAAATATAATCGTCAAATCGATTTGTGTCCAATGTTCTCTTGTGGTGCTTTGAAAAAAGGTGCTTTTGACAAGATGGTTGCGGATGAATTAGGTGTGGATGTCAAGGATATCTTGGGTAAAGATTTATTCTTGGTGAACCGTCAAAAAGGATTGGTTTGGGGTTATGAAAATGAGTTTGTTTCAAGTCCTAAATTGGATGACTTACAATGTGCATTCGTTTCATTAAAGGCATTTATGGAAGCTAAAAATGAAAAGAGTGTCAATGTGTATTGCTGCTTCGATAATGAAGAAGTGGGATCTAACACAAAACAAGGTGCTATGTCTACATTCTTAAAGGATGTATTACACCGTATCAACAATGGTTTAGGTAAATCAGAAGAAGAATACTATCAAGCTATCGCGAAGACTTTCTTAGTTAGCTGTGATAATGCGCATGCCCTACATCCAAATCATTCTGAAAAGACAGATGCCGTTAACTATGTGACTATGAATGGTGGTATTGTCATTAAGGAAAGTGCAAACCAGAAATATACAACCGATGCGTTTAGTCGTGCTCTATTTACAGGTATTTGTCAAAATGTAAATGTTCCAGTACAAAGCTTTGCGAATCGTTCCGATATTTTAGGTGGTTCAACATTGGGTAACTTGTCAAATACACAGGTAAGTGTTCATGCGGTAGACTTTGGTTTGGCTCAGCTTGCGATGCATTCTTGTTTTGAAACTGCCGGTGTTAAGGATACTGAATATGCGATTATCGCATTAAAGGAATTCTATGAAACAAATGTGCAGATTGAAGAAGCTGAATCTGTATGTCTAGAGAAGTAATCATTCAAAGAATAGAAAAGTCAGATTTGATCGAGGCCAAAAAGGAGTTAATGATTGAAATCATTCAGAATAAAAAAGAGGATGATTTCGATAAGAAGGTTGATCGTTTATATCGTCAGTTTTCTAAGAGCTCATCATTTAAGAAGCACGCGGAAAAAATGGTGGTTCGTGATGATGAAAAGCTAAAGATTTGTAACATGATGCTTGTGATGAGCGTAACATTGACGTTGTTCTTTTTTAAGGCGGTTCTTACGCAAAAGTTTATGGTCAACTTTAGTATTGATGCGATTATTGGGTGTGCAGCTTTTGTGTTTGCGTTTATGAATGTGAGAACGAAATATCGAACGTTAAAGCGTTATGATTTGGTTCGTGACTTTATCTATTTGGATGTTTTATCTTTAATTTTATGTATATTATTTAAAATATCTTTTCCTGTACAGGTTGATTTTTCATTAGTAATTCTGATTGTGGACTATTATTTGTGTAAGAAAAGATTTAGGGAAAAGGCATTTGAAAAATTAGAAGGGTAGGCTTGTGTCTGCCCTTTTTCATTGTGGAATTTAAAAAGAGAATCTTCTATTTTTAATTCAATTATGGTATTATTGTCTAGTAGTATGTAAAAGGAGACGTCGAATGAGTAAGAAAAGAGTTTATGCGGCTATCGAAATTGCTGATCAAGAGATTCGTCTTATCGTTTTAGAGATATTTGAAGCTCGTTACAACGTTTTAAGAACAGAGCGAGTTGCTTGTTCAGGTGTAGATAAAAAACAAAAGATTGTCGATGAAAGTGCTATTGTTACAGCCATTCGTCAAGCTATAACGAATGCACAGGCAGCTTTAGGATACCGAATTGAGCGCGTATTGTTAGCTGTTCCTAGTGTAAATGTTATGCGTAGCTCACAAAAGGTACGCGTACAGATTGAAGATGGTACAAAGAATATTCGTTTGTTCCATATTCAGCAAGGCTATAAAAATGCCATTCAAAAACGATTGAATGAAGATGTAGAATTTGTCAATGCCAATAAGGTGACTTATGAAGTGAATGGAAATGTAAGTCAAAAGCTTCCATTAAATCAGGAATGTGAAGATTTCATTATGGATGTGGATTTATTGTATGCAGATAAAGAAACAATCTATTCCTATGCACGTTGTGTAGAACAGGCAAATCTAGAAATCCTAGATCTTTGTCTAGATTCTTTTGCGATTGGTCAAGAAACAGCGGCATTAGCGCAAAGTACAGAAAGAGTAACAATTCAGATTGATTTGGAACAAAATCATTCTACTTTAGCTTTATTTAGTACAGGGCGTTTAATGACTTGTACAACTTTGGAATATGGATACTTATGGTTCATTGAAGAAATCCAAAGAAAATATAAGTTAACGGATGATGTTTGTTATAGATTGCTACAGAATATTTTCTCTGGTCAGGAAGATGAAAACAGTGATGTGATCATTTATATTGAACAAAGAGAAGATATGCGTGTCGAAATCACTGCAAATGAATTGGCTAAGGCTTGTTTGCCTCGTATTCGTCAATGGATTCAAGCTGTTAATGATGCTTGTTTGCCAATTGTTCGACAAGGAAAATCAAGATATGTCATTACAGGACAAGGAAGCAATATTCCTGTATTGAAGGATTTAGATAAATCTTTCAATGCCAGTGCAATGATTTATCAGGAACAGGCAATCGGTGCTAGAGATGGTGCATTTGTTTGTGGCTTAGGTATGGCCTATGCTTGGCAGGATATCAATCGTATTCACCATGATGATCGAATCAGTGCTAATAATAATGAATTAGAAGCAAGTATCGATGCAATCAATCAAAAGGCTCATACAGATGAGGGTGGATTTACAAAGAAACTAAAGAATGCTATTTTAGCAGAAGAAGAATAACAAAGAGAGGAAGAAAATTATATGACTGAATTTAATCAAGTAGCAAATATTAAAGTATTTGGTGTTGGTGGTGGTGGATCCAACGCTGTAAACCGCATGGTTGCTGATGGTGTTAAAGGTGTAGATTTCTATATCTGCAACACAGATGTACAAGTAATGAAAAATTCTCCTTGTGACAATAAAATTGTTTTAGGAAAAGAAACAACTAAAGGTTTAGGTGCTGGTGGAAATCCTGAATATGGACGTAAAGCTGCTGAAGAAAGTGAAGGAGAGATCCGCGAATCTGTAAAAGGAAGCGACATGGTATTTATCACTGCTGGTATGGGTGGTGGAACAGGTACAGGTGCTGCTCCATTAATCGCTAAGATTGCTAAAGAAGAAGGTGCTTTAACAGTTGCTGTTGTAACTCGCCCATTCACTTTTGAAGGTCGTCGTCGTGCAAACAATGCAAAAGACGGTATTGAAGAATTGAAAAAATATGTTGATTCATTGATTATTGTATCAAATGACAACTTATTAGATGTAATTGGACGTAAACCAATCGAAGAAGCTTTCCAAGCTGCTGACAACGTATTACGCCAAGGTGTTCAGACTATCTCTGATTTAATTGCCGTTCCAGCATTAGTAAACTTAGACTTTGCTGACGTTCGTAGCGTTATGCAAAACCAAGGACGTGCTTTAATCGGTATTGGTATGGCAGAAGGAGAAGACAAAGCTATCTCTGCTGCTGAAAAAGCAATTCAATCACCATTATTGGAAGCACAAATTTCTGGTGCTAAATCAGCTATCGTAAACATTACTGGTGGCGATAAAGTATCTTTATTCGATGCACAAAACGCTGTAGCTGTTATCCAAGATGCAGCTGGTGGAGATGTTGACTGCATTTTCGGTATCGCAATCAATGAACAATTAGGTGATGCAATCATCGTTACAGTAATTGCTACTGGATTTGAAGAACCAAAAGAAAAACAACGTAAAAGACGTAGTGAACCTGTTGTAAAACAAGTCGCAAACGATGCATTGTTTACAGAACCTAAAATTCAATCACCAGTCAATCCTGGTGTTGTAACAAGTGTTGAAAATAACACAAGTGAAGACGAACAAATTCCTAACTTCTTCTTCAACCGCTAATAAATAAAAATTTGAGCAAGTCAAAAAATGACTTGCTCTTTTTTAATATATTAAGAAATGGTTTCATAGAATAAAAAAAACAGAGGATTTCTCCTCTGCAATAGGCATGGCTGGGGTACTTGGATTCGAACCAAGGAAATGTCAGATTCAGAGTCTGATGCCTTACCGCTTGGCTATACCCCAATGTGCCTATTTATAATACACTAAAGACTACTTCTTGGCAAGTGTTTTTTATCTAAAACACTTGTTTTTTTCTGTATTAGATCAGATAGGTGCAATCGTAAGAAAATGCTTAGAGTTAATGTCTTTTTCACATTGGATTGTCAGAATAGTAGGTGAGAAGAAAAGAGTATATAAACAGGAGGTGAAAGGATGAAAAAGAAGATTTATATATGTATGAGTATTCTTATGGTATTTCTTCTATCTTTGACAATCGTTCATGGACAAGATCTTGGTGTGAATGGATTGAGTGATACAGAAAGGCAGATGATGCAGGAATATAAAAAGGGAAATATCAATAGTGATGAATTTATCGCAATACGTAAAAGTAAGGCAGAAGAATATGGATTAGTTGACTATTGTGATTCAGATTATTTTTTAGATGAAGCTTTCTACACACAATACGCCGATGCCTATTTAATTCATAATGGATTGATGATTTTAGATCGTTATAGCGCAGGGTATAGCGATGTTGCATTATTCACTCTGCCACGCGCAAACACTGTTGCGAAACTGATTCATCATCGTTTTGAAGATAAGAACGGATATGTGATTCCGAATGGACTTTGGCAGCTATCCAATTCGCACTATGCGTTTTGTGCAGAGGGCTTAAATGCCCAGCCAAATGCAGGAGATCCAACATCGGCTCCATATACTGTCGATAATGTCAATCTTAGAAAGTGTTTATATTATGGATATAACGGACCTGGCGACATATTAACAGCACGTTTTGGGGAAAGTGGGGCAGTTGTATTAACGGATGAGCTTGTTTCCAATGCCTTTTGCGGAACTTGTGTCAGTAAGGAAGCACACAATGGCTATCACTGGAAAACGACTGTAAATGGACTTTGGAATGAGATTCTATCAAAGCCAGAGCCTAAGGACTATCAAGCATATATGGTAGATATTGCGGGCAGTGCTAATAACTGGCAGGGCGTAAATAAACCGATTCAAAAGTTAACGTATGGGGTACATGTTCCAAAGGGTTCTGTGCAATTAAAGAAGTGTAGTAGTTTAGAAAGTATGATTCAAAACAATTCTATGTATTCTTTAAAAGGCGCAAAGTATGGCTTGTTTACGGATTCTAGCTGTAAGGATAAAATTGCCGATTTGATTGTAGATGAAAATGGCAATTCGAATGTGGTATCCAATCTAAACCTTCAAACTTACTATGTAAAGGAAGTTTCAGCTCCTTATGGCTATGTTTTGGATACGAATGTGTATTCGCTAGAAGTGAAGGAAAACCAAACGGTTGAAGTACAGGTGCAGGATGTGCCACAGTCTAATTTAGTGTCTTTGGTTTTAAAGAAAAGGGATGAAAAGACAGGGGACAAGCCGCAGGGAACTGGTAGTTTAAAGGATGCGCATTATGAATTTAAATTCTATGGCGGTTTATATGATGAAGATCCTGCCACAAAGAATCAAAAGCCATTGAAAACATGGGTTTTAAAAACAGATAAAACGGGTCAGATCTTAATGAATGATAGCTATAAAGTAAGTGGCGATGACTTCTATAAGGATCTTGATGGAAAGATTTGTTTACCACTAGGAACGATTACCGTAAAGGAAGTACGTCCTCCACAGGGCTATTTATTAGATACACGCATCTATATTCAAAAGCTGGATACAAAGAATAGTCAATCAGCGCATATTGATGTATTTAAATCGTTTTCTGTAGAAGACAAAGTGAATCGAATTAAGCTTGTCAAAGTGCAGGAAGGTACAGATATAGGATTGTCTGGCGTTAAGTTTAAACATACGATGGAAAGCTTTCCATTTCCGTTTGAAGAAACAACCAATGAAAAGGGTGAAATTGAATTGGTTGGATTATCAAAAGGCAAACATACGTTGGAGGAATTTAAAACTTTGGATGGCTATGTCTTAGATATCAAGCCAATAGAGTTTGTTGTATTAGAAGATGGTTCGATTTCAGGCTTGGATTCGATCATTCGTGTTGAAAATAAGGTTCGTCCATACTCGTTAAAAATTGTGAAGAAAAATGAGGCGCAACAGTTATTGGATGGAGCTGTATTTGGATTGTTTAAGGATAAGGAATGTACAGATTGTATCGAACAAAAGACAACGAAGGATGGGGTTGTACAATTTGAGAATTTAAAGAATAAAGAGATGTACTACATTAAGGAAATCAAGGCACCGAGTGGGTATCAGAAAAATAAGGATGTTTATTGTTTAAACACGGATTTTGTACCTGTCAATGGACAATATGATGTCTATATCAACCAAAAAAAGGTGGATGGCTTTTATGTGGATGGCAAGGTTGAAGTGGAGTTTGTGAATCAAAAAATGACGAAGCTTCCACATACGGGTTCAAATAAGACTTTGATGTTAGTTTTACTAGGAATAGGAATGATGTACATAGGAATTAAGAGGAGTAAAAATGAATAAAAGAAATGTAATATATACAGGATTATTGATGTTGGCACTAGTCACAACGCCAGTACACGCAAGTGACAACAGTGTAGAGGTTGTGAATGGCATGGCATCCTTTAATGAGGGAAGTGCAAGTATTGTACTACAGGCCAATGCGAATCAGTCTTTAAGTGGAAAGTCATTTCGCGTATATAAGCTATTTGATGTGAAGACATCCAGTGATAATAGTTCGTATCACTATACATTAAATGCGACATACGCATCGAAAATGAAGGATGTGGTAAGTCAAAAGTTGAGTCGAAATGTGGATGATCAAGATTGTGTGGACTACATGATGTCTTTAAATACAGACGGAAATCAAAGTGAATATCGAACATTTATTGAAACGATTCAAAAGGCGATTTCTTCGTTAGATGCCAATGTGGTACATGTGACCTCTTGTGATGTGAATGGAAATATTACGCTTGATAAATTGGATTATGGCTTTTATTTGATTGATGAAGTAACCAATGTATCGAATATGCATACGGCCAGTTCATTGACTATGGTGAATACGGCAAGTCCAAAGGCAACACTTCAAATTAAGTCGGATTATCCTAGTATTATTAAGAAGATTTATGAGGATGATAATACTATTGGGTGGAATGATATCGCAGATTTTGAGATCAGTCAAAATATTCAATATAAATATGAGACAAGAGTTCCAGATATGAGTGGCTATAAGACATATTATTTTGAATTTGAGGATGAGATGGACCAGGCATTGTCCTTCAAAGAGAATACGATTCAGGTTAAGATCAAGGATCAGATCATTGATAAAGATCTTTATACGGTTATGACAACGGTGAATGGTTTTAAGATCAAATTTAATAATTTAAAAAGTCTCTCTAAAATCAATAAGGATGATCCCATTCTTTTGACGTATGATGCGTATTTAAATGATCGGGCGGCCAATAAACCAAGTAATCAAGGATTTGAGAACAAGGTGCGATTAAACTTCTCAAATGATCCGCAAAGCGATTCAAGAGGACGTACACCATGGGATTGTGTTGTGTGCTATACCTATCGCATTAATGGTTTAAAGACCAATGAGAAGGATGTTAAGCTAGAGGGAGCAACCTTCAAGCTATATCGTGATAAGAATTTGCAGGATCAAGTCAAGCTAAAGAAGGGTGTTTATGGCTATGTTGTTTCGAATAGTCAAGATGAAGATATTGTCTCTGATCGTAATGGATCCTTTATTATCAATGGATTGGATCAGGGAACGTATTATTTAAAGGAAATCAAGGCGCCAGATGGATATCGATTATTAAAGGAAGCGATTGAAATTAAGATTACACCTACGTTTGTACAAGATCGTAATAGCTATACATCAGGTGGTGAGGGCTTGATTCAGCTAGAGGCAACAAGCTTAGATACAGCTTTAAATACGAGTCAGTCGGATGTGAGTATTGCTTTAAAGGTAATCAATCAAACGGGTTCGAAAATGCCTGTGACAGGTTCTTTTGGCACATTGGCCTGTGTGATTACGGGAGCTGGAATCATGGTGTATGTTTCTAAGAAAAAGAAAGATCAATAATATTTTATTTTTTGTTGGATTTTTGATTTGTTTGTTGCCCATATTGTTGAATGTATATTCGCAACGTCATATGGACAATGTAATTTCAAGCTTCTATCAAAAGGAGGATCGTACAAGTCAAAAAAGGTTGGATCAAGAATTGAATAGGTCTCGTTTGTACAATGAAAATCTTTATTTAGGAAAGGAAAAGGAAGACTATGATGACATGTTAAACTATACCTCGACCTCTGTCATGGCAACAATTCAGATTCCTGTCATTGATGTAGATTTAGCTGTATATCATGGAACGAGTGATGAAATATTGAATACAGGTATTGGTCATTTTGAATTTACAAGTCTTCCTGTAGGAGGAAAGAATTCGCATTGTATTTTAACAGGACATAGAGGACTTCCAAGTGCCAAGCTATTTACGAGGTTGGATGAATTAAAGAAAAAGGATCGTATCTATCTTCATGTGTGTAAGAGAATATTAGTCTATGAGGTGATCGATTCATTTGTGGTAGAGCCGGAGGAAGTGTTAAAGCTAGAGATTGAAAAGAATCAAGATCTTTTAAGTCTAGTGACATGTACGCCTTATGGAATCAACACCAAAAGGTTGGTGGTTAAGGCAAAACGAGTGCATGAAAAGCAGAAAAAGAGGGTAAGAAAATCGTATTCAATAAGAGAGGTCTTTTTTATAGTGCTTCCTTTTGTGTTATGGATTGTTTTTAAGGTGGTGAGAAAGTGAAAAAAATTGGTTTAATATTAATGATGCTTCTATGTAGTGTTCTGCCTGTGAAGGCTAGTGAATTAGGTTCAATTACCATTGAATTGCAGGATTCGGTGGATGAATTATCAAAAGAGAATGTAGAGTTTGAAATTGTGCAGGTTGCTAAGCTTGTCGATGGATATTATGTCTGGAATGAGGACTTTGAAGATATCGATGTCGATTTAAACAGCGTTTTAAAGGCAAAAGAAATGGAGCTATTGATCGAAGAAATAAAAAGTAAAAAGTATGAAGGTATTCGCTGTAGGACAGATGAGAATGGAATAGCGCAGCTCATGGATGTTGAGGATGGCTTTTATCTGATTGATCCAGTAAATATGAATGAATACGAAACGATGCAGCCCATGGTTGTCAGTGTTCCAGAATGGGATGAAGAAGATCTAGTGTATCATGTGGTTGTGTATCCTAAGCATAGTCCTTTTGAGAAGTTGATTTTAAAAAAGGTAGATCACAAGACAAAAAAGGAAATCTTAGACTTGATTGAATTTACGAGCTATAGGGATAAGGATTGTAAAGAAGAAATTAAGACCTATAAGGGAAATGGTACGATTTCGATGTTGATGCGTGATCAAAAGATGTATGTAAAGGAAACTAAGGCACCAAGCGGCTATGTTTTATCAGACAAGGTGTTGTGTGTTGAGGTAAAGGATCATGAATTGTATGTGGATAATGAAAAGCTAGAATCCAATATATTTATGTTTGAAAATCAAAAGATTCATGTACCTACAGGAATTGAATATCATGGAAATATATATGTAACACTTGGCTTAGTGGCTTTAGTGATTATTTTACATCTTATCAATAAGAAACTTAGAAAGTAAGGCGATTTATTTGCCTTACTTTTGTGTTAAAATAAATTCATGATCAAAGGACAATATGTATACATATTAGAGTGTAGTGATTCTACTTATTATACGGGTTACACGACAAATGTAATGAATCGCGTGAAGATGCATAATTTAGGTAAAGGTGCCAAATATACAAGGGCAAGAAGGCCTTGTAAGCTTGTATACTATGTGGAATGTACCGATAAGTCTTCGGCCTTGAAGTTAGAGTATAAAATTAAGCAGATGTCTCGAAAAGAAAAGGCAGACTTGATTCGTGGTGTATTGAAAGAAAAGTAGTTTCGTATTATTATATTAAAAGCGAAAGGATGATATGAACTATGAATAAAACAAGAACTCGTTTTGCGCCGAGTCCAACTGGCTATATGCACATTGGAAATTTGCGTACAGCTTTATTTGAATTTTTAATTGCCAAACATGAAGGTGGAGACTTCTTATTACGTATCGAGGATACTGACCAAGAGCGTCAAGTAGAAGGTGCTGTAGATGTTATTTATAAAACTTTAAAGGAATGTGGCTTAAACTGGGATGAAGGACCAGATATTGGTGGAGACTTTGGTCCATATATTCAAAGTGAACGTTTGCCTATGTATAAAGGCTATGCTGAAGAATTAATTAAATTGGGTGGAGCTCACTATTGTTTCTGTAGTGAAGAGGAAATTGAAGCTCAAAGAAAAGAAGCAGAAAGCTTAGGTATTTCTTTTAAATTCAATGATCCTTGTAAGCACTTGAGTGCTGAAGAAATACAGGCTAAATTAGATGCGGGTGAACCTTATGTTATTCGTCAAACAATCAAAAATGTTGGAGAAACATATTTTGATGATGAAGTATATGGTCGTATCGAAGTTGATGGGGATGTATTGGATGAACAAATCTTAATTAAATCCGATGGATATCCAACATACAACTTTGCGAACATCATTGATGATCACCAGATGCAGATTTCTCACGTTGTTCGTGGAAATGAATATTTATCAAGTACACCAAAATATAACTTGATCTATGATGCATATGGATGGCAAAGACCTACCTATGTTCACGTACCTCCTGTAATGAAGGATGAACACCACAAATTATCAAAACGTAACGGAGATGCTTCTTTCCAAGATTTAGTTGCGAAGGGATATTTGCCAGATGCGATCATGAACTATATCGCACTTCTTGGATGGGCTCCAGAAACAGAACAGGAAATCTATACTTTAGATGAATTGATCAAAGTATTTAATATTCACCGTATTTCAAAGTCACCAGCTATTTTTGACATTGATAAATTGACTTGGATGAACGGTGTATATTTAAGAAATATGGATGAAGCAACTTATTTTGAAACCGTACGTCCATACTTAGAAAAAGCAGTACATGGACCATATGATTTAAAAGAAATTGCGAAGATTATTCAGCCTCGTATTGACATCTTGACTCAAATTGAGGAGAGTGTTGATTTCTTTGATACATTGGTTGATTATGATTTAGAAATGTATCGTCACAAAAAGATGAAGACAAATCCAGAAGTTGCACTAAAGGCTTTAAAAGCGAGCAAGGAAGCATTAGAACAATTTGATAACTGGGACAGCATGGAAGCGTTGCATGATTGTTTATTAGCTCTTCCTAAAGAATTAGAAATGAAGAATGGACAAGTTTTATGGCCAATCCGTACGGCTATTTCTGGTAAACAATTTACTCCAGGTGGTGCGATTGAAATTGCGTTTATCTTAGGTAAAGATGAAACATTGCGTCGTATCCAGGTTGGTATTGATCGTTTAAGTGAAATTGTAGAAGAATAAGAAATCGAAGCGTCTAGAGAAATCTAGGCGTTTTTTCTTGTGTTGATCATCATGTATGAAACATGGAATTTATCTTTTCATGATTGATTTGGATAAAACAAAACTCCCTTATGGGAGTTTTAGGTTATATAAGCTTTAATTCTTTAAAGGCATTGTATACACCATCTTCATCAAGAGATGTTGTGATTATATCTGCTTTATCTTTGATTTCCTGTGGGGCATTGCCCATGGCTACACTTAAGTGTGCCTTTTCAAACATAGGAAGATCATTAAAGCCATCCCCAATCGCAATGGTATCTTTAATGTCGGCATTAAAATAGCGAATAACGGAATCCATTCCCGTTGCCTTATTGATGTGAAAGGAAGTGACTTCACCACTTTCTTTTCCTAATGGCGCAAAGGTTGCTGGAATAACGACATAGCGATCCGATAAGTCGTCTTGAATTGTTTTATAAGGTGTTTTGCCATTATCGATGACAGAGACCTTATTGTAGCTTAAGCCTTCTAGACTATCGACAACTGTGATTTGATTTGTAAGAATCGTTAATCCGTGTTTGGCTTTTTCTTCTTCGCTCTTTCCTTTACATTGTTCTTCTACCTTTTTTAACATGGTATCCTTAGTAAATTGGTTGGCATATATTTTTGTGCTGGATTCAAAGTTTGCAGGAATATTACGATCTAACAAGTACTTTGTAAGATATTCACTTTCTTCTTTTGAAAGAGTATTTTCTTCAATAATTTCATGATCACATTCAATGGTAGCTCCACTACCTGCAATAATCGCATCATAGTCAATTTTTAACATATCCCCAAAGATTTCAATACGTTGTCTTCCTGTACACAAAATAACTTTGTGCCCATTCTTCTGAGCTTGAATACATGCATCAATTGCACTGTTGGGAATGTATCCTTCATGGTGAAATAATGTACCATCGGCATCTAAAAATATAAGTTTCATTTTTAACCTCTCTAAATTGGACGAAATAACATTTTTATTCTACAATAGAAACATGAATATTTAAAGGGAGGATATTATGGGTGATTATGTAGTAATTGGGCTAGTGGGCATATTGGTCATTTTAATGTCGATTTTACCGAAGTCAGTTTATAATGCCATTACACACATATTCTCAATGCATAAAAATGGAATTCGAAAAATACGTAAATATAATTCAACGACGGATTCAATTGCGAATCTTTTGATTGGCGTTTCCATTGTATTTTGTATTTTTTATTGTTTTATACCTTTTTATTCCATTTTATATGCCATCTTTTTTATGGTGAGCTATTTATGCATGTTGGCACAAGCCAATCGTGTGACATCAAGAAAGACGCAATCTGTAGCTAGAACCGTTTTGTTCTTGACAAATCTATTTGCGGGTGTCAGTTTTTTAGGAGCCCTTGGCTTTTTAAATCATCACATGTCGGATGCGGTAATTGCTCAGTTTATGATTGATTTTCAAGCGCATAAGGTGTTTGATATATTATATCTGCTACAAAATCGAACTTGGATGTACTGGTTATTCCAAGGCGTATTATTTTTGTTTCCACTCTTTATTATGTGGTCACACTTTAAATATATGCGTTTGGAAAACAGTGTAAAGGCTGTTTATTTTGTAACATATATTATGAAAATGATATTTTTGATTGTAGTTGTCATGTTTATTTCTTATGGTGCATTTGAATTCTTGGATAAAGTTTATCAGGTGAATGCACTAAAGGATTTGGCATAGAGAAGGAAGGATTTAAAAATGATTACAGAAAGAATTTCAAAATTACGTGAAAAGATGAAGGAGAATGATGTACAAGCTTACATTGTACCTACAAGTGACTTCCATGAAACAGAATATGTTTGCGAATATTTCGCATGTCGTAAATATATGTCTGGCTTTACAGGGAGTGCTGGTGTTTTAGTTGTATTACTAGACAAGGCTGCATTATGGACAGATGGACGTTACTTTATTCAGGCCGCTAACCAATTAGAAGGTACAGGCATTGATTTGATGAAGATGGGCCAACCTGGTGTTCCTGAGATTGATGCGTATATTGTTGAAAACTTAAAAGAAAATGATACGGTGGGTTTTGATGGTCGTGTTATGAACACAAAGGATGCATTGGCATATAAATCTGTATTTGACTTAGCCCATTTAAATATGAATATAAATCTAGATTTAGTGAATGATGTCTGGCAAGATCGTCCAGAGCTTCCTAGTACACCAACTTTCCACTATGCAGAGAAATTTTCTGGTGAATCTATGGAAAGTAAATTGGCTCGTTTGCGTGCTTTCTTAAAGGAAAACCATGTGGATTCAATCGTACTAACAAGTGTCGATCAGATTGCTTGGCTATACAATTTAAGAGCCCATGATATTCCAAACTTTCCAGTTGCGCTAGCCTATTCCATTGTTTCTTTAGATTCAGCTGCAATTTATATGGACGCTTCTCGTTTAGATGAATTATCACAAAAAGAATTTAATAAAAATAACGTAAAGGTTTGTGGATATAACGATATTTATGAAGATACAAAGGCTTTAGAAAACTCAGTTTTAATCGATCATTCCAGTGTGAACTATGCGATTGTTTCAAATTTAAAGGCTAAGCCTGTCTTTAAGGAAAGTCCAATCGTATTATGGAAGGCTTTAAAGAATGAAACAGAATTAAAATGTACGAAGTGGGCACACATTAAAGATGGTGTGGCCGTCACAAAGTTCATGTATTGGCTAAAGAATAATGTGGGTAAGGTGGATATGAGCGAAATGAGCGTTCAATCTAAATTACAAGTTTTGCGTAGTGAACAAGAAAACTATTTAGAGGATAGCTTTGATACGATTTGTGCTTATAAAGACCATGCCGCTATGATGCACTATTCTTCTAAGCCAGAAACAAATGTAGCCATCAAAAATGAGGGTATGCTTCTAATTGATAGTGGTGGACAATATTTAGAAGGTACAACCGATATTACGCGTACATTTGTGTTGGGTCCAATCAGTGAAGAAGAGAAATATTGGTTTACAAAGGCTTTAAGAGGGCACATTCGTTTATCTGATGCACACTTCTTATTTGGATGTTCAGGAATAAACTTAGATATTTTGGCTCGTGGACCACTATGGGACAAAGATATGGATTATCAATGTGGTACAGGACATGGTGTAGGCCACTTATTAAACGTACACGAATCACCAAATGGATTTAGATGGAGAGTTTTACCTCACCGCAATGAAATGTGTGTGTTAGACGAAGGTATGATTACTTCAAATGAACCAGGTGTGTATTGTGAAGGTAAGTTTGGAATTCGTCATGAAAATGAAATGGTTGTTGTTAAGGGAAACACAAACAACTATGGTCAGTTCATGCATTTTGAGCCTTTGACATTTGTACCATTTGACTTAGATGGTATTGACGTTTCATTATTGACAAATGAAGAGAAGGCTTGGCTAAACAATTATCATAAAGAAGTATTTGAAAAGATTAGTCCTTATTTAACAAGTGATGAAGTAGACTGGTTGAAATCTGCTTGTAGATCCATTTAATGAAGGAAAGAATGATACCTGTAACATGTCCACATTGTGGGCATGTTTTTGAGATAAAAAGAGATACGGTTGTGATTGCACAAATGGATAGTGTGGCCAAAAAAAGATTAAATGATGGTTCTTACTTTATGCACCAGTGCCAACATTGTAAGAATATGTTTTATTTATACTATCCATTTCTATATCGAGATCCAAAAAAGAAGTTTGATCTTGTCTTAACACAAAATAAAACGATTGATCAATTACCCGAAGATGAACGAGTTGTATTGTGTCATAGTGTGACACAGTTCTTGTTGGCATTTAAGATTTATGATCAGTGTTTAAATCCAGTTTTGATTATCAACAAGAAGAAGATGTTGGAAAGAAAACTGGGTCATTCGATTCGTTTTGATTATTATGATCAAAAAAATGGATGTCTTTGGTTTGAAGATGTCGCTGTATCTTTAACGGAAAAGGAATGTAAAGAGATTCTTATTTTGTAGTCTAAGTAAAATGCGTTATAATAGGCACTAGAAATGAGGTTTAAGATATGAATATTTTAATTGCAGGTGGAACCGGATATATTGGTAGTCATATTTGTGTTGAATTATTAGAAAGTGGTCATGACGTTGTTGTGATCGATGATTTCTCCAATTCTAAACCAGATGTGTTGGATTCAATCTATAAGATTACAGGAAAGCATGTTAAGTTTTATGAATTTAATGTGTTAGATGAAGAAAAGACGGAAGCTGTATTTGCAGAAAATAAATTGGATGCGGTCATTCATTGTTGTGCATTTAAGGCGGTTGGTGAAAGTGTTCAAAAGCCAATTGAGTATTATACAAATAACTTGATGACAACTTTAGTGGTTGCCAAGATGATGAAAAAATACAATGTGCCAAGTATTGTATTTAGTTCAAGTGCTACTGTTTATGGAGATCCAGAAGTGGTTCCTTTGACAGAGGATTGTAAGCTTGGTGAAACAACCAATCCATATGGAGCTACAAAGGCTATGATGGAAAGAATTTTAACAGATGTACAGTTCGCCAATCCAGAAATGAGTGTAACTCTACTTCGTTATTTCAATCCAATTGGAGCACATGAATCGGGATTGATTGGTGAAAATCCAAAGGGAATCCCAAATAACTTGATGCCTTATATTATGAAGGTGGCTACTGGAGAACTTCCTGAACTTGGCGTATTTGGGGATGACTATGATACGCCGGATGGAACTGGGGTTCGTGACTACATTCATGTGGTTGACTTGGCTAAGGGTCATGTACTTGCGATTGAAAAATACAATACGCCAGGTGTTCATATTTGTAACTTGGGAACAGGAAAAGGCTATAGTGTATTAGATATTGTACATGCCTTTGAAAGAGTGAATGGTATTAAGATTCCTTATGTGATCAAACCTAGACGTCCAGGAGATATTGCGACTTGTTATGCAGATCCTACAAGAGCTAAAGTTGAACTAGGCTGGGTTGCAGAAAAGAATCTAGATGATATGTGTAGAGATACATGGAATTTTGCGAAAAAACAATTATTATAAGATGAGGTATTTATGGCAAAAATTATTTTAACGGGGGATCGTCCCACTGGGAAATTACATATTGGACATTATGTTGGTTCATTAAGAAATCGTGTTCTTTTACAGAATTCAGGAGAATATGATGAAATTTATATTATGATTGCGGATGCACAGGCATTGACAGATAATTTTGACAATCCGGATAAGGTTCGTGAAAACATCTTAGAGGTTGCCCTAGACTATTTGGCTTGTGGAATCGATCCTAGTAAGACAACGATTTTTATTCAGTCTGAAATTAGTCAATTAACAGAATTGACATTCTATTATATGAACTTAGTTTCAGTGAGTCGTCTTCAAAGAAATCCAACTGTAAAAGCAGAAATTAAGATGCGTGGCTTTGATGCGAGTATTCCAGTTGGCTTCCAGTGTTATCCAATTTCACAGGCAGCCGATATTACAGCGTTTAAGGCAACGACAGTTCCTGCTGGAGAAGACCAGATGCCAATGATTGAGCAGACACAGGAAATTGTACATAAATTTAATTCCATTTATGGGGAGACGTTGGTTGAACCAAAGATCTTATTACCACAAAACTGTGCTTGTTTAAGACTTCCTGGTACGGATGGTAAGGCGAAGATGTCTAAATCATTAGGTAACTGTATTTATTTATCGGATGATGAAGAAACAATCAAAAAGAAAGTTATGAGTATGTATACAGATCCTGATCATATTAAGGTGAGTGATCCTGGTAAGATTGAAGGAAACTGTGTATTTACTTATTTAGATGCGTTCTGTAAGCCGGAGCACTTTGAAAAGTACTTGCCTGAATATGAAAACTTAGATGCATTAAAGGCACACTATCAGCGTGGTGGTTTAGGAGATGTAAAAGTAAAACGTTTCTTAAATAGTGTAATGCAGGAAGAATTAAGACCTATTCGTCAAAGAAGACAAGAGTGGGAAGCTAAACTTCCAGAGGTTGTCAAGATTTTAGAAGAGGGTACAAAAAAGGCGTATGCCACAGCTGAAAAGACTTTGGATGAAGTAAAATCAAGTATGAAAATTAATTATTTTAAAGATAATTCTTTGATTTAGGGGATAGATTATGGTAGTTGTAGATAAAGAAAATTTTATGGGTGGAACAGGCACTGCACATTTTGAACATGTCATGATGGCTGATGAAATGCATGGTATGAATCGTGTCTATGCCAAGGTTACTTTAAAAAAAGGTTGCAGTGTTGGTTATCATGTTCATAATGGAGATGGCGAAGATTATTTTGTCCTTTCTGGAACGGCAACACTTGATGACAATCATGAGAGAACTTTATATTTAAAACCAGGTGAACACTATTTTACACCGAATGGCAAGGGTCATAGTATTTTAAATGAACAGGATGAAGATTTAGTGTTTATGGCATTGATTATCTATGATCATGAACAAAAAATATAAATAGTTTATTAATTTGTGCAAACAACTTATACAAAATTACGTTATAATACTAATGGTTTTGTGAAAGCGTTTTCGCACATAGAACTATTTCTCTCTATAATATTTCTGTGAGAAATATCCGTCAACTTATTCTCTTAAATCGCGACTTAATAGAGAATACACAAAGAGTAGGAAAGCAGCCTACTCTTTTTTTTTCAAATAAATTCAATTTAACTAAAAAGTACAAAGACAAATGAAGTTAGATTGGTTATAATAAATATGTATTGAGAGCTAATACATGAAACTTCCTTTCTATCTTAAACTTAAGGAAAGCGGCAGGACTTTGTGTCTTGTCGTTTTTCCTTTATAATGGATATGGAGGTTTTTAATTATGAAATATCCTAAGTTTTTAAATGAGAAAAATAATACGATTGGTGTGTGTGCTATGTCAAGTGGTGTCGGACATAAGTTAGACAGCTTTGAAGAGTCTATAGATTATATTAAATCTTTTGGGTTTAATGTTGTAGAAAGTAGTAGTGTTCGTAATGATAGTGAGCCGAGTTGTGATGGAGCAATGCGTGTTCATGAATTGAATTCTTTGGTGAATGATTCGAGTATTGGTGCAGTATGGTTAGCTGCGGGTGGTGATTTTCAGTTTGAAACATTGCCATATATTGATTTTGATTGGATTGAAAAACATCCAAAGTGGTATCTAGGGGCAAGTGATCCTACAAATCTATTGTTTCCCGTGACTTGTAAGTGTGATATAGCTACAATTTATGGGTTTAATGCCGGAAGCTTTGATGTGTATGGAATCAATGAATATTCAAATTTATGCTTGAATTTTTTGAAGGGTGAAAATCCTGTACTTCATTCTAGCTCTAAACATCAGGATGTAAATTTTTATAATGATGGAGCACCTATTTTAAATACGAAAACAGAATATATTGGCAGTTGTGAAGTAGAGGGAAGATTACTTGGTGGATGTTTTGAGAGTATCAATGATATGGCAGGAACGCCTTATGATTATGTAGAAGAATTTAATTCTCGTTATCAATCGGATGGTATTATTTGGTTCTTTGATATTTTTTCAATGAATTCCTGTGATGTATATCGTGCTTTATTAAAGATGAAGTATATGGGTTATTTTAAATACACAAAGGCTATATTGGTGGGTCGTGTATTGTTTAAGAATGTTTCAGATTTAATTGGATATGAAGAGGCTTTTAAAAAGGCTTTGCCTGAAATAGATGTTGTATTTAAGATGGATATTGGACATACCTATCCGCATATGTATGTCGTAAATGGCGCTATGGCTCATGTTCAGATTTCAAATGGTTCTGGAAGTATTGAGTATGAATTAAATGAGTAATGATAAATAAAAACAAGCTTCAGTGAAAGCTTGTTTTATTTCTTGTTGATGTATAACGTACAAGTAAAATCTAAGTTTTTAGATTGATCAATCAAATATTGTGGTTGTACCTTTGCTCCCCAACTATTGATTCCGCCTACGCCCATTTGTTGCTTAGCTATACGCAAATAGGTTGTGTGTGTTTGTGGCAGTTCAAATGTATGCTTAGCTGTATAAAGATGCATAAAGGAATACTTGCTGGCTTGACATTCCATATTTTCTGCCTTGATATTGAATCCAATTGTTGGATTGGATAGGCCACACCATTTGCATTCCACATGATTGCCATGTTCTTGTGGTTTTAAGTATGGAATGTAGTTTGTTTTAATATCCTCAAAGTAGAAGTCGGTTAAGGCATGGTTTCGATCGATGTATGTATCTTTTTCGCCTTTGCCAAAGTACGCAAAGTTTGAGAATTCTTCTTTTAACGCAAATTCTATACCGAATAATGGGAGTGTTGTTCGTTTTGAGTTTTTATCCATATGCATCTGGATTTGAATATTTTGATTGTTGTAGATTGTATAGACAAGCTTACAAGGCTCTTCAATCGATTCAAGCTGCATGGTATACATAAATTGGGCGCATTTTGAATTGCGAACCATTTTAAAATCAGTCACATGCTGGAATAGACTGGCATTCAGCCATGGGGCAAAACTTTGGTTAGCACCACGATCATTATCCGTTAAAGCACGATAGAAAATAGGTCTAGGAGCTTCTTTTAGGAGTTCTTCGTTATTTACTAAAATAGATACTAAGCCTTTTCTTTTGTCAAATAAAAATTCAGTATCGATAAATTGTACGCCAACTGTATTTTGTCCTTCAACCACGAGCATAGCCTGCGCATTGGGTTCATCTTCTTTGACTTCGAATACTTGTTGGTCAAAGGATTGAATGCCAAATGGTGTTTTATAATAAATTGTTTTTGTATAGTAGCCAGGTGTATTGATTTGTTTAAATTGTACGGGCATCGTTTTTGTGGTACCCGGTTCTACACTTGTATTAAAGATACCGGATTGAATGACTAAACCATTTCTTTTTAATTCAAACACAAAGGTATCTTTGCTTAAATCGTAGAACAGGTTTTTATTTTTGATCGTAACGGAATCAAAATGGATTTCCATATCGACATAGCGATAGAGTTGTTTTAACTCTTGGCTTTTTCCTGTTTCTTGGCGATTGGCTAGTAATATACCATCGCCACAGAAGTTAGAGTCGTTTGGATAATCATCAAAGTCTTGGCCATAATAATAGTTACCCTCTTTTTCGATTGCCTGATCTACATAGTCCCATACAAAGCCGCCTTGGTATTGTTCGTATTCATCTTCTAAATGGGTATATTCTTCCATTCCGCCTAGGCTGTTTCCCATTGCGTGCATATATTCACACAACACGAATGGCTTGATGGGATGTGCTTCTAGATAGGCTTTTACACTTTCAGGACTGGCGTACATTCTTGATTCGATATCCGAAGCATTTTCAAATGTGCGATCCTGTGTAATACCTTCATAATGCACGAGTCTTGATGGATCTTGTTCTTTGAAGTAGTCGTGTAGAATCATAAAGTTAGATCCGCTGCCAGCTTCATTTCCTAGTGACCACATTAAAATGCATGGATGGTTTTTATCTCTTTCGTACATGCTTCGAGCTCTGTCTAATAGACAATCGGTCCATTCAGGCTTGTTTTGTGGGATGATTTCATTGGCTCCATGTGTTTCTAAATTCATTTCATCAATCACATAGATACCGTATTGGTCGCATAGCTTATACCAATAGGAATGGTTTGGATAATGAGATGTTCTTACGGCGTTGATGTTTAATGATTTCAAAATATGGATATCTTGTTCCATTTGTTCTAAAGAAAGGCATCTTCCATTTTTTGGATCCCATTCATGGCGGTTGATGCCATGGAAGACAATGCGTTTGCCATTTAATTTCATAATGCCATATTCAAGACTGAATTTACGAAAGCCAATTTGTTCGTGTATGGTTTCTAAAATTTCATTTTGTGCATCGTATAAAACCAATTCCAATTGATATAAATTTGGAAATTCACTACTCCAAAGACTTGTGTTTTCAACAGGGATTTCAAATTGATCTTGCATATTGCCATTCCATACAATATTTCCTTGTGGATCATAGAGCTTGACCTGCAGTGTATGTGCTTGACTATTTGTTAGCTTACAAGTACATGTAAGAATACTCTTCTTTGTGTCTAGATCAATGTTTGTATCCATTTTCAAATCCAGTATATGAAGGCTAGGCTGTCGATAGATCATGACATCTCTAAAGATACCGCTAAAGCGCCACATATCCTGGTCTTCTAGCCATGTGCCTGTGCACTTTTCAAAGATGCGTACGCATAAGATGTTGTCTTTTTCTTGTACATATTTAGTAATGTCAAAACGACTGGGTGTAAAGGAATCTTCGCTGTAGCCAATGAACTTTCCATTAAGCCAGATGTAGATGTTAGATTCTACGCCTTCAAAGGAAAGAATCAATCGGTCATTGATGAAGTCTTGTGGAAGATCAAAGCTTTTTCGATATTGAAAGACTTTGTTTCGATCCATATCCACTTGTCCCGGCTTAACATAGTCCTTACCATCCCAAGGGTAGGTTACATCGGTGTAGTGGGGTTGATCAAAACCTTGCAGCTGGATGTGTCCTGGTACTTGGATGTCGTCCCAGTTTGAATCGTTAAATTCTGTATTATAAAAGAATTTAAAGGTGGAATCATAGTTTTTACTCATATTGAATTTCCATGTTCCATTTAATGAAAATGAGCTTGGTTGTTTATCCTTTCCAATTGTATATATATGGTCACTATAGGCCTGTAGCCGGTTAACTTGAAAGACTCTTGAGTCTTTTAGCCAGTTTAAATCTGGTGTTCGCATGTGTATCACTCCTCGTATGTTGGTAACTTTCATTATAGCTTGAAATAAAGATAAAAATCAATTAGAATAAATGGGAAATTGGAGGTTTGAAAATGTCAGACTTAATTGGTTTTGTGATTTCAATAGCTTTAATTTATATTGGACTAAAGGTTACATTTAAATTCATAAAATGGATTGGAATCTTAATGATCGTTTTATGTATATTTAAAATAATTGCGTTTATTTAGGCATCTTTCTTGATAGGTGTATGTTTATCAAGAAAGGTGCTTTTTAAATGAAAGAATTTGTGAATTATTCTATTATGTATACTGCTTTAGCTTGTATAGTGCATGGACTACACTATCTGTTGTACATACGCACTATTTGATTTTAGGTTTAGATGAAATGAATGTTCATTTTGTGGATGAAAAGGTCAATAAATATTTGATTCTTTATCATATAGGCTTAAATATGACAGTTATGATGTTAGTAGTAAGAGGAATTGTGCAGGTAACACAAATGAATGTTGTGTCTTACGCTCTTTCTGGTATAGCTGGAATTGGACATATATTACTTGGAATCGCATTAATTCTTATCTTGATACAAATCAAACATGCAGGCAAGGACAAGGTTCCTTGTTTTTTGATAATTTAACATAATTTGTTTTTAATCTTTATATAAAGGTAAAATTCATGATGTTTATTTATAATACATGAACTTTTTTTGTTTCATACCTGACTTTAGAGGTTGAATAGTAAAAAATGGTGCAACACTCGATATTTGATTATCGAGTATGCATCATTTTTATTTGTTTATCTGTTAGATAATAATTTGTTATTGGTTGATTTAATTTTTTGGATAGATCTGTTACGAATTCTTTGCTGGTTAATAGATTTATGAATCTTGTTGAGTTGATTCTTACAACTCGGAATTTTCTCATGAAATCGTATATTGTACTTGCTGAGTATTTATTTTCCAGAATCTTGAATTGAAGGATTCGTGATAATAACACGGCTGTGTAACAGATGAAGAAATGCCCTTTGATTCGATTTTCTTTTTGTAGATAGACTGGACGTGTATCAAGTTCGGACTTCATGATGCGGAAGGATTCTTCGATTTGCCAAAGCTGATGATAAGCATTGTATATGTCTTTTGATGACATATTGATTTCAGATGTTACGAGCATATTATATCCGGCTAGTTCTTTGTCT
Source organism: Eubacterium sp. AF22-8LB (assembly GCF_003458715.1). Classification (GTDB taxonomy): domain Bacteria; phylum Bacillota_I; class Bacilli_A; order Erysipelotrichales; family Erysipelotrichaceae; genus Holdemanella. Next base: position 45,823 of record NZ_QRVI01000002.1, read on the forward strand.
TTGTCTATAGCTTTTTGATTTAGCTGGGGTTTTATACTTTTTCCCTGATCATCTAGAAACTGCATATATTTTGATGATTCACCATATTCTTCTTTTTTGGCCTGGCATGCACGGTGTGCCTTGGCTTTTTCAATCATTCTATTGATTTCCATCAGTTTCTTCTTCGCGAGACTGAAGTTATAGGTAACTGTTCTTTTTTCTTTTAAATTACGAGTTATGACATTCCCGTAATCATCCTTGTATGAATAGGTAAACGTATCGATGCATTCCTTGATTTTATAAACAGGTTCTCCGTTCTGATCAAACACTGTTTCGAATCCGTCATCAAGAAGAACCCATTGTCTTTCTCTTTCAGGAAGGGTTTTTACAGATTTCGAAAACAGATAGCCATCTCCATTATCAATAGCTTCAATAATATTTTTAGCACAGTTAAGGCCTTTATCAGCTATTTGGATGGTACGGCCCTTGATATTGTTTCTTGATTTCAAATCGTGGATTAGATCACGCATGACCGGCTTTTCAGATTCATTGCCTGGGAATATCTTCATGCCGACTGGTAACATCTGTGCGTCTAAAAGAAGGCCCATTCCCACAATAGGGTCCTTTCGATTTTCTTTGGAAGGACCTCTTTTTTGAAGAGTAGATTCCTTATCGATTTCAAAGTAATAGTTTGTACAATCAAAATAAGAACGGCTGGAATCCAGGATAAAATTGTCATCAGTCGCAACGGTTAGTATTTCAACCAGTTTCTCATATTCTTCGCCCATGAATTCCAAGCCCTCTAGGAGTTGATCATAACTGAAGTTTTTTTGAACATATAGCTTTGGAAGAATATCATGAAAAGTCTGATGTTTAGATAAAGGCGCAACGACACGAGCATATACAAGAGCGGAAAAGACATCATATACATCGAACTCGAATTTCCTTGAAGAACTTAAATACCCAAAATGTTCTTTTACATCCAGTATGTTCAAGATTTTCGCAATTGGCACATAACCCAGACATAGTTCTGGTGAAACGTCAGAAATCTGTTGAAAGTTGATACGACATTTTTCTGTCTCCCTTTTAGAATTCAGTTCATTGACTTCTTTCTGAAAATGAGAGATTGGATCATCTATACCCTGTTCGATAAGAGCATCAACGAAACCGATTTTACGAAAACTTTTATGTCGGGTGTTCTTAGTTTCCGGAGAATAAAAACTCTCATAGATGGAAAGATAAAGTCTGTCATTTCGTTTTGTTTTTTTAAGAAAATAGGCCATAGAAAGTGTCCTCCAAATATTACACATTTACACCATAATTATACCAAATAAATAAAAAAAATAAAATAAATTTAAAGTACAAAAACAACGATAAATACTGGAGAATCTCAACTTTTTCTCAGAATAGCCTCTAAACATTCATGGTGCAAACCTCTAAAGACGGGCATTAGAAAAACTATCTCAATTTGATATAGAAATCATTGATGATATACCTTCAATTGATTATAAAAAGATAAAAGAAAACAAGATCAAAGTTTAGCTAAAATAAAGCTAAACTTTTTGCTTTTTTTGATTGACTTTTATATAGATATTGCATATCATATTAGATGGCTAAACTCTGGCCTTTTGAGCCCCGGTAAACGCTCAAATCAAGGAGGAAATTAGATATGCGTCAAACTACTATGGCAAAACCTGCCGATGTAACACGTACATGGTATGTAGTTGATGGAAACGGACAAACATTAGGACGTTTGGCTTCAACATGTGCTCATGTATTAAAAGGTAAACACAAACCTACATATACACCAAATGTTGACTGTGGTGATTATGTAATTGTGATCAATGCTGACAAGGTCGAAATGACTGGAAACAAGTTGAATACTGAAAAGTATTACAACCACTCTGGATACTTTGGAGGTATGCGTGTGCGTACAGCTAAAGAAATGAAAGAGAAATACCCTGTTGAATGGGTTGAAAGAGCAATCAAAGGTATGTTACCTCACACTAAATTAGGTGATGTACAACGTGGACACGTATTCGTATACGCTGGTAGCGAACACCCACATGCAGCTCAAAAACCTGTTGAATTGAAGGTAAGAGGATAAGGAGGAATAGAATATGAAAAAATCTAACACTGTTCAATATCATGGCGTTGGACGTCGTAAAAAATCTGTTGCTCGTGTCTTTTTACGTCCAGGTACAGGTAATATCGTAGTCAACGGAAAAACTTTGGAAGAATACCTTCCATTGGAAACTTTACGTATGGTTGTTAAATCACCATTAGAAATCACTAACACAGTTGATCAATTTGATGTGATTATCAACGTACAAGGTGGAGGATACACTGGTCAATCTGGTGCTATGCGTCACGGAATCACTCGTGCTTTAATGGAAGCTAGTGAAGACTACCGTCCAGTATTAAAAGCTGCAGGATTCGTTACTCGTGACCCTCGTGCTAAAGAACGTAAAAAATACGGTCTTAAAGCAGCTCGTCGTGCTCCACAATTCTCTAAACGTTAGTATTTTACTACTTAAGAGAAAGCAAAAGCCTTTATATAAAGGCTTTTTTCTTTTGCCTAAATATTATGAAATCGTATGCGTAGGCCACAAGTAGGCCACACAAACTTTTAAACAGAAAAACCTCGAAGAATATCACTTCGAGGCATTTTTTATATTTTATTAATCGCATCCAATAACGTTTGATAATCCATATGAGTATATACTTTTTCTGTTAAACTCATGGCTCCCTTATGACCTACAATCTTCTTGATCGTAGTTGGATTCACATCCGCTTTTGTCAGTAATGATATACGAGTATGTCTTGTATCATGCGGAGTGTGCTTCATTTTCATTCGTTCCAAGTACATATCACGTAATTATCTTATCGTACAAGAAATATCAAGATCACTCTTTTATGGGTGGTCTTTTTCTTTCAATTAAAAAAAGCATCCGTAGGGATGCTTAAAGTTTCTTTGTTGTTCTTGTTTTCCATAAAGCCATAGGGTGATTTTTAATTCTCTTTAACTCATCGCCATCATAAAGCAGTTCAGGCATATAATTCTTTTGCTTAAACTGATCTAAGAACATAGACTCATTTTCATTTAATACAAAATATTCATTAAAGAAATCAATAATTTTTTGTTTAGCTTCTGGTAATGAGAAAAATTCTTTGGAATTAATAACAGGAAGTAAAAATCTTTTAATATGATTTTGTGAAATGGAATCAATGTTATTCAAATTGAAGTCAAAATTACCATTTTCATTGCTGATAGCTCTGTAGAATACTGCGCATTTCTTCATTTTATTTATTTCTATTTCATTAAATATATTTGAATTTATCATGTATAAAAAATCATAAAGATCTCTAGGAGTTGAACGTGTCATAAGAGCTACTAGTTTACTTCCAAATATCTCAATTGGATTAATAGCTCGAATTTCCACTTCACCAATCAAACCATAGTCTTTTGTTTTTACAATCACTGGTTCATAAACATGGGCTCTGAGCATATAATTAATTTCAATTTTGATGGTATCAGAATTTCCACCGGCATTAATATAACTTGCTTTAAGACTATCTAGAGCATGATGTTCACGAGTGTCTTTATCAAGTTTATAACCATTTTTCTCTAAATAGTTTACGAGCAACTCTTTGATTCTTTTTCTTTTTTGCATCATTTCTTCCCTCGAAGAATTTGTGGTAAAATCTAAATCAATATCAACTGATAGGCGCGGTAGATCAAAGATTGTTAAATTGATTGCAGTTCCACCCTTTAAAGCTAAATTATTAAATAAGTCAGGCTCCATACGGATATAAGATAATATATCAACTAAACGAATAACTTTTTCATAAGTGTCTCTTATATAATGATATTTATCAGCTTCTTTTTGAAGTTGTCTTTTATTAAAATTCATTGTCATCACTTCCTTTGCTTAATATTGTTAAAATATAATTGGGCACGCAAACATTCCATTTTTTATTTAATGTTGTATTACTTACTTTTTTAGAAGAATTTAGATAACATTTAGAAGAACCTATTTGTGAATGAATATAGTCGAGGGTAGGATTACTGATACTTAAATTATTTTTAAACGTCTCTAAAATATAGCCAGCTCTTTGATATAATACTTTTTTGTTATAAAAATTTAATATCTCAATTAACTTATCTTCATTAATATTATGAATTGAATCAAAAGCACGATAAATTTCTTCAATGCCACCTGCTAAATCTATTTGATCAATACAATCAATCATTGTTCTTTCAATACTTGTTACTTTAACACCATCATAATTTGTTTCAATTTGAAGATCACATTTACTTTGAACAAAATGATAAGCAACGTATTCAAATTCAAAATCGTTGATTCTTCTATGACCAGAATAAACAACTTCATTAAATACTTGATTATTGAAACCACGATATTCTAAAGCAGAGTGATAAGATATATAATTGCTTTTATCTAATTTTGTGGCAATAACATATTTGTTACAAAATGGAGTATTATTTGCGATATCTATCGCAATATAATAATTTTGTTTAATTCTTTTAATATATCCTTTTTTTAGGGAACGAGATAAAAAGGATTCAGCAGTTTTGGGATTTTGAATAATTCTTTGTATGTCTTGTCTTGTAAAGATACCTAAATCTAAAATTTCATTATAATATTTCATATTATATCACCTAGTTAAACATTAACATAAAACCCTTTAAAAAGTAAGTGTTATATGCATATATTTAACTAAATTTCTAAATAGCATTCTTATTTGAAATATCAAAATTACCAGATTTAAGTTGGTCGCATTACTGTGAATTACTATATATATCAGATGATGGCAAAAGCGATTTCTATGAAAAAGAAGCAATTAAAGCAAGTTGGTTAGTTAGAGAGCTAAAAAGACAAATTAGTATTTCATTATTCGAGAGACTGTTGTTATCGAATGGCGAAGCTAATAAAAAGAAAGTTCTTGAATTAGCGTTAAAAGTTAATGAAATTGTCAAACCAGAAGATATAGTAAAAGATTATTATGTTTTTTGAATTTTTTGGGTTTCCAGAAAATAAACCGATAATGAAAAAATATGAAATATTCTCATTATATGGACTATTAAAGAATTCTTCTGCTCATGAAGATCATTCTTGTTTAAATAAGAGGAGCAAATTTGATCATTTAATTTATATATCTCCAGTTCTTAATTAATTATTGCGTATTGAATGAACCTAAATAAACGATTAGAATTAATTATAAGAAATATGAAATAATGTTTGGTTTATGATTTAAGATGTATATATAAAGAAAACTGAACAATTATTTTGAATCGGAAATAAAGGTGAAAAGTAGTGCAAGAAAAGTTTAGTCGTATACTAATAGGTAATGTTTTAAAGAGCATTCGAACAGAGAAAAAGATTCCTATAAAAAAAGTTGCACAGAATATGGATGTGAGCGAAGCAACAATTTCACAATTTGAAACTGGTAAGAATAAACCAACAAATGAGAAGATTGTTTTGTTTACAGAAATATGTGGGCAAACATTTAATTTTGATTTGGATAGAAATCTAATTATGGATCGTGTATATGATATTTATGATTTGTATACAGATTTAAAAAAAGAAGAGTTGAATGAAACTATTAAAATAGTAAAAGATACACATAATATTGCTTGTTCTTATGCTAGATTTGAATATTATTTGATTTTATATATGGATGCTATTATAAATCAAAAAGAAGTGGATACGGCTTTATATAAAGGAATTATTGGATTAGGAAAGAATAACTTTTCGGTTAGAGAATTATCCATTTATTACGATATAATGGCATTAGAGAAGATGTATTTGAATGAAACAAAGGAAGCATTAAGGTTCTTAGACAAGGCGTTATGTAATAATGGTAATCATTTAATGATAAATTACCATTATTGTAGTATTTACTTGGATTTGGGATATTTTAATTTGGCACAGCAGTATATTCATAAGAGTTTAAGAATGGCAGTTCAGCAATTGTCTTTCGATCGATTATATTATTTGCTGTTGAATCAAGGCGTACTTTACATGTATACATCTCGTTATGATGAGGCAAATGAGTTGTTTTTAAAGCTATTAAATGAATCCATTAAAAGGCAAAATGAAATCATGAAATATTGTATTTTATCAAATTTAGTTTTTACTTCGCTGATTCAAAAAGATATAAAAAGCGGATTTGATTATCTAAACAGAATCGATGAACAATTTACAGATGACTTAGATTTAAAAATGTATAAATGTCTTCTATACTATTTTGACCATGAATATACGAAATCAAAAGAGTGTATTGCTTCTTTTTTAAGAGATGTAAAGAATTCAAAATATCATGAGAATTTTATCCGTGCTTTAAAATATATGATGGATAATAAACCTATGAAAGCCATTGCTAATTTTGAAACCTGTTATCAAATCGCATTAAAAAATGGACAATATGATAGAGCAATTTTTGTTTTAAAACAATTGAATGAGTTATATCTTGATCATGGATTACAAAATAAATTAAAAAAAGTGAAAGAATTACAAGAAAAATTCTACAAGATGTCATATGCGAATCAAATAATTGAAGATATAGGGTTAAAACTTAATTAAAAAATTAGGATTGTCTTTTAAAGGCTGTTCGTATATATTGAATTTAGAAGAGCTCTTTTAGAAGAAAGGATATTTGAAATGAAATAATCACTTTATAATTATTGTTTTAAAAATGGAGACAATATAATCATATTCAATGCAAGAATTAATGCATTGGCAAAGCTAAGTCCAGATGAGTATGAACAATTAAAAAATGTGATTTAGATACAAAAAACACCATTACTAAAATTTTATAATAAGAAAGAGGGCGTTTTAAATGAAGAAATATGTGGATGCATTCCTTGTGATTATAGGATTATTAATTATTGTTGGTACAGTAATCTGTTATTTATTCTATAATTTAAATTCAACTACCATGTATGCCATCTGTGGCATTGTTCTAGTAATAATGGTTGTATTACTATATATTAGAAACTATAAGAACAATCATTATGGTGGCAAATTCAAAAATGATTTTCCTGATGCACATTAATCCAATTATTATTGATTTTATGTGTGAATTAAGTTTTCTCAATAAAAGAGTATCACTTGTTTATGGTGATACTCTTTTGACTGTTTATTTCTCGTTTTCATCAATATAGATACACCCAAAATTTATTGGAACATTTAGTGTGTTGGCACAGGATGGTGGATCAAATAGTGAAATGGTTTCTCTAAGTGATGAAGTCATTGCGTATGAAGATACAATTCGAAAATATGCAAAAGAATCTGATATTGAGGATTATGTCTCTTTGTTGCAGGCAATTATGATGCAGGAATCAGGAGAAAAAGGGAATGATCCAATGCAGGCAAGTGAGTCAGGGTATAATACAAAATATCCTAGAGTACCTAATGGAATTACAGATCCTGAGTATTCCATTGAAGTGGGAACACATACTTTTTCTGATTGTTTAAAGAAAGCAAAAGTAAAGGATTCATCCGATTATCAAATAATATAAATATGCTGTATTTTCTTAATTAAATATTGCGTATTGAATGAACCTAAATAAACGATTAGAATTAATCATAAGAAATATAAAATAATGTTTGGTTTATGATTTAAGATGTAAAGTAAACTGACCATCATTGTGCATTGGAAATAAAGGTGAGAAATGTGTCAAATAATATAAACAGGTCATTGATCGGCAATATTTTAAAGAGTATTAGGGTTGAAAAAAATATTCCAATGAAAAAAATAGCATCTGCTTTGAAAGTAAGTGAATCTACTGTTTCTCAGATTGAAACAGGTAAGAATTCAGCAACTAAAGAGAAGATAAATGAAATTTGTCATGTATGTGGTTGTTCGTTTGATTATAAAGCCGATAGAAAAAAGATGATTGATTTAGTTCTATATATTTATACTCAATATTCAAATTTATCAACAGATGAAATGAATTCTACAATAGAAGAAGTTAAAAACAATTCTTTCATTAGCTGCTCTTATGCACGATTTGAGTATTATCTAATTCTATATATGGATGGAATTATCAATCAAAATGATGAAGATGTACAACTGTTTAAAAGAATTCTTGAAATAGGAAAAAGTTCATTTTCAAATAAGGAATTATCTATTTATTATGATATAAAAGCGCTAGAAAAAATGTATTTGAACGATAGTATAAAAGCTTTGGAGTATTTAAATCAATCGCGATTATATGATAATGAGTTTTTAATGAATCATTATCATTATTGCAGTATTTATTTGAATTTAGGATATTATACTTTGGCACAAAAATATATTCGCAAAAGTATAGAGATTGCGATTAAAGAAGTTTCTTTTGAAAGATTATGTTATTTATTATTGAACCAAGGAGTGCTGTATTTAAATACAGAACAATATGTTGAAGCTGAAAATTTGAATCTAAAGCTGTTAAAAGAATCAAAAATTCGGAATGAAGAATTTCTAAAATATTGTATTCTATCTAATTTAGTATTGATTTCTTTACTACAAAAGAATTATGAGAATGGATTTAAGTATTTAGGAATGGTAGATCAGAAATACTTGGAAGACGATTATGATTTAGTTTTGTATAGGATTTTGCTTCATTTATTTATTAAAGATTATACATTAGCAAAAAAATATATACGCCAATCTCTAAGTAACAATAGTATAGGTAAATATTATAAGAATTTCTTTCAAGGTTTAAAATACTTGATTGATAATAAGCGTGAAAAGGCTATTGAGCGTATAGAAAGTTGCTATAATTTAGCTTTGACTGCAGGTGAAGTTGACAGAGCTATGTTAGTTTTAAAACTACTAAATGAGTTATATCTTGATCATGGAGTACAAAATAAATTAAAAAAAGTGAAAGAATTACAAGAAAATTTCTACAAGATGTCATATGCGAATCAAATAATTGAAGATATAGGGCTAAAACTTAATTAAAAAATTGGGATTGTTTTTTTATTACAATTACTTTATATTGAAATCAGAAAGAGCATTTTAATCAATTGAATTGTAATGAAATATATTATAGTTCATATTTTGTTAGCTGGCTTTAGGGTATCATTCTCAAGGTTTAGCTCATGAAGTGACGTCAAATATACTATATTATAATTGGAATTGACATAAGTATACTGCTTATGTATGTATTCAAAATGGTATCCTTCTCCGTCTTAAAACAACGGAAGCTTGGATACTTTTTTGATTTGTCTTATTTATTCGAAATTCTTTTAATGATTCTATTACGTATTATGAAAAACTTAATTAAAAAGTTGATATTGCTTTTTTATTACAATTAATTTATTCTGAAATCAGAAAGAGTTTTTTTTAATGGATATTTGCAATTGCAATGAAACGATCACTATATAATACTTGTTTTTAAAATGGTGACAATATAATCATATTCAATGCAAGAACTAATGCACTGGCTAAACCAAGTCTAGTGGAAATATAGTATTTATGAGATAAATAAAGCGTAAACCGAATTATGGATTTAAGCTATAAGTATTTAAGAGATAACATTTTGCTGTCTCTTATTATTTAGGGAAGGAATATGGGGGGAATATATATATGGAAATACTCAAAGTTGAAGGTGTTTCAAAGCAGATTAAAAATCGCAAGATTTTAGATAATATTAGTTTTTCAATTTTCGAAAATGAAATAGTAGGGCTGATTGGGCCAAATGGTGCTGGAAAAAGTACAATTATGAAATGTATTACAGGACTATATCATATGAATGAAGGAAAAATTACTATCTGTGGACATGATTTAAAGAGCGATTCATCCAATGCGTTAAAAAATATAGGTGTAAGTATTGAATATCCATCTTTATATCCAGAGTTATCTGGACATGAACATTTTAAAATCATGGCAAATTGGAAACATTTAGATTCTAAAAGAATTGAGGAAATGGAGCAATTCAGTGATTTAAAGGATGGCTTATATCGAGCCACAGAACATTATTCGATGGGAATGAAACAAAGATTAGTATTGGCTTTGGCTATGATGGCTAAACCTAAATTGCTTATTATTGATGAGCCTACGAATGGTTTAGATCCACAAGCTATATTTGATTTAAGAAATAAGCTTTTAACTATACGAAATGAAGGAACAAGTATTTTATTATCTTCTCATCAGCTAAGTGAACTCGATAAATTAGCTGATCGAGCTTTATTTATTAAAAGTGGAAAATTGATCAAAGAGAAGAATATGGACGAACTTCGTCAAAATCATTCGATTTATCGACTAGAAGTTTCTAATCCGAAAAATGTATTGCTTCTTTTAAAAAATTCTTTTATTAAAGAGCATGTTCTTTATATGCAATGTGATTCCAAAGAAGAATTTTCTAAATCCTTGCAAATACTGATTCAAAATGATGTTTTGGTTTATTCCTTAGCTGAAGTGCATCAGGATTTGGAAACATATTATAAGGAACTATATAAGGGTTAAGCGTATGTTATTAAAAAATGAATTAAGATTTCTTTTTTCAAAAAGAAATATTTTAGTATTGATCCTTGTTTTAATTGGCGTTTTATCCGTGTATTTTTTTAAATACAATACTGAATATGAACAATATGCATCCAATCAAATCATGTATTATTATGAAATGATAAATGAAGAAAACCAAAGAATCAATATTCTTCCAAAAGAAAAACTGAATGCCTTTTTTAGAGAGGACAGTATTTATTGTCAAAAGTTATTAAGTGATTGGAAAAATGACGAGGATGCAAAAATTATTGCAAAAGATATGTATGATAGGGATCAAAATATTTTAAAATATATTGATTCAGGTATGGATTTGTCAAATTTTAAATCGATTCTTCAAAATAATAAACAAGACTTAAAAAAACGAATCCAAATGGAAAAAACATATATTGAAAATGAATATTATGACTTTGTATATCAAAATAAACCGACGGGTTGTTATTTGATGGTGCAATTTTTAAAAGGAAACAATCTTTTCTTTTATTTATTCATGATTTTGATTCTAGTGTGGAATGTGGATATATGGTCTAAAGATTTAGAAAACAATACATTTCGATATTTATTTACAATAGGGAAAAGTCGTAAATATGTATATATACTTCGCGCGTTGTTACATATTTTTATCACTGTTTTTTTTAGTATACTATTTTTCGTTGTATTGTATTTGATTGGATATATAAATTGTGGAAGTGGCATAGAGTTATTGATTGGAACAACACCAGTGATTATTTACTTGTTTCATCATATTCTTTCTGTACTTGGATGGGTTTTGTTTAGTGCTTCATGTATACAATGTTTATCTTTGTTGACGAAAAATAAAGGAATGAGTCTAATGTTGACGGGGTTATTATTTGTTTTTATGTATACATATTTGCATATTGAAACTTTATGGGCCTATACATCTTTGTTTTTTATAGGCGCAATATGCATACAGTTCATTTCATGTCTCTATTTAGAAAGATTGGATTTGGGTTAAGTTTATGGGTTTAGAAATAAAAAGTGTATTAAAGAATAAAGTGAGTGCTGTTATCTTTTTCATTTTATTGGTATTGAACATGGTGCAAGTACCAAATTATATGGGACATGAGTATGATGTGGAACAGAATATGAATATTTTTGAAACACAGATTCAACAATACCAAAAAGCTTTATCAGATATCAATCTACAATACATGGCCGTAAAACATATGGGTGCAGAGGAAAAGGTGTATTGGAATAGTTATCAGGATTATTTAAGCTGGGCTATTGATAATGCCAAAGCTGGATGGAATTTATTTAACAAATATGGAAAAGAAGTTTTTAAAAATAAAGGATTAATAAAAAGATATAATGAAATTACATTATGGGATAAGCTGTATCATTTGGATGCTTTAAAAAAGAATGGTGATCAAAAATTTATGCGCCAAGTTCATAACTTAGGCTTTGAAGAAGCAGATATTTCATTTGATCAGAGTCGGATTTTTATGATTGGTAGCCAAATATCTCAAAATAAAAAAGAGGATTATAGAACCGTTGAATTATCTGTTCAAGAACAGCTACATCAATTAGAAACAAATACGGAACAATATGTAGGAAAAGGTCCATGGTATTTTTTAGCACACCAGTTAAGAATAGACAGTTCATTTGCGTATTTGTTTATGCCTCTATGTTTGATTTATTGTGTTGTTGTTTTAATGTACGAAAAAAAGACAGGTGTTTTTGAGCTCGAACAATTAAATGATGTGCACTTTTTCGTACACATACAAGTAAAAGTATTTATAGCTTTTTTACTTCTTATGATTGCATCAATTGGTATTCCTTTTCTTTTGCTAGGAATTAGTAATGGCTTTGCAGGATGGGATACATGGCTGTTGGCTGACACTAAACATTTTTTCTCTTTTAAAAGGATGTATCATACAGATAATTATGTCATAAATAATATGTCTGAATATTATGCGACAGAACAAGGATTTATACCTGATTTATCTTTTATTCCATTATGGAAAGCTTTAATAATATCTTTACCATTAATTCTTCTAAAATTAGAACTTTATATTCAAATGGCTATGTTTTGTGTATATACCTTCACGAAAACAGGATTTAATTATTTATCTGGAATAATTTGTATTATTTTATATGTCATCAGTCAAAGAATGGATTTGATATCTTTTATAAATCCGTTTAGTATAACCCCAAGTTTGAGTGTTTTATCGGGTTGTGGTATGCAAAATTGGTTGAATTCGATTTGTATATGTGTCGTTTTTATTTTTGCTTTACTATTTATAAATTATGTGAGTGTTCGACAGAAAGATAAGATGAGCTTATGAAAAAAATATTGTTGTATAGAAAATGATAAAAGAAATGTTTTGGTTTACATTTATTTTTGTAACATTTTCAATTGTTCTAACCTCTAACTAAAAAAAGGAGGGCTATTTATAATGATAAAACAAAATGTTTTAGATGTTTTAAATTTGTGTAAGTCATATGGCAAGCATTTAGTGTTAGATGATATTTCGTTCTCTATTCGAGAAAATGAAATTGTAGGTTTTATTGGTCCTAATGGTGCAGGTAAAAGTACATTAATGAAATGTTTATGCGGGTTAATTCATATGGATTCTGGAAATGTTACTATATGTGGTCATGATATACAAAGTCAAAGAGAGAAGGCTTTGTCGCATCAGGCTAGTTTGATTGAAAGTCCAGGACTTTTCTTTAATATGACTGGTTATGAAAATCTTGAGATATTTGCCAGCTTAAAAAATGTATCGAAAGATAAACTGCAACAAATGGCAGATTATACACGAATAGGAGATTATTTAAAGAAGCCTGTATCTAGCTATTCTTTAGGTATGAAACAAAGATTAGCACTTTCTATTGCATTGCTATCTTCTCCACAGTTCCTAATGTTAGATGAGCCTATGAATGGATTGGATCCATCGGGTGTATTTGAATTGCGAAAAGAGCTTCGTAAAATGGTGGATGAACAAGGAATGTCTTTATTGATTTCTAGCCATCAATTAAATGAAATTGAAAAGATTGCTGATCGAATTATTTATATTGAAAATGGTAAAATTAAAGAGGTAGAAAAACAAGAGCAGACAATCACATATCAAATTAGGGTGAATAAAATAATAACAGACCACCGGTTTAGAAAAATATCAGATTTTCTATATGAATTTTCTATTCAAAACCCAAATGAACTATCCGTATATTTACGCAAATTAGAAAGAGAAGACGTTCAACTGCTGGATATCACTAATACAAGCGATGATTTAGAGAATATGTATACAAGAATTTATGGAGAATAGATATGGTTTATTTGTTAAAGTATGAATGGCATAAATTTATTCGCACAAAAAAGAATTGGCTTGTATTCTTATTGATTCTTTGTTCTTTTATAGGATATGTTTCTTTTAACGGGTACCAAAATCATGTATACATAGAAGCAAAAACTGAACAGTTTTCCAAGGCAAGACAAAACGCTATGTACGATATTACGAATATGGCAAATTATCAGTTTTTGGCTAAAAAAGAAAAAGACAAACAATATTATGGAAATGCGATTGAATATTTTAAAAGGCTGTATTCCTGTGCAAATGATCTATACCGTGATTATTCTACCTCTGCTGTTTCTTTAGATGATTTAATGCAGTGGAATGATTTGTTAATTGAAGGAAAAATAAAAAAGTATATGACTATTTCGTATACAACGCATTCTTTAGATTACCTAAAAAAGACACAGAAAGAATATAGGTATTTAAAAAAGAATCATATTCCAATTAAGCATTCGCCTTATGTTTGTACAACATCTAACTTGGCTGTGAATTTATCGAATCATTATTTAGGTGCAGTTTTATTAATTTTATACTTCCTTTTGATTTTTGATATATTTAAAGAATTCGATCAAGGTGTGTATAAAATATTGTTTACTTCAAAATATGATACTTTAAAAATTATTCTTACTAAAGTGGTATTTTCTATTTTTTTGTTAATTGGATTTATTGGTTTGATAGTTCTATTATTTGGCGTAAATACAATGATTTTTGGTATGGGAAATACGCAATATTCATTTTCAGTGGGAAATCATATATATATGGAAAGTAAGATACTAATGTATATTATTTTTATAACAATAGCTATGAGTTTATTTCTGATAGGTGTCTATACATTAATTTCTTGCTTGTTTAAATCAACTACGACATCTTTGGTGATTACTATAACGCTTTATTTAATGGTTAATCTTTTTAGTCAGAACTTACATAAAATAAATTATTTCATTGGATTTCTAAATGTTGATATGTTTAGTATGCTTCAACAGAATAAAATTTTAACCGTTTGTATAATGAATATTGTTGTTTTAATAGTTTGTGTGATTTCAAGTATTTTATTGTTAAAAAAGAAAGATTTGATTGTAACGGGTGATTGATATGTTTAAATTTATGAAATTTGAAATAAAACGAAACTTAAAAAAATCACAGGTTAAAATATTAATTGGGCTTTTACTTATATGCGAACTTGTTATGTTGGTTGTATTAAACAATAAGGCACAGATAGAAGACGTATTTTCATTATCTCAAGGATCAATGGAAGTTAGTGCTTTAACTCGTTTTAATTTACCTGATTCGAAAAGAAAATATATCGAAAAACAGATTGAATCTGTAAATAATAAAGGGAAGTTTTTTGAATACTACAAAGAGAATAAACAGTGGAAGAAAATGTATATAACGGGTATGGAAGTCTATTGTTACAATGTGGATATGCGTACGAGCGTACCGATAAAATCACGGTCTACTTTTGATTATACAAATCATGAGAAAGAGTTAAAACAGATTCAAAAAAAATATAAATTAACACGAGTACCACCAAATCCCAAAGAGTGCACATGGTTTCAACCTGTAGGAACGGCTGGCTATGAAATGATTCCAACATATCAGCAGGGAGCACGTTATTTTGAGAGATTATACCGAAATGAATTGAGCCCTCTTTGCTATTCAAGCGTAGACAGTGCTACAATTTTAATACAACTAAGTCGAAATGTATTGTTTTTGGGCATTCCCATTCTAATAGTATTGTTATTCTTTAATGTACGAAAAAATTATCATGACGATGGTTTGGATAAATCTTTAATGGTTATACCCGGATTGAAAAATAAATTTTATATATACAAATTCACTTCAGATCTCATTTTGATTCTTGGCGTTGTATTTGTTCCCATATTAATATTTTCAATCATTCTAGGCATAAAGTCAGGATTTCAAAATTTTAAATATCCAATTTTAGCTAATGTGGATGGAATTACAGGTTTTAGTTTTTCAAGAATTAAAGATTTTGTAAATGGAACACAACACTGTATTTCGAAAAATGCTATGTATAATGTAGGTTTAACATATTACAGTACAGAAATGGCACGAAATCCTTATTTGGATTATACGACATTAGGAATTGTCATTATTTTGACAGTAGTAATGTTTATATTGTTGATTGGTGTTTATTATCAGTTTACTTTTATGGTTTCTTATCTTATTAAAAATGCGTATATAGGATTATTTATTAGTTTATTTGTTATAGCAGGACTATACTTTTTATCGCCGCTAGGTTCTTTAAATATGATAAATATAATTAATCCACTTACTTATAGAGATCCAACAATGATTATTACTGGAACAAGTAGTTTTCCATATTCAATTGGAATGATAGTATTGCTAATATACAATGTTTTGCTTTTTGTATTAAATAGAAAGGTGTTTAATGAAAATTATTATGAATAAAAAGCCAGGAAGAGTATTATTGATATGCATAATTGTGCTTGCTATTATTTGTCCTTTGCATATTTATCATGATAAGAAAAAAGTAGAAGATATAAAGTCAGGTGCAATTGTAATCCAAAATTCAGAAACACCTATTGATGAATTACATCCGGAATTTGCATATTTATGGCTGTTTCCATATGGAATTGTAGAAGTGGTACTACTATCTTTGTATTATGTTCGAACAAGAGATTGATTAACTACAATTGAAAAAGTAGGGAGCAGGTTATGAAGAAAATAATAATGGTTTTGGTTATCTTTATATCAAGTATTATTTTTTATGATAGTTATGTTGACTTGTCACAGAAACAATATAATGATGTGATAAATCTGAGTAACAAGTTTGCTCAAGAAAACGATATGGAAGTTGTTCCAATTGATTTACAATTGAGTGAAGATAAGCAAGAAAGAACAAAACAATTTAATCAAGTATACAGTTTTTTGCAAGAACATTCGTATCCTTGTTTTGTTGGCATAGTTTCTAAAAATATAAAAACGGAATATGTATATCTTCCAAAACAAAATAAACTACCAGTTTATACAGAAGAAAATAGAACGATTGATTTTAACAAAAATAGCGATTGTTATTTGTCTTCTTCTTATAAGGATAAAAATAGGTATGCAACGATTGATTTTATTGATCAAGATTATCATAGTGAATACAATAATGTGCATAGAATAAAGACTTTTGCGAATTATATAGAAGATTGGAATGGCAATACATTGTTTCCATTGTACTTTGTCACAAATTCCAAACAGGATTTGTTGAAGGATTTAGAGGATACGAAAATATTATCTGAATTGAAAGTGGATGGTGATATCACAACATCCGATTTTTCTACAGGAGTGATTGACTATTCGTTTTTAAAGAGAATTTTGATGTATTTAGCAATTGCGGTTTTATTATGTCTTTTATCTGATGCATTGACATCTAGAAAAGAAGTTTTTATTCGTAAGATGCAAGGTGCTACTTCATGGTTTATATATAAGAGGCTATATGGAAAATTTTATTTGTTAAGCATATTGATGTTTGTATTAACACAAGCTTTATTATATCTTCTTGTAGTTCAAAATTATAGACCTGTTACTCATGAACTTATTCAATATTTACTGCAGTCTGCTCTTCTTTTTGTGCTTTGTCTGATTGTAGTTGGATTTATAATATATGTCTTATTAAGTCAAATTCAATCGGTTGTTATATTGAAAAAATCTCAGTTTAGATGGATTTCAATGACTCTGTTTATATTGAAATGTGTCTTTTTGATTTCAATATTTATACCATTATCGACTTCATTTAAGTATACATCTCAAGTGGTTCAGGATGGGTATTACTTAAATAAATACAAAGAAACCTATAATAATTATCTTCGTTTAGAGGGTGTTAATATAAATATGTTTTCTTTGGGATACCAAGATGCGATGAGCCAGTTGAATGAAAAGATTCGAGAATATCCATATATATATGAAGATTTCTTAACCAAAATAAATCGTGATGAGGATGAAATAACATATCCTTATATCATTGTAAATGAGCAGTATTTAAAGGAATATGATTTATACAAGGATGGTAAGCCAGTTAAAACATTTAAACCTGGTACTCTTTATGCTCCAAAATCAGTGAATATAGATGAAAGTTATTGTTTGGCTACGGAGTGTGAGTATGATCAACTTGATGATGGTTATGTCATGCTTTCACATAGTTTAAGAGAGGATAATTGGCATGTGAAAAATCCAATTATTTATGTTGTGGATGAAAACTATGATATGAGTCAATTTGGTATTTTTATTAAGGATAAAGATAAAACCGTAAAGAAGTCCATTAATGATTTCTTGAAATCTAAGGGATTGTATCAAAATATGAATTATGCGTATGAAAATTATGATTATGGAAAAAAGACCATGGTAATCAATAAATTGATTATAGATTCAGCTATATTACTTTTTGTATATGTGATTGTCTTATTCTTGTTCCAGTATCAATCTATATATTTATATTTTTTAGAAAATCGAAAGATGATTTCTTTAAATTGTTTGTTGGGAAAAAACATCTGGCAAAAATATCGTGATTTTATTATTGTGAATCTGTTTGTTTATCTTGTCTTGCTGTTGTGGGTGGTTCTAGTTGTAAAAAATATTTCGACAATAGGCTTGTATTTGTGGATATTCACAATTCTAATCGATTTTATGATAGCTCTAATTTTTAGAACGTATTTTGAAAGAAAGAAAGTGTTGTTATCCTTGAAAGGAGATTTGGAATGAAGGTAGTAGTTGTTGATAAGATTCATAAACAATATCATGATCATGTGATTTTTGATGATTTCTCAATGGAAATAGAACAAGGAAGTTTTGTCGCAATACAAGGTGCTTCAGGATCAGGAAAATCTACATTGTTAAATATGATTGGTCTTTTGGATTCACCAGACAAAGGGAATATCGTGGTTTTTGATAAGAAAAATGTAAAACCATTTTCTAGACAGGCCAATAAATTGTTAAAGGCAAAAATAGGATATTTATTCCAGAATTTTGCGTTGATTGATAATAAGAGCGTGTATTACAACTTGTATTTGTCTATTGATCACTTTTCATTTCCAGATAAGAAGGAAAGAATATTAAAAGCACTTGAAGATGTGGGTTTAAAAGGTTTCGAAAATAAAAAGATATGTGAATGCTCTGGTGGAGAGCAACAGAGAGTTGCCTTAGCTCGTCTTTTAATCAAACCATGTCAATTGATTTTGGCAGATGAACCAACAGGAAGTTTGGATTCAGCAAACAAAGAGGTTGTGTTTAAAATCCTAAAGAAAATGCAGTCACAGGGAAAAACAATTGTGATAGTCAGTCACGATGAAGAGCTTGTAGAAAGAGCGGATCGTATAATAAATATCTAAAATGCACTTTAAGCACGCGTATAAGACGCAAAAATAACTGAATGTGCTTTAAATAAAGAAACATTCAGTTCTCTAAACGTTAGTATTTTACTTGCTAAGAGAACGCAAAAGCCTTTATATAAAGGCTTTTTTCTTTTGCCTAATTGCTATAAAATCGTATGCGTAGGACACAAGTAGGACACATGTAGGCCACACAAAGATTTAAACTAAAAACCTCGAAGAATATCACTTCGAGGCCATTTTTTATATTTTGTTGATCGTATCCAATAATATTTGATAATCCATGTGAGTATATACTTTTACAGTCAAGCTCATTGCACCTTTATGGCCAACAATCTTCTTGATTGTAGTTGGATTCACATCCGCTTTTGTCAGTAATGATATACAAGTATGTCTTGTATCATGTGGAGTGTGCTTCATGTTTAATCGTTTCATACTTCTGCATCAGTATTGACTTACCCGATTTTCTGATACCGGTAATAACTTTTATATAAGGCGTATCCTTCAGATCCTTTATTCGATTCAGGTATTCAGTTCTTTCAATGGTTTTCATATTGCCTCACTTTCAAAAAATGAAATTTTTTAAACTTTTGAAAGTGAATAGTATGCTTTTATTAATTTTTTTCTTTATATTTTAAGAATTCTTAGATATGATTGGAATAGTTGGAGGTGTATAACATGAAATTGGAAAAAAGGATAGAACTTTGTGATTCTATGACACCGCTAGAGTCTGAAATCGCATCTTATATTTTAAATAATAAAGATGAGATTACGAAACTAAAAATTCAAGAATTAGCTGATATACTTTTTATATCAAAATCTGCGATTCATCGTTTTGTGAAAAAGATAGGTTTTAATGGATTCAATGATTTAAAAGTGAGTATCGCAAAAGAAAATGCTGATTTATTAGAAAACAATTCATATATCAATGTGAATTATCCATTTCAGGCAAAGGATAATCCAAGACAGATAGCTTTTAAGCTTTTAGAACTTTATGAGAAGGCTATTAAAGATACATTTGAATATGTTGATTTAGACCAAATCAAAGCAGTTTCACAATTAATAGATTCGGCAGATGTAATTGATGTTTATACTCATGCCCATAATTCAAATATTGCAGAAAACTTTCAAGATAAAATGTTGACTATTGGAAGAAGTGTAAACTGTCCAAGTAGCTTTTATAATCAAAGATTAACTGTATTGGCTTCGGACCAAAAACACGTAGCGATTATTCTATCTTATTCGGGAAAGGCTACATTTATATTGCCAATTGTAAAAAAATTATATGAAAAAGGTGTGAAAGTTATACAAATTGGAAAAGCAGGAAGTAATTATTATTCTCAATATGTGACATATCATTTATCTATTAGTGATTCTGAAAATAATCGAGATAGGATGTCTCAGTTTTCAAGTCATATAGCTATGCAATACATTATGGATGTTTTGTATGGTTGTATTTATAATGTGAGAAGAAAAAAGAATACAAAATATATTTATGATTCGATTGATTATATGGATGATCGACCAAAGGATTAAAAAGATTCAAAAAGTTTCAGATTTTTTTGAATCTTTTTTATTTTGTGTAGAAAAAACTATCTTCGATTCTTGGGCATATTGAATAACAACTGGATAAAAAGTAAATTAAAGCTACCAAATAGAAAAGGAGAAAATATGATGAAAAAAGGATTGAAAATTGTTACGATTGGTGGCGGAAGCAGTTATACACCTGAATTGATGGAAGGTTTCATTAAACGTTATAATGAACTTCCAATTAAGGAAATTTGGCTTGTCGATATTGAACAAGGAAAAGAAAAAGTAAATATTGATGCTAAAATGTCACAACGTATGTGGGATGCAGCAGGCTATGATGTAAAAGTGCATGTAACCTTTGATCGTAAAGAGGCATTAAAAGATGCGGATTTTGTTACAACACAATTTAGAGTGGGCTTATTGGAAGCCAGAATTAAAGATGAGAGAATTCCTTTGTCTTATGGAATGTTAGGCCAAGAAACAAATGGAGCTGGTGGAATCTTTAAAGCGTTTAGAACTATTCCTGTAATTCTTGATATTGTAGAGGATATGAAAGAATTATGTCCAAATGCATGGTTAATTAATTTTACAAATCCAAGTGGAATGGTAACGGAAGCGGTTATTAAATACGGGAAGTGGGATCGTTGTATCGGTTTATGTAATGTTCCAACGATTGCTATGATGAAAGAGCCTATTGCATTAAATGTAGATCCAAATGAGTTGATTTATCAATTCGTAGGATTAAATCACTTTCATTGGCACAAAGTATATGATAAAGATGGAAATGAATTAACAAGTAAAGTAATTGATGCTATGTTGGATGGAAAAGATGTTGGTCTTCCAGCAAACATCAATAACGTTCCTTTCTTTGGAGAACAAATCAGAGAAATGAATATGATTCCTTGTGGATACCATAGATATTATTATCGTCAACAAGAAATGTTAGAGCATAGTTTGATGGAATATGAAACAATTGGTACTCGTGGTCAACAAGTAAAAGAAACAGAAAATAAATTGTTTGAATTATATAAAAATCCGAATTTAGATCATAAACCAGAAGAGTTATCAAAACGTGGTGGAGCTTATTACAGCGATGCAGCGTGTGAATGTATCAATGCGATTTACAACAATAAACAGACTCATATGGTTGTCAGCACAAAAAATAGAGGAGCAATTCCAGAATTGCCTGAAGATTCAATTGTTGAAGTAAGCTGCTATATTGGGGTAAAAGGAGCAATGCCTGTTGCTTGGGGAAAATTACCAAGTGCACAAAGAGGATGGCTTCAATGTATGAAGGCAATGGAAGAATGTACAATCGAAGCTGCAGTTACAGGTAATTATGGATTGGCACTTGAAGCATTTACATTAAATGAATTGATTCCATCGGGAGAAAATGCAAAACGTGTTTTAGATGAATTGTTGATTGCACATAAGAATTATTTACCACAATTTAAGTCTACAATTGAAAAATTAGAAAAAGAAAATATAACAATCAAAGATTCAGTAGTGAACGAGATTATTGCTCATGAGCGTTAAAAAAGAAATATTTGGAATACATCCATCGGGCAAAGAAGTTTACAAGTTTGAAATCGTAAATAAGCAAGGTATGAAAGCCGTAATCACTAATTTTGGTGCTATTCTAATATCCTTGTTTGTTAAAGATAAAAAGGGTAATTTTCAGGATGTAGTATTGGGATATGACTCATTAGAAGAATATCTGGATAATCATCCAATGTTTGGGGCAACGGTAGGTCGCAATGTGAATCGTATATCGAATGCAAAATTTGAATTGGATGGCAAAACATATTTATTAGATAAGAATAGAGGAAACCATAATATCCATAGTGATAAAGAGCATGGGTTTCATAAAGTGATTTGGGATTATGAAATCACTGGTGACAATTCTGTATGTTTATCTTATTTCAGTTGTGATATGGAGCAAGGCTTTCCAGGCGAAGTCTATATAAAGATGACATATACATTGACAGAGACAAATGGATTGATATTGTCATACTTTGCGACATCAAATAAAAGAACGGTTTTAAACGTTACGAATCATACATATTTTAATTTGGGAGAAAATATATTTTCTACAGAGTTCTGTATTCATGCGAAATCATTTACGCCTGTTGATGAAGATATAATTCCAACTGGTGAAATTAGAGAAGTAAAAAATACACCAATGGATTTAACAAAGTATTCATTTATTAAAGATAGATTAAATTCAAATTATCACCAACTACAAATTGAAAAAGGGTATGACCATAACTATGTACTTGATCATCCTCATACGGGATTTCGATTAATTGCTCAAACTAGAAATATGAAAAGTGGAATACACATGGATGTGTACTCGGATATGCCAGGAATGCAGTTTTATACATCAAATTCATTAAAAAATACAATAGGTAAAAATGGAGTTGTTTATAAAAAGTATGATGCATTTTGTATGGAACCGGATTATTTTCCAAATGCTATTAACACAAAAGGTTTTGAAAAACCAATCTTTGATTCAAATAAAAATTTTATTTCAACGACAATGTATCAGTTTTATTAGGAGGAAAATGAAATATGAATAAGTCTAAAGAGACTGGAAAGTTTTTTGCTACGATCCAGCAGGTAGGAAAGTCTTTCTTTTTACCAGTATCCGTTTTACCAATCGCAGGCCTTTTATTAGGGTTAGGTTCTTCGTTTACAAATCAAACAACGATTGAGACATATCATTTAACAGGATTATTAGGATCAGGAACTGTATTAAATGGTTTATTGACAATTATGTCTCAGGTAGGTACAGCGATTTTTGGAAATTTACCTTTGATTTTTGCATTAGCAGTTGCATTAGGTATGGCAAGAAAAGAAAAGGCAGTTGCAGTTTTATCATCTGGAATTGCGTTTATTGTAATGCACACATCTATTAATGCGATGCTAAAGATTTCTGGTTATATTCTTCCAGATGGAAGTCAGGCAGATTTTGTTTTGCAAGGACAATTGTCTAGTGTACTAGGAATTACATCATTAGAAATGGGTGTGTTTGGAGGAATTATTGTAGGATTAGGAGTTGCAGCATTACATAATAAGTTCTACAAACAAGAATTGCCTATGGCATTATCATTCTTTTCAGGAGTTCGATTTGTACCAATCATCAGTACTATTGTGTATATTTTTGTAGGAATTCTTTGCTTCTTTGTATGGCCATTTGTACAAAGTGGAATCTTTACATTAGGTAATTTAGTAACAGCTTCTGGATATGCAGGAACATTTATTTTTGGATTCCTTGAACGTGCATTGATTCCATTTGGCCTTCACCATGTATTCTATATCCCATTTTGGCAGACAGCACTTGGTGGAACGGCAACTATTGATGGAGTTGTAGTTGCAGGTGCACAAAATATCTTCTTTGCAGAATTGGCATCACCTAATACGGTACGCTTTAGCGTAGATGCATGTCGTTTTATGACTGGTAAATATTCGTTTATGATGGCAGGATTACCAGCAGCCGCATATGCTATGTATAAATGTGCTAGACCTGAAAATAAAAAAGTAGTAGCCGGTTTATTATTTTCAGCAGGTTTAACTTCATTCTTAACAGGTATTACAGAACCTATTGAATTTACATTCTTATTTATTGCTCCAGGACTATTTGTTTTACACTGTGGTTTAGCAGGTTTATCATTCTTGTTATGTCATCTGTTGAATATTTGTATTGGAACAACTTTCTCATGTGGTTTGATTGATTTTACACTTTATGGATTGCTTCAAGGACCAACAAAAACAAATTGGCCAATGATGTTAGTTTTATTTGTAATCTACGCAATTGGATACTATTTAATCTTCTCATTCTTGATTAAGAAATTTAATATTATGACCCCAGGACGTGAAGAAAATTCAACAAATATTAAGTTGTATACGAAAGAGGATTTGAAAAATAAAAATAACACGAAATCAGAATTAATTCTAGAAGGTGTAGGTGGAGTTGATAATTTAGTGGATATTGATGCTTGTGCAACTCGACTTCGCTTAACTGTTGTAGATGAAAGTTTAGTGAATGAAGAATTGTTAAAAGAATCAGGATCAAAAGGGTTAATTAAAAAGGGTAAAGGAATTCAAATCATTTATGGTCCACAGGTAACAGTTATAAAAAGTGATTTTGAAGAATATGTAGAGAAAGTGAGTCAATAATGTTTTTTAGAAAGAAAGTTAATGAGTTAGAAATCTTTAAATGCGCGCAAGGAGATATTGTGCCTATTGAAAATGTTCCTGATTCAGTTTTTGCAGACAAATTACTAGGTGATGGAATCACAATTAATCCTAGTAATGGAGAAATTATTTCACCTATTGATGGACAAGTTGTTATGATCCAAGATAGCCTTCATGCGATTGGGATTCAATCAGATGATGGTATTGAAATATTGATTCATATTGGATTGGATACAGTCGAATTAAAAGGCGAAGGATTCGTTAAGAAAGTGAATATAAATGATAGAGTGAATAAAGGTCAGCCTATTGTATATTTCGATAAAGAAATGATTGAAGAAAAAGGCTATAATACGATTACGATGATGATAGTTGTTAATGATGAGCGTATTTCTAAATTAGAAAAAGGCGATCAATTAGATAAACCTTTAATAAAAGTTCAATATAAATAATAAAACTGTAGCGATATGTGAGTCGCTACAGTCTTTTTGTATATTAAAAAACAAAATATCACAATCCATTTCGAATACTAAAAGGATTATCGAAAGTGCAATTAAACTATGAGACTGAGTCCTTTTAAATGTGATTTTTCTTAGTGTTCCAAGTACCGATGACTTCATTAACTGTTGATACCGTTACAAATGCTTCAATATCACTCTCTTGAAGATAATATAGTAATTTTTTATATTCATTTGTAGCCATGATTGTGACAAGCTCTGTATGTTCTGTCTTATCATAACCACCTTTTGCGGAATATAAAGTAACACCACGCTTTAATGTGTTCATAATATAATCTTGAATGACTTCATATTCTTTGGATAAGATACAAATCTTCTTTTTCTTATTAAAACCATCAATAAAATAATCTACAGCTTGACCATTGGCTAGTGTTGCCAATGCACCAACCACTAAAGCACCAATATCATATACAATTAGACTTGTTGTACAAATGAGTAGACCGACTAATGTACAAGCTTTGCCTAAATCCATATGTGTATATTTATTTACAATTTTCGCGATGATATCCGTTCCACCACTTGATGCGTTTACACGGAATAGAATGGTCTGTCCAAAAGCTAAAATTAATATATATGTAGCCATGTCAAAAACAGCATTTTGTGTTAAAGAGATATTATTTGGATAGACTCTTTCAAATACAGCCAGAAATAAAGGCAATAATAAAGAGGCATAAATCGTTTTTGCCCCAAATTCCTTTCCAATTAGAACAATACCTAAAATCAACAATAATGTGTTGATCACAAAGGTAAGGGTAGAAATAGATAAGCTTGTGATTTTAGCTAAAACCATAGCTAAACCGGTAACACTTCCAGTGATAACTTGACTTGGAATCAAGAAGAAATATATGGCGACACTGATGATAAACATGGCAAGTGTGATAGTCAAAAAGCTTTTTAATGTATTCGTTTTCATTTTCAAAACCTCCAACCTTAATTATGCCAAAAAAAGTGCAAAAAAAGAAGAGGATTATCTCTTCTTCGCATCGGTTTTATTAAATTTATCTCTACGCTTTGTAGATTGAATGAATAGGCGCTTCATTTCTTGTGTATCTTCTTGTTCTAAAGAATCTCTAAAGTGAGAAATTGAATCGATAAACTGGTTGATTTCATCTAATAAGATATCTTTATTCATAATGAAGAGTTCAGTCCATAAATCTTCATTGATTTTCGCAATACGCGTTAAATCTCTAAAACTATCTCCTGTATATTCAACAAGATGAGCATTATCATGCGTATTCATTAAGGATACCGCAATGACATGGGTCAACTGAGATAAGAATCCAATCATTTTATCATGCTCTTCAATAGATAGAGTACAGATTCTACCAAATTCCATTTTAGTAGCTAAGTCTTTTACGGCTTCAATTGTTTCCTTTTTATTCTTTTGAGTTGGAACAAGAATAAAGTTAGAACCCTTAAAAATTGACTCATCACTAAATTCAATACCACGAGATTCTCTACCACACATGGGGTGAATACTCAATAATTCAAGATCTTTGCGTAATACATCTTGAATGGGTTTAACAATATTTGTCTTAACACCACTGATGTCCATTAATAATGAATGTTTAGGAATATCATTCTGATAGACTTCGATCCAAGGAAGAATCTTAGTAGGATATAGACAGAAAATAAATGTATCACACTTAGAAATGACATCTAAGGGATTTGTGCTTCCATCTACAATAATATTTAATTCTTTGGCTTTATCGATTGTTTGCTCAGAAACATCAATACCATAAACATTGTAGTTTAGGTGTGTTAGTTTCTTTGCAAAGCTTGCTCCCATTAATCCAAGTCCGATAATCGCAATGTTTGTCATAGAATCTCAACCTTTCCGCCTAAGCTTTGAATATCTTCAAAGAAAGTAGGATAACTCTTTGTGATGGCTTGGGCATCATCAATAATACATTCTGCATCAGCACATAATCCAAAAACGGTCATTGCCATAACAATGCGGTGATCGTTATGTCCAAAGATTTCTACTGTACTATCTGATTTATAGTGTTCTTTACCGTGAATTTGAATCGAATCAAATGTAGAAGTAATATCCACACCCCATTTTTTTAGTTCAGTTTCCATAGCTTCAATGCGATCACTTTCTTTCATGCGTAAACGAGCTGCATTCACAATGTTTGTTTCACCATTTGTGAAACTGGCCAAGACACATAAGATTGGACCTAAATCTGGACAGTTGGATAAATCAATGGTTTGTGGTATTGGCTGTTTTTTGGTGAATGTGATCGTGTCCTCTTTACTTGTATAACTAGGAATACAATCTAGAATTGTCTTGTCTCCTTGTTTACTTGACATGTCCATGTTGGAACACGAAAGAGTATTGTTTAAAGTGCCTAATACTGCAAAGAAGGCAAGCTGAGAAAAGTCTCCTTCTACAGAAACATCTTGTGCTTTATAGTGTTGGTTTCCTTTGATTAAATAAGAGTTTGAACTAGTTTCAATGATTTCAATGCCAAATTTAGCTAGCATTTGAATCGTTAAATTTACATAGCTCTTCGATTCATAAGGTTCAGTAATTGTAAGTGTACTATCTTGATTTAATAATGGAAGTACAAACATGAAGCCGGTAATAAACTGACTTGAAATATCTCCTTGTACAACATAGTCTTTTGCTTGTAGATTTCCACGTACAATGATTTCTTTATTGGATTGATTAAATTCAATATTTTGTTCTTTAAATTCATTCGCATATACATCCATAGGTCTTTGAAGCAATCTTCCTTGACCTAAAAATTTAACTTTGGCATTTGTACATGCAGCAAGTGGAATCAAGAAACGCAAAGTAGAACCAGATTCATTGGCATTACATGTAATATTTCCTTCTTGTTTAAAGAGATTTGTGCCGATTACTTCATATGTAGTTTCATCCAATTGTTTGATTTTGGCACCCAAGGCCTTCATGCAGCCAACGGTTGCCTCAATATCCTTTGAGTTTGTGACATTAGAAACAATACTTGTACCATCACTAAGTGAGGCGCAAATTAAAGCTCTATGCGCCATCGATTTGGATGCAGGTATTTTTATGTTTCCACTTACTTTACTTGGTGTTACTTTTACTTTCATTCAAAATCCCCCTGAAGTGGCTTAATGGCAAGCCTTGACATATATAAATCTAATAAACCAAACGCAACCACACTATCGACTACAATTCTTGCACGATGTAAGATGCATGGGTCGTGTCTTCCTTGAATTTGTAGATCAACATTTTCTTTTGAAAGATAATCCACAGATTCTTGCGTTTTAAAAATTGATGGTGTTGGCTTAATACAAGTGTGAATCAAAATCGGCATACCATTTGTGATACCACCATTGATTCCGGCATTGTTGTTGGTTTTTGTTTCAATTTTATCATTAAAACGGAACGCATCATTAGCTTGAGATCCTTTTAGTTTCGCAAAGCCAAATCCTTCACCAAAGGAAACGCCTTTTACGGCTGGTACAGAGAAAATTAAGTGAGACAAAATACTTTCCACAGAATCAAAGAAAGGTTCTCCTAGTCCTGCAGGAAGACCTATAACTGCGGTTTCTAAAATACCACCTAACGAATCACCTTCAGCGGCGGCTTTTTCGATTTCTTGAATCATTTGATCTTTAATTTGATCGTCAATAACCGCAAATGTTTTCTCGTTGACTTCAATAATTTGTTTTTCTAGAATACTCGAGTTTTGACTAAAAGAAATATCCGAAAGGGTGTATAAGTTTTCGATGTGAGATCCAATCACAATACCCTGTGATTTAAGAATCTGTCTACAAATACTACCAGCTGCGACAATGCATGCGGTAAGTCTTCCAGAAAAGTGTCCACCACCACGATAGTCTTGGTAGCCATTGTATTTTTCAAAGGCTGTAAAATCAGCATGTCCAGGACGTAATCTGCCATGAAAAGCAGAATAGTCTTTTGATTTAGTATTTTGGTTTTCAATAATAATCGTTAATGCCGTTCCTGTTGTATAGCCATTATACATTCCAGAAATAACATGAACTTCATCCGCTTCATGTCTTTGTGTTGAAATCTTTCCTGTTGCCTTACGCTTATCCATGTCAGCTTTGATTTGTTCCATATCCACTTGAAAGCCTGCAGGAAGACCATCTAATGTGATACCGATGGCTGGACCATGGCTTTCGCCAAATAAAGTCCAAGATATATTTGTACCGAAGTTATTTTTCATACGGGCCTCTTTCTAATATTTCTTGTATTTCTTCAAAAGAAAGTTCTTTGATGATATAAGAACCAGATTGTTCAACTAAAATAGTAGATACTGTGTTATGACTGCTTTTCTTATCATGAGTCACATATTCTAATAATGTGGAAGTATCATAGTCAGGTACTTGAGGTAGATCTAGCTTTTTATATATATTTAATACGCGATTTTTTAAGGCTTCATCTTCAATAAAGAATAACATACCCATCGCAACACATTCTCCATGAAGGTATGTATTTAATCCATATGCGGATTCAATGGCGTGTCCAATGGTATGTCCAAAATTTAATATTTTTCTAAGATTACTTTCTCTTTCATCTTGTTGAACAACATCACGCTTTAATTCAATCGAACGCGTAATAATCGCATCGATATCTAATGTGTCTTGTTCAAATAAAGAGACTAAGTGATCATCTAAAATCAAACCCATTTTTAAGGCTTCACAAAGACCGTTGTGTTGTTGGCGAAGAGAAAGTGTTGATAATACGTTTGGATCGATGATAACGGTTTTAGGTTGCCAAAAAGCACCTACAATATTTTTATAGGAACCCATATCAATGGCTACTTTTCCACCTACACTGGAATCAACTTGGCTTAATACGGTTGTAGGGATGTTGTAGAAATCAATGCCACGCATATAGCTAGCAGCTACAAAGCCGGCAAGATCTCCGACAACGCCTCCGCCTACCGCAATAATTGCATCTTTTCGAGACATGTTGTGTTGAATCATTTCTTCTAAAAGATGTTTATATTGGTCGAAGCATTTGGATGGCTCTCCTTGTGGTATTGTGCATACAAAAGAATCTGGACATTGTTCTTTGACAGTATTGACCCATTTTTCAGGTACACCTGTATCTGTGATAAGCGCAATCTTTCTTGATACAGGAATATATTCATGTACTTTTTGAATTGCGTTTCTTTCAATATATATTGGATATGAATGATTTTGTAAATCGACATTTAGCTTCATAATAAAAAACTCCTTTCGTATATCATACCATGAACACGGATCTTTTTCAGAAAATTTCTGAAAGAAATAGTATAATAAATTTATGGAAAACTTAGTTAAAGCTCAAGACTATTTGAAATCGAAAATAAAGGATACGTATCGTTTGGCGCATTCATATCGTGTCGCAAATATTGGAAAGGAAATTGCTGAAAAAGAAGGGTTGAATGTAGAAGATTTAATGATTGCGTGTTTGTTGCATGATGTAAGCTATTGTACACTTTTTAAAACACAAGATGAGTGGCAAAATCATGGAAGGGTATCTAGTAAAATGGTGCGTGAATTTTTGGAATCGATTGACTATTCGAAAGAGCGTATTCAGAATATATGTTATGCCATTGCGATTCACGTAGATTTAAAAGCGGATTTTGATGGGGAATATAATGCGTTTACATTGAGTGTACAAGAAGCGGATAATATTGATCGTGTAGGTGCATATCGTCTATATGAAACGTTAGAAACTGTACAATTTAGTAAACAACCCCTCGATGTACAAATACAGTATGTGGATTCAATGCTTCAAACATTGAATGAATATGCTTCTTATGAGTGTACAACCCCAACGGCACAAGCATTGTGGTTGGATCGTATTCAATTTCAATTGGATTACTTTGAGCGTTTAAAAGATCAATTAAAAATATCCACAGCCTTATAAGCTGTGGATAAATGTTTCTACACGATGCATGATTTGTTTTAAATTCTCAATATCGGTTTGAATATTTCCTGTTTCTAAGGAATGATTTCCATCAACAATACTATGAAATTCAATCAAGTGATAAATACAATATTGTTCGATTTTATCATAGTTAGCCCACTGATCCTTGGTTCCAGAATAGACTAAATCTTTTTGTTGAAGATATTCCAAAGTAAAATCTAATGGTGTGAAATAGATATTGGCAGTTAACTTATATTCATGGGCAAGCTTAGCTGCGCAATAAGTACCTATACTTTTTGAGATGAGAAGAATGGAATCATATGTGCTTAAATCCATTTTTTCAATTTGATTTTTGGCTTGTTTATACGCCTCATCTTTAGATTTATTTAAATCAAAGTCTAGGTTTTTAAAATGAATTTCTTTGATCTCATAATCCATATTCTTTAATATCTTCTTTGAATAATATAGTAATGGTTTATCAGTGTGATATCCAATTCCTGGAAATAATATAGCGAGTTTCATGCTTTTAGTATAGGATTATTCATCTAAATTATCAATCGCATATTGTGTAGCTTCTGCATCAAACTTTTCTCCATATTCAGAAGTCAATTGATCATAGATTCTTTGTTTGGACATGTGCATCATTTTATTGTAATTTTCAGCTTTATGCAGTGCATTACGATACTCTTTTGGAACACTTGTATCTTCCTTTGTTTCTACTATTTTTTCTTTTGTTTCTTTAGTCTTTGTCTCTTCATTACTCGTTGTTGAACATGCGACAGCCGATAAGACAATAACGGCCCCTAAAAATACTTTTAAACCCTTTTTAAAATATACTCCTTATTCTTTTTCTTTAGTATAAGAAAAATATAAAGAGGTTTGGTATGCCACGAGCATACATTTAAATTAGGGAATCAATCCATACGAAAAATTCAATGTTTATAATTGTGAATATAAAGTAGATAATAAAGTATAAAATAAACCAAGGTATTTTTGTAAAATGCTTGTGAAACAGATTCTTGTTGTAGTAAAGGAATAAGCCAAAATACATGAAGGTAAAACAACTGATTTTATTGATTGTACTATTTTTAATTGGGTCACCAGGTTGCATATCCACTGTCACCATAAACATAAATGCAATCCAGGCAAGACTAATCATCTTGGATTTGAATGTATCGTTATTAATAGCTGGAATTATAACTTGTTTTTGTTGGATAGCTAAATCCATCTCTTTCACAGATTTATAGCGGTTTTTATAATCCAATTGTGTTGCCTTTAAAATGATTTGTTTTAAATCAAAAGGAATATTGTTTTGATGCTCTAAAGAACCATTCAATAAGTAATTCATTAATTTGCCCAATGCATAAATATCTGTTTGTGGATTGGATTGTTGAAAACCAAATTGTTCAGGTGCTGCATAACCAACACTTCCTAAAATAAGGGTATCTTTACTTTTTCTTGAATCTAAAAAACGTGCAATCCCAAAATCAAGTAGAGTCACCTTATTATTGTGATAGATAATATTTTCTGGTTTTATGTCACGATGGATAATAGGTGGATTCAACTTGTGTAATGTATCTAAGCACTCACATAGTTGATGCATAATATTTCTTACATCTTCTTTTGAAAGAATTTGTTGATCCAAGGTGTTTCCTTCTATGTATTCTTCTAATAGAGTTAATTGATTGTCATTTTCTTGGACCACAAATATTTTAGGTAAGTATGGATTCTTTATCTTTTGAAGTGTTTGATAAAGAATTTTATCATAATAATTTAATTCTTTCTGGATATATTTAGTGTGCGTTGTTTCATGTTCAATTAATGAAATGGTTTTATCATTATCTTGTTTAATTATTTGTAAAGTCTTCATAAATTGCTCTTTCTTGTGTATATTATAAGTATTATGGCAGAGACAAATCAATTATTAAAAACAATTCAAGAAACAAAGAGTGATGGATTAAGTACTTTAATGGAAAGTCTAGGTGATTTAACTTTTTCAGAGTATTTAAACCATATCATTGAAATTAAGCATATGTCTAAGGCGCAAGTTTTATCGAAGACAACGATTCAAAGGAATTATGGGTATCAAATCTTTGATGGCTCAAAGGTTCCTAATAAAGATAAGGTGATTCAATTAAGTTTAGGCTTAGGATTGGATTTGCGTATGACAAATAACTTATTGTCGCTATCGAATAATGGCATGTTGTATCCAAAAGTAAAAAGAGATGCACTATTGATATATTGTATTGAAAATCATAAGAGTGTGTATGAAACCAATGAGTGTTTGATGGAGTACGGGTTAGAATTGTTGGATTAGTGATAGATAAATTTCTATCACTTTTTTGTTGACAAGGGGAAGTCAAACTCCTATAATGCCTATAAAGTTACTAGGAATAGTAACCGGAGGTACTGATTATGAAGCGATGTTGTAGCTGTTTAAATGAATAATATTGAATTTGTTCAACAGGAGGAAAAGAAAATGACAGTATATAAAGCCATTTCAGATTTAATTGGAAATACACCATTAGTAGAATTAACACATATTGAAGAAAAAGAAGGTTTAGACGCTAGTGTAGTTGCGAAAGTAGAATTTTTTAATCCAGCAGGAAGTGTAAAGGATCGTATCGCAAAGAAAATGATTGAAGATGCTGAAAAAGCAGGGAAAATTAAACCGGGTGCTACATTGATTGAACCAACAAGTGGAAATACAGGTATTGGTATTGCATCTGTTGCAGCAGCTAAGGGTTATAAGGCAATTATGACAATGCCAGAAACAATGAGTGTGGAGCGTCGTAACTTATTGAAGGCGTATGGCGCAAAAGTTGTTTTAACAGATGGTAAGGCTGGTATGAAGGGCGCTATCGCGAAGGCTCAGGAATTGGCAGCCGCCACACCAAATAGTTTTATTCCAAGTCAATTTGAAAATCCATCAAACCCTCAAGCTCATTACGAATCTACGGGTCCTGAAATTTGGAAGGATACAGAAGGAAAAGTTGATATTTTTGTTGCCGGTGTTGGAACGGGTGGTACTGTAAGTGGTACAGGTAAATATTTGAAGGATAAAAATCCGAATGTGAAAGTGGTTGCGGTTGAACCTGCAACAAGTCCAGTATTGTCCCAAGGTCATGCAGGTCCTCATGGTATTCAAGGTATTGGTGCTGGCTTTGTTCCAAACACTTTGGATACAAGCGTATACGATGAAGTATTTACAGTCACAAATGAACAGGCTTATGAAACAGGTCGTTTGATTGCACATAATGAAGGTATGTTAGTAGGTATTTCAAGTGGTGCTGCTACATATGCGGCTATTCAAATCGCAAAACGTCCCGAAAACAAAGGGAAAACAATTGTGGTATTATTACCAGATACAGGTGAGCGTTATTTATCTACTCCAATGTTTGCGGAATAATAAAAAATACGAAGTAAAAAATTACTTCGTAAATGTCTTGGCATAGCCATGATCTTCTCTAGAACCCGTACCAATGGGTTCTTTTATTTTTCCAATTTCTTCAATTTCAAATGGTGTCAATTGATATACATAGTTTAGCCAGTTGCGGTATAACAAGTTAGCGTGACTTCTCCATTTTAAGATAGGTTCTTTTTTTGGATCATCATCTGGAAAATAATTGAATGGGATATGAATTGGTTTGTTGGCTTTTAAATCCCTGAAATATTCTTCTTTTAATGTCTCTTTACTATATTCCAAATGTCCTAGAATAAAGATTTGTCGATAGTCCTTTGTGACAATGATGTTTGATCCAATTTCATCATTTTTAGATAGAATAGATAAGCATTTTACTTTCTTAACAGCTTCCTCATCAATTGCTGTATGTCTTGAATGAGGTGTATAGTGGATTTCATCAAAGCCATTGGTTAAAAAGTCATATTCATCGACTAATTGTTCTGGAAAGATGCCAAATACTTTTTCTGGCAAGATATGCTTTTGAACTCCATAATGATAATACAGTCCGGCTTGGGCTCCCCAACAAATATGTAATGTGGAATAGACATGTGTTTTAGACCATTCCATGATTTCTTCAAGCTCATTCCAATAATCGACATCTTCATATTCTAGATGTTCTACAGGAGCTCCTGTAATAATCATTCCGTCGTAACAATTCGTTTTTAAATTTTCAAAGTATGTATAAAATTTTACTAAATGATCCTGACTTGTATTTTTAGAAACATGGTTTTTTACCATCATAAAATCAATGTCGACCTGTAATGCACTTTTAGAAATCAATCGTAAGATTTGGGTTTCCGTTTCTATTTTTTTGGGCATTAGATTTAAAATCACAATTTTTAATGGTCGAATTCTTTGCCGATGTGCACTTTTATCTTCAATCGCAAAGATTTTTTCGCTTTCTAATATGTCTTTTGCGGGTAATGCGTCGGGTATGTTGATTGGCATATATAAACAACTCCTTTTTTTGTATATCTACTATTATACGCGAAAAAAACAGAATGGAAAATTCCATTCTGTAAAAATACTAAGCTTTCATGGCATCTAGTGCTTGTTGTAAATCGTTGATGATGTCTTGTACATCTTCAAGACCTACAGAGAAACGAATTAAGTCTGGAGCAACACCAGCTTCTTTCAATTGTTCTTCACTCATTTGACGGTGTGTATGACTTGCTGGGTGTAATAGACAAGTTTTTGCGTCGGCAACATGGGTTACGATAGAAGCTAATTTTAAGCTGTCCATGAACTTTTCAGTTTGATCACGATCGGCTTTTAATCCAAATGACAATACACCACAAGTTCCATTTGGACAATATTTTTTAGCTAATTCATGATGTGGGTCACTTTCAAGATCTGCATATTTAACCCATGCAACATCTTCATTGGCTTCTAAGTATTTGGCTACAGCTAGTGCATTTGCGCAATGTGCCTTCATACGTACAGCTAATGATTCTAATCCTAGATTTAAGTAATATGCGTTTTGTGGAGCTTGGATTGATCCTAAATCACGCATCAATTGGCTTGTAGCCTTTGTGATATATGCTAATTTACCGAATTTTTCAGCGTATACAATGCCATGATAAGATTCATCTGGTGTAGTTAGTCCTGGATATTTTTCAGCGTGTTCTAGCCAGTTGAAGTTACCACTATCCACAATTGCACCACCTACACAAGATGCATGTCCATCCATGTATTTAGTAGTTGAGTGGGTGACAATGTCTGCTCCCCATTGGATTGGTTGACACATAATTGGTGTGGCAAATGTATTGTCGATGATTAATGGAACGCCATTTTCGTGTGCAACTTTTGCGAATTTTTCAATATCGAAAATACGTACTGTTGGATTTGTGATGGTTTCTCCAAAGACACATTTTGTGTTTGGTTTGAATTCTTTTTGAAGATCTTCTTCACTAATTTCTGGATCAACAAATGTACAGTCGATACCCATTTTCTTCATTGTCACACCAAATAGGTTGTATGTTCCACCATAGATGGCACTTGATGCAATTAAGTGATCTCCAGCTTCACAGATGTTGAATACCGCAAAGAAGTTGGCAGCTTGTCCACTTGATGTTAACATAGCGGCAATACCACCTTCTAAAGCAGCAATCTTACTTGCGACAATATCGTTTGTTGGGTTTTGAAGGCGTGAATAGAAATATCCACTGTCTTCTAAATCGAATAATCTTCCCATTTGAAGACTTGAATCATATTTAAAAGTTGTACTTTGATAAATTGGTACTTCTCTAGGCTCGCCGTTTTTTGGTTCATAACCGGCATGTAAACATTTTGTTTCAGTTTTCATAATAAATTTACCTCATTTCCTATCCATTATTGTAATATTATCTTTAAAAAAAGTAAAAGAAAAGCTTAGATTACATAATCAAAGCTTTGTTCATGATTTAAAATGTCTTGGAGTGTGATTCCTTTTAGATAAGTTTCAATCACTTGATTTAATCCTTCATAAATATAAAGTGTTGTACAATCTTCTTTTCTTGGACAAGAATTCACCTGTGAATCTAGACAGGCAACGCAAGATAAATTTCCTTCGGTTGCGACAAGTACATCATATACACAGATTTGTTCTGGACTTTTAGAAAGTTTGTATCCACCTTGAAAACCACGATTGGATTGAACCATTTGGCTTTTGGTAAGAATGGGTACGATTTGTTCTAAATATTTTTTGGAGATATTTTGTCTTTCGGCAATGTCCTTTAGTGTGATAAACCCTGAATCATTATGCTGTGCTAAATCAATAAGTAAACGAAGCGCATAACGTCCTTTCGTTGATATTTTCATTATATATTCCCCTTTTCGTTATCCTATACTACTATAATAATATATATTTACTAGGTTTTCTAGCAAAGAGATAAAAAATACCTATGAATTCGTTTTATGTAGAAAATATTGATCCAAAAAGATAAGGATTCCATTTAGTACTAGGAAAGATCCAGTTAAAGAGAAAATAAAGTCTAAGGATTGAATGGGTTTCATAAGTAACACAATGCCAATGACTAGAATGAATATAGCTCCTGCAAGATTGACTTTCCATTGTTCAAAACCATTATCTTTTAAGAGTAATACTTTTTGAAAATGAGATAGGGAATTGATAATCAATAGAATTCCTACAAGCATAGGTACGATACTAATGAATTTTTTTGGATCAAAACTCATATATAGGCCTACAGACAATAGAAATAAGCCTAATACAAGAGTTGTTAGTGTTGTACTATTTCTTTTCTTGAAATATGTATAAAGAAATAGAATCGCAATGACTAAAAAGATACATCCAATAATTCGTGTAATTGTTGTTAATATGGAGACGTTAAATATGCATAAGACTAAGCCAGATAAAATGCATAGAATTGCCGATGATATGGCTTCTGTTTTTGTTTCTTTCATATAATCACAACCTTTCACAATTATTATAGTCTGTTGTATACTAAATCTAAAGAGGTGACAAACATGAAAGTAGCAGTGTTATTAGAAAATGGTTTTGAAGAATTAGAAGCGATGGGTCCGATTGCCTTACTTAGACGTGGTGGATTGGATGTGGATATGATTGGTGTCAACAACGAAGAACAGGTTACAGGTCGTTTTGGTGTAACCTATTCGAGTGTGTTTCCAATGAACACATATGACTTTAGCGATGTGGATTGTTTAGTTTTACCTGGTGGTCCACATTATCAAAAACTAGAAAAGAATGAAGAAGTATTAAAATTAGCTCATGAGTTTGCCGAAAATAAAGTGTTGGCAGCTATTTGTGCTTCTCCAACGATTTTGGGTCATGAGGGTATCTTAAAGGGTAAGAAATATACTTGTTTTAAAGATATGGATGAAGATTTTGGTGGGGAATACCAATATGAATATGCCGTTACCGATGGGAATATCATTACGGGTGTAAGTGCAGCTGCAAGTATTGAGTTTGCGTTTGCGATTCTAGAAAAGCTTTGTGGTAAAGAGCATACGGATAAAGTAAAAGCATCGATTTATTATGATGCAAAGCACTAAAAAAATTGTCATCGCGAATGATGACAATTTTTATTTTATTCTTCTTCGTTTAATAAATGGAATTTTTCAAAGATATAGAATAGTAAAGACATGATCATTCCTGTGATACAAGCAAGTACCATTCCTGATAAGGAAATATTTCCTAAGTGAATTGTTACTCCACTAAGTCCAACAACGAACACAACGGATGTTAAAATCATGTTTACACTTTTTCCATAATCTACTTTTTGATCTACTAGAATTCTTAATCCACTTGTACCAATCATACCGTATAGTAAGAAACTGATTCCACCGATAACTGGATTTGGAATTGTTTGAATCAATGCAGATAATGGACCAATGAATGAACAGATGATGGATAGGATGGCTGCTCCGGCAATAACTTGTACGCTATATACGCCTGTAATCGCCATAACTCCAATGTTTTCTCCATAAGTTGTAGTTGGAACAGATCCAATTAAACCTGAAATCATTGTTGAGAAATTATCTGCGAATAAAGAGCGGTGTAGTCCTGGATCTTCGATTAAGTTTCTTCCAACAACTTCACCTGTAACGATTTGGTGACCAATGTGTTCCGATGCGATGACTAATAATACGGGAAGCATCATTAGAAT
Organism: Eubacterium sp. AF22-8LB; assembly: GCF_003458715.1. GTDB lineage: Bacteria > Bacillota_I > Bacilli_A > Erysipelotrichales > Erysipelotrichaceae > Holdemanella. Next base: position 85,196 of record NZ_QRVI01000002.1, read on the forward strand.
GGCGTCAATACTGAATTTTGGTGCTTGGAAGTTTGGAATTGAGATAAAACTTGCCTGAAGGACTGGAGTAAAGTCTACAATACCTACGGCAACAGCAGTTAAGTATCCTGTAACTACGGCAATCAAGATTGGAATTACGCTTAAGAATTTTTTGAAGCATACACTTCCAATTACAGCCATACCAAGTGTAACCGCAAAAACAATCACGTTTTTAGGGTCGATGTTATCACCTAGAATTCCAGCTGTACTTGCAGCCGATGAAGATAGTTCAAGACCGATTAATGCAACAACGGGTCCCATTGCGGCAGATGGTAGTACGATATCAATCCATTTTGTTCCAAATTTCTTGATGATCATTGCCAACAAACATCCACAAAAACCTACCGCAACGAATCCACCGCATGCGTATGGATAACCGAATTTTGCGATAATGATATTTGCGGGAGCAATGAAGGCGAAGCTACTTCCTAAATAGGCTGGTGCTTTTCCTTTTGTGATAAAAATAAACAACAATGTTCCGATACCATTCATGAATAGTACGATAGCTGGGTTAATACCGAATAAGAATGGTACTAATACACTGGCTCCAAACATTGCGAACATGTGTTGAATACTTAATGGTATCAGCAGATTTGCAGGTACCTTTTCTTCAACTTGAATAATTCGTTTTGCCATGAAAAATTTTCTCCTCCTAAAATTTTGTCCATTAACTTTTATACCACATTTTAATGGATTATGAAACCAATTTAGGCTATAATTATCAAGTAATGCGCCTGTAGCTCAACTGGATAGAGTATCAGATTCCGATTCTGGCGGTTGCAGGTTCGAGCCCTGTCAGGCGCGCCATATAGGTGAAACATGGAAACAATACTTTTTGATTTAGACGACACATTAATTGAATCGATGCATGTATGGGAAGATGCCATCATTCATTTATTTAAAAAGATGGATTTGTATATGAGTATGGAAGAGGCTCGTCAAATCTTTTTTACAATGAAATTTTCGGAAGTTTTAACGTACATCAAAGAAAGATTTCATACTAAACAAGATGAGGCTTGGATGTTCAATGAAGTAAATGAAGATATCTTGAATCAATATGCGTATCATATTGAGGCAAAGAGGGGTGCTTTGGATTTCATTAAAAAGTGTGCCTCAGAAAATAAAAAAATGGCTGTATTAACATCAAACACAAGGGTATTATCTGAAAAAGTATTAGATCGACTTGGCATGTTGGAATATATGGAAAATGTATATTCAGCGGATGATTTAAAGATGTCAAAAAGAGAAGTGGATATTTATGAGTATGTATTGAAGGATTTAAATACAAGTGCAGAAAGTGCAATCGTATTTGAGGATTCGATGTATGCGATCAATACAGCTCGATCATTAAATATTGAGTGTATTGGTTTAGTGAATCCAAATAATCAAAAGGTGTTTGAAGAAAACCATGTAAAAACAATCGTTGATTTTACAGAATTGTGTTAAAATCATGATGTGTCCCAGTAGCTCAGTTGGATAGAGCATTCGCCTCCTAAGGGTCAGGTGGAGCAATCCCCTTTTGGAAGCGATTTATGAAATAAATTTGAAAATTGCTCCGTGAAAATTAAATACGTCTCAGTACCTCAGTAGGATAGAGGGTTCGCCTCCTAAGAGTTAAGATTGAGTGACAAAAAAATGTAAAAATTGAATAGAAAATATGCCTCCGTAGCTCAGTGGATAGAGCGTCGGTTTCCTAAACCGCAGGTCGAAGGTTCGACTCCTTTCGGGGGCACCATTTATTTATTAAACAAAGGGTTTTCAATACTTTGTAACCCATGCAACTAAGCGATAGAGTCTGTTGATTTTGTCGCTTTTTTCTTATCAGAAATCGGACGAATTTTACTGGTTTCTCAGAAAATAGAAAATAGCTTGATTCAAACATTTTGACTATTTTCAGCTAATAATAACAGGCTCTCAGCTAATGTGCATCTTTTAAGAACACTTGATGAGTGGCCAAACATAAGCGTATTAGAAACATAAAACAGGACAATATGAGCAAACTCCTTTTACATAGCCAGGAAATCCTGGTATATGAGAAAGGAGTTTTTATTATGCCAAAATGTAAAGTAATCGCAGTCACAAATCAAAAAGGTGGTGTCGGCAAAACTACAACTACAGAGAATGTGGCCATTGGTTTGGCTCGGAATGGATGCAATGTATTGATTGTGGATTTTGATCCCCAGGGCGATCTTACAAGCTGTCTGGGATGGAAAAACAATGATTCATTGGAACACTCCGTTTCATCTATGCTTGATGATTATATCAATGACAATGATATTAATTATGAATCGTTGATTTTACATCATGAAGAACATGTGGATTTAATTCCGGCAAATATTGAATTAGCTGATTTTGAAATGCGTCTAGTGAGTGTAATCAACAGAGAACAGACTTTAAGTAATTGTATTGAGCCATTGAGAAATCAATATGATTACATCTTTATTGATTGTCCACCATCTTTAGGAATGTTAACTGTAAATGCTTTATCAGCTGCTGATGAAGTACTGATACCAGTACAGACGCAGTATCTTCCGGCAAAGGGAATGACTAAGTTATTACAGACAGTTGGAAAAGTTCAACGTAAGATTAACAGTAATCTAAAAATCACCGGTATTGTGATGACACTTGCGGATCTAAATACGAATCTAACAAAGAGTACGATTGAAACCATTCGAGAAAGCTTTGGAAAGAATATTCGTGTGTTTGATACAATCATTCCAAAAGCAACGAAAGCGAGTGAAGCAAGTATTTCCGGTAAGAGTATTTATGCGTATGCCAAAGATTCTAAAGTAGCTTTAGCTTATTCGAATCTTACAAAGGAATTGATCAACAATCAAAAAGTAAAGCACAAAGAAGAATTAAATAGATAGGAGAAAAATGTAAATGACAAACAATTATGTTTTATTGAATGGAAAACTCTCAAGAGATATTGAAGTTACTAAAAATGATAAGGGCAATTCTTTTGTGAAGTTTTGTTTAATCTGTACAAGAGACGGTATTAATTCATATTCAGATTATATTAACTGTATCGCATTTGGAGAAATAGCGAATGCCATCTGTAGAAAAGGAGAAAAGGATACAGCTTATCACATTGAAGGAAATATCCGAACAAACTCATATGAGAAAAATGGTAAAAAGAATTATTCCACAAATGTGGTTGTAGAATCTTTTAGATTGCTGGATGCCTAGAATCAAACGATGTCCATTTTGTCATTCAACCGCTCATTTAGTCATTGATTGGGACAGTAAAAAAATCAATGGATATTATGGTCAGTATGTTATCTGTACGTTATGCTCTAAAAGAACGAAAACTGAGCCAACATCAGATCAAGCGATTGAAGAATGGAATCATCATGTATTAAAAAAGAATATACAACTCACTTTATTTTAAAAGGAGGTGGCAAACTTGCCAAAATTAGACTTAGGATTGCCAAGCTATGACTCCTTATTTTCTACAGAAGAAGAAAGACAGGAAGCCAATACCGAAAAGGTAATGACAATCCCTATAAACAAAATTAAAGATTTTGAAGGACATCCATTTCATGTAACTATGGATGAAGATATGGCGAAGCTGATTGATTCAATCAAAGAAAACGATATGCTGATGCCTGCACTTGTAAGACCTAAACCAGATGGAACTTATGAAATGATATCTGGTCACAGGCGTAAATTTGCCATGTCACAGCTAGGAAGAACCGAAATGAATGTTATCATACGAGATTTGGATGATGACCAGGCAACAATTCTGATGGTAGATTCAAATATTCAGCGTGAAAACATTTATCCTAGCGAAAGAGGTTATGCCTATAAGATGCGCTTAGAAGCTATGAAACATCAAGGAAAACGAATTGAAGAAATTCCAGATGACGAATTAGGTGTTGAATATAAGAAGACAACTTGTGGTCAAGTTGGCCACAAGTCCATTGATATACTGGCAGATAATGTTGGTGAAAGTAGAAAACAGATTCAAAGATTTATTCGATTAACCTACCTTGTTGAACCATTGCAGGAAATGGTGGATGGACGAAATGAGAATGAGATAAAAATTGCATTTAATCCCGCCGTTGAGTTGTCATATTTAACGGAATCGGAACAATTTGATTTGGTAAATGCAATCATTGAAAATCAAAGAACTCCATCATTAGCTCAATGTCAGGAATTCAAGAGATTAAGTCATGATGGTGAGCTTACTGCAGACTTTATTGAAGATACGCTTTCTGAGGAAAAACCAAATCAGAGAGAGAAACTATCTTTTCAAATGAAGGAAATTGATAAATATTTTCCCAAGGATTACACACCAGGCAAGAAGAAGGATTTGATGATCCACTTGCTGGAAAACTGGGCAAAGAAAAAATCACGAGAACAAGAGCGATAATTGAATGTGGAAATTGCTTTGTTCGTACTTGTGATTGTTCCAAACTGTTGGAGGGGCAGTTTGTCTTTGCGTGGTGAGGTGTGACTTTTACCTCCCCTAAAACCCCTCCTACCTACCGAAAGAATTTTATTACCTACCGAAAAAGAAAAAATGTTTGTTATCTATTAAGAATAAATATTTGTATGTTGGTAAATAAAATTTATATTGAGTATTTTTAAGTAAAGAGATGTTATTAAGAAATACAAATGGAGGTAAATCAAATGAAGAAGTTAATTATTTCAGTGGTTAGTATTGTGATGATGATTGGAGCAGGAGTAGCATTTAAATCAAATCAAGATGTTTCTGTTCCTACTGTGGAAAAGTCTTCTAAGGAAACAACGAGTGTTGAAAAGAAGAAATTTAAAGTTAGTAAACATGAAGATGTTGACAAAGAGGATTCAAAGACTGATGAAATTCAGGTTAAGGAAGAAAATACAACCAATAAAAATGATTTAAAAAAAGAGGGCGTTTCTTCTGGCACAAAAAAACAAGATACTCAAAGTAACGATACTTCAAAGAGTAGTGAGAAATCTGATACAAAAGTAATTGATTCTGGTAATAACAATTCTTCAACTACGAATGATTCAGTGCAACAAACCACCTCAAAAGAAGAAACTGTTGTTGAACCAACACCTGCACCAGAAACAGTACAACCAAGTTATGCATGTCCACAAGGAGTTGATCAAAATGTTTCCTGTGATGTGATCCTAGATAGTAACTTCTATTATGCAACGTATGGTTCTATGTCTGAAGCAGAATCAGCAGGTGAATACTATTTGAATGATGTGATGTACATTGGAAATGCTGAAATAACAAATTACTCAGTGCAGCCTGTATATCGAAATAATCATAGTATTGCCTATTACGGATTGAACCTTTGGAGCAACGGAAGTTTGATTCAATAAAAAAGTCTATGAGAAAAATCATTTAATTTGTATCTTATTAGTAAAAACGATATATTATAACTGAAGAGTCGGTATGGAGACTATAAACCCATGCCATTGGTCGGAACAAAGACCTAGAATTTGTTCCAGTGCAGAGAAAACTGCTAAACATCTTAAAAGGCGAGTAATCGCTTTTTAATTTTAGAAGGAGAGTATTGAATGAATAATATTTCATTTAAACAATGGAAATGAAGAAATATTATCTTATTATCATAAAGATATTTATCACTTGATATAAAAAAATTAATCTAAATGAAATACATTATTTTAGCGAGGAAAAATTCTCGCTTTTTTTGTTGCAACAACCTAAAGGAAAGGAAAAAGAATATGAAAAACATATTAAAGAAAGGTAGTAAATTCTTCCTAACAGCATTAGTTATTCTCAATTCATTGATGAATACTCTACCGGTACATGCTGAAGAAACGACTACAGATGAAAATGATTTAGATACAATTGTAGAACTTGGAAATGCAGAAGATGTATTTCCGGAATTGATGCCGCAGTCTGATGGAATCTCATTAACGGATACAACAGGAACAGGCAGTATTTATGCAATGATCCATATTGCCAATCAGTATGGATTTGATTATGTACAGCAATTGTATGTTGGGGATAAGACAGTATTCTGTATTGAACCTATGCAGCTTTTTACAGAAGGCTTGGATTATCATCAGGATACTGCAAAATGGGATGAGTTATCTGAACAAACGCGTCAGAATATCTGGGAAATCAATTATTATGGATACAGCTATTCTGGTCATCAAACAGAAAAATACTATGTCGCAACTCAGGTTATGATTTGGCAGGCAGTGACTGGAACATGGTATCAGCCTTACTATACAGATGGAACAACAGTGTATGATATTTCAAATGAGGTAGCAGTCATCAACAATTTACGTACTCAGCCTCAAGGTAGACCATCATTCAATAATCAAACGATTAAAATGGGATTAAATACACCGGTGACATTAACGGATACGAAGGGTACTTTATCAAATTACTCAATCACAAATTCAAATGGGATTCGTGCTTCTGTAAATGGAAACAATCTTACAGTAGCTATCACATCTGAAAATTATGATAAGAGTATTACTTTTTCACGTAACTTTACAGCACGAGATGTGAATGTCATTTATGGATCAGCTGGCTATCAAAGAGTCATTTATTTAGCATCGAGGCGAGATCCTTCTCCAAACTTTAAATTAAATTTCGATTTGATGTATGCAGATATTGAAGTTGAAAAACAGGATTCTCAAACAGGTACTAAGACTCAAGGAGATGCTACATTCAATGGAGCTACATTTGCGATTAAAGATACAAGTGGAAATGTACTTGAAACAATTACGACAAATGGTTCAAAAGCTAAATCTAAAAAATATCCAGTGGGAACAACTTTGAATGTATGTGAGGTTACTTCTCCTGAAGGATATTTAACTAATAGTTCTTGTAATACAGTAGAACTCAAATATTCAGGTGATAACACACCTAGTACATTCTATACAACTGTTAAAGATCAAGTAGTTAAGGGTCGTATTGAAATTGCGAAAACGATTGATAAAGAGAAATATGGATTATTCCAAAGCAATGTTCAAAAGCCTGGTGAAGGATTTAAATTTGATATTATTTTAAAATCGACAGGCAAAGTCGTATCAACATTGACTACGGATGAAGATGGTCGAGCTATTAGTGAGTATCTTCCATATGGAACTTATATCGTTAAAGAACACGAAACAAAAGGCTATGATACTTTAAAACCTTTTGAAGTAAAGATTGATCAAAATGAGAAGACATATTTCTATAACATCTATAATGATACAATCAAAGCAGAATTAACTATCTACAAAACGGACAGTGAAACTGGAAAACGCATTCCGGCAGCTGGAGTCGAATTTAAAATCAAAGATGCAGATGGTAATTATGTAACACAGGAAGTAACGTATCCAAAAAAAGAAACTACAGATGTATTTAAAACGGATGAAGATGGATCTGTACATTTACCTTCTCCATTAAAATATGGTGAATATAAATTGGTGGAGATCAAAGCACCTCATGGCTATGTATTAAAAGATACAGAAATCCCAATCAATGTGGATGGTTCTAGTACAGAAATCTTTATGAATTTTGACAATAAAACACAAAAAGGCCAGGTCTATGTGGAAAAGAGTGGTGAAATGTTGTCAGGAGCAAAAGAATCTGAAACAGATTATGGAACTTTGTATACTCCTGAATACAAAGAACAATACTTATCTGGTGTCACTTATGAAATTACAGCACGTGAAGATATTGTAACTCCAGAAGGAACTGTGTGGTTCCACAAAGGAGATGTAGTTGATACATTTACAACAGGGGATGGTGTAACAACTTCAGCTTTACTTCAATTAGGTAAGTATTCTATTAAAGAAACAGCAACACAAACTGGTTTCGTGTTAGATGGAAACACATATGATTTTGATATTGAATATGCAGGTCAGATGATTGATGTAGTTGAAATCAAACAATCTTATGTAAATGAAAGACAGAAATTAGATTTGCAGATTACTAAAACATTTGAAGATGAAGATAAGGATGCATATAAAGATGTTGTCTTTGGTGTATATTCTAAAAATGATATTACTTTAAATGACAAAGTGATTATTCCTGCAGATGGATTGGTTGGAACATTAACGATTGATGAAGATGGTAAGAACATTGAACAGTTGGATCTTCCAACAGGCGAATATTATGTTAAGGAATTGGAAACAAATGTAGGCTTCAAATTGGATGAAGAAAAGCATGACTTTACTTTCGATTATGATGAAGATACAACTAAACCTACTGTATCAGTTTCAATGGATCTTTATAATGAAAAACGTCGTTTAGAATTGGATGTCAATAAAGTGGATAAAGATCCTCATGATCATTTCTTAAATGGAGCCATTTTTGAAGTCTACGATAAAACATTAGATAAATACGTTACTACATTAGCTTCTGGACAATTGATGATTACTGGAGAAGAAAAAGATGAAGAGTATGAAATCTCTAAAAAAGAAGACTTCTCTAAAATTATCAAGACAGTTAAAACAGATGAGAATAAGCAAATCATTTTAGATATTGATGATGGAACATATTATTCTAGAAAAGTTGGAGATGACAAATTCACTAAACATGTCATTAAAGACGGTAAAGCAGTGCTTTCTGATGCGATTTATGGTCATGAATATGAATTTAAGGAAATCAAAGCTCCAACTTCTTATCAATTAGCTGATAAATCTAAAGCTTATAAAGTAGAGGCGGATGAGGAAACTGATACAATTATTTATTATTTTGAAAACGCACGTATCGTTGTTCCAAATACAGGGGTATAAATAGTATGAAACATAAAAAAATAAAAATAGCAGTTGCACTAGTTGTAGTGGGATTGATTGGTGGAGTTATCTACAATCAAGTTACTGCAAAGAAATCTTATGAATATTCGGATTATTATGTAGAAACAAAAACGACTAAAAAAGAATCAAATAAAGAGAATGAGGAAGCTTCTGAAAAGGAGCTTTCTTTATCTTTGTTGAAAAAAACAAATAAAGATGTTGTTGGTATTTTAGAATTTGATGATCGAATTATTTATGAGCCGATTGTACAAGCTCCAGATAATGATTATTATGTTAGACGAAATATTGATAAGCAGTATGCGAATGCAGGTATTCCATTTGTATCAGCGGATGGAAATATAGATTCAAAAAATGTTGTAATCTATGGTCATTCTAGTAAATGGGATAACATTATTTTTACTCCTTTAATGAGTTATACAGATCAGAACTATTATAAAAAGCATGATACATTTAAATTCATTACTGAAGATGAAACAAGAATATATCAGATTTTTGGAGTAATGAATATTGATTTGAATGATTTAAATGACTCTTTAGAATTCACACAAACAGAATGGGATTCAACAAATTCATTTAATGCATTTATATCAGACTCCATTAATAGGGGATTGTATAAAACTGGTGTTTCAGTGAATAAAGAAGATCGATTAATGACATTGGTTACTTGTGATACAAGAGGTAACAATAAGAGAATTGTAATTCTAGCTAAATTGGTTGATACAGAATATGTTTAAAAACTACGGAGTGTGATATTATTTAGACAGATAAATCGGAATTTCCAGAACTGAAATGTTAGTCAAGAAATAGATACAACATTGGGTTTTCTTAAGTTAAATTGTGTAATGTGAAGAACTCATACAAGGAATATATGGAGGAGATTAGCTGTGGCAGATAATATTAAATTTGAAATGTTAGCAGACAGCATAAAAAATATTAATTTAAAAGCTGGAAACGCTGCTAGAAGTGCGGTAAATCAATTGATGACGCTTAGAAATTGGGCTATAGGATACTATATTGTAGAATATGAACAAAGGGGAAGCGATAGAGCTAAGTATGGCACCCGCTTATTAAAAACACTTGAGGAACAGATAGCTGAAAAAGGAATGAATTCTACTTTGTTTAAATGGTGTCGTCAGTTCTATATATTATATCCTCAAATTGGTGCGACAGTGTCGCGCCAATTCAGTTTGCCAGATTTTGGAAAAAGTGCGACAGCGTCGCACCAATTCATAACTAAACCAGATGTATTAGTGAATAATCTTTCATTTTCACATATTCGAGAAATAATGGTAATTGATGATGCATTTGAAAGATTTTTTTATGAAACAGAATGCATTAAATGTAATTGGAGTGTAAGAGAATTAAGAAGGCAAATAAAGACAAATTTATATGTAAGGGCCGGAATAAGCAAAAAACCTGAACTTCTTATACAGTCATCGGAAGATAATTGTAATATAACAATGATTACAATTAAAGATCCTTTTACATTTGAGTTTTTAGGACTTGACGCAAAGGAAGCTGTTTCGGAATCTGATTTGGAACAAGCTCTTATGGACCATTTACAAGAGTTTATGCTTGAATTAGGAGAAGGATTTTGTTTTGAAGCAAGACAAAAGCGAATTGTAATTGATGATAAATATTATTTTATCGATTTAGTATTCTATAATAGATTACTGCATTGCAATGTAATTATTGAGTTGAAAAACGATGAATTTAAACATGAAGATTTAGGACAATTAAATGCTTATGTAGGATATTATAAGAAAAACGAGATGGCAGAAGGAGATAATCCTCCTGTAGGTATTTTGTTGTGTACGGATAAAGGTTCAGAGATGGTAGAATATGCACTATCAGGAATGGACAATCAATTGTTTGTCTCAACGTATATGTTGCATTTGCCTGACAAAAAGAAATTACAAGAATTTATTTTAAAAGAGATGGAGGATATGGGAATTTGACGAACGATTGTGTTTGCATGAAAAAGATAATTAAGAGATAGTAAAATTCCAGTTTATTTAAGGAAAGAAAAGATAGCATTGACAAGAATTTGCTGTTCTCATTATGGTCATGAAACGGCAAAAATTGTCTATAGAATTCCAACAATGATTACTCAACTTCAAAAAGATATAGATGATCATAAAATTTATTTGGTACGTGGTAAAACGATGCCACCTTCAAGTCGATATTGTTTTCATTGTCATAAAGATGTTTGTTATTTATTTTTACCTATTGATGAAACTTCTACTACTTCAGTTGAATCTGAAATGGGTGGTTTTTATGAAGGATATCAAAAGATTGTTGTAAAAAAGATTAAAGATTGGTTTGTTGATTCTTATTCAGATTCTATTGGTACTTTAGAATGCGAAACAAGTATTGATTTAACTGAAAAGGAATATAAGAAGTTTATCCATAATATATATCCTACATTAAAGAATGGAATGAAAACTATGATGATTTAGATATTTGTGATGAAACAACCTGGTCTATCATTATAAAAGCAATTAACAGTTTAGGTTTACCTGAGATTCGATAAGCATTAGCACTTCAGCTAGTGCTTTTCTTTAATCAAGTGAGCAACATGATGTTCACACTATTAGAAATTAAAAGGATCATTCTATTACCGAAAATTTAATAATTTTTAAAAAGTGGGAATAGGATATGAGGTATATGTTGGCAAACTGTATAAAAAAGAAATCGACTTTGTTGCCAAGAAACGTGATACACAAATATATATTCAAGTAAGTGATAATGTTTCGGATGAAAAAACATTTGAAAGAGAATACACACCATTACGTGCGATAAAAGATGCATACCCTAAGTTGATCATTGCAAGAACACGTCATGAAACATATGATTATCAAGGTATTCAAGTTATTGATCTTTGCAGATGGCTTAGAGAAGAATAACGATTCGTTTTTAAAAGCATAATGGGTACTGTCCAGACAATGTCTGGATGACTTTATTGTATGAGTTAAATCTACAGTGTTACTTAACTGAAAATAATTAGGTGCCTAAAAATCAGTACAGAGCATTACAACTTTGGTAGTGCTTTTCTTTTTGCCTGATTTAGAAAGGATGGTGATGTTATGGCAGAATTTAAATCTCAAGATGAGAAAACTAAACAGGCTTTTTCAATGATTGAGCAAGGAGTAAAGGATGTTTATTCTTCTGAATCTTTTAAACAGTATCTATCCTGTTTAAGTAAGTTTCATAGTTATTCTTTGAATAACACTTTATTAATATTGTCACAGAAGCCGGAGGCTAGTTTAGTAGCTGGATATCGTGCCTGGCAGACAAATTTTAATCGTCATGTAAATAAGGGTGAAAAAGGATTAATGATTCTAGCTCCGGTAACAACAAAAGAAGATAGATTAATGAATAAATATGATGAGAATGGAAATGTGATTTTAGATGAGTCTGGAAATCCGATTCAGGAAATGCGTGCAGTTAATCTGACTCATTTTAAGACAACGACAGTCTTTGATATTTCACAAACTTCAGGAGATCCTCTTCCATCTTTAGTGCATGATTTGACAGGATCTAGTAATGAAGTGAAATCGATTATTCAATCTATTCAATCTGTATGTACAATACCAATTGAATTTAAAACAGAAACTGAAGATCTTAGTTTTATGACTGGAGCTAAAGGATATTATTCGCCAAGGAAAGATAAGATTGTTATTAATAAAGATTTAGAGGATTTACAAACCGCAAAAACATTAATACATGAGTATGCTCACAGCATACTTCATAAAGAAACTGATAAAAATCAAAGCCAACGAGAAATTGAAGCAGAATCGTTGGCTTTTGTTATTTGTGATCATTTTGGAATTGATACTTCTGAATATTCATTTGGCTATATCGCGTCTTATGCCAACAAGGATTACAGTGAATTGAAATCTATTTTAGTGAACATTCAGAGTAAAGCACACGAAATGATCGAACTAATAGAACCTGTGTTTAAGGAGAATTTGCATATGCTAGAAAAGGAAAATCAATATATTACTCCAGTAGAAATGGAAGAATTGAATCATGATATTGTACTTAAAATTGCATCCATGATGGAAAAGTATAAAGAAGTTATGTCGGATTCAAATATTACAACTTCAGATATTCATGAAACGATTGATCAAGAAATATCGAATCTTTTGACAGATAACAAAGAATATAGAGTACAAGATCATTTGTATCAGAATAATGAAGTCTACCAATTTGCTTTGCATAGTGCTTGTTTTGATGCGTTTATGAATGAAGAGTTTGATCCAAAACAATCCTGGTTTATGGATCATTCAATTGAAAGAAGAAACTATGAGATGTTTGAAAAAATAGCCAATCCATTATTAACAAACAGTGCATATTATATGAAATTTGGAACACCTAATTATATGGATTTAAATATCGAAATTATTGGGGATGATCGATTGGCTATGGCTCATAACTATGTTTTAAATGGTGATGTGATGGCTGATCCAGATGTCGAATTTACGGTTGATAAAAAGAACAGAATGCTATATCCACAGACCTATCAGCAGGATTCACTTCAATACTTTGAAAGAGTAGATGGAGATTCAACTCGTGCTCGAGAACTGAATCATTTTATGTATGAATGGCTCACAAATGTTGTTGATCAAAAGTATAAAGTGCAAACTATTTATACGGAAGACAAAGAACTTTCTATCAAAGAAAATCCAAATGCTGTAAGAAGCTTTTGTAAACAGAATGGTATAGGAATGATGGCGCCTAAACAAAAGGAGTTGGAAAAATGAGCAAAAAGTTTATTCGGAAATCGGTTCTTGAAAATGTTAGGACACTATCAGCATTTGATTATTTAAATAACTATCATCCTTCACTATTAGTAAAAAATGGAAAGAAGGATTACTATCATAGAGAACATGATTCATTGCACTTTTCAAATGGAAAGTGGTATTGGTGGTCACAAGGTATAGGTGGTACGACTGCATTGGATTATTTGATTGCTGTAGAAGGATATGATTTTAAAGAAGCGTGTAACTATTTGGCCAGTTTAATGAACATTAGTGATCCAGTTGTTACGTATTATCATAAAAAAGAAACTAAACCATTCGAGCTTCCTGAGAAAGATAAAAACAATAATTTAGTGATTCGTTATTTGTGTGAAACACGAAAAATAGATAGAGAAATTGTGGATTATTTTATTTCTAAAGGGATGCTTTATCAGTCAGCAAATTTTCGAAACGCTGTGTTTGTTGGATATGATGGTGATATGCCAGCTTATGCATTTAAGCGAAATGTATTTAAAGATTTTAAATTAGAACATACAGGAAGTAATAAGGCTTTTAGCTTTAATTATCAAAATAAAGAAAGTAATGTTCTTCATGTTTTTGAAGCAGCTATTGATTTATTGTCTTATATGACATTATTAAAAATGGAGGATGTTGATTACAAGGCTTTTAATTTTTTATCTTTAGGCGGAGCTTGTGAAAAGATAGCTGCAAAGACGGAAGCTGATATGCCAATAGCATTAAATGCCTTTTTAGAAAGAAATCCCAATGTTCAAATTATTGTTTTCCATTTGGATAATGATGAAGTAGGTAGAGGTGCAACGCAAAAGATTATGATGATTGCAAGACGTAACTATCAATGTTTTGATAATCATCCTGTGAACTTTAAAGATGTAAATGATGAATTAATTCATAAAAGTCTGTTGCTATCGACGGATTTATGAATTTGACAAATGAATCATTCATATCCTGTTGGATACAGAATAATGTAATTGTGATTAATAAGTAATGTTTTTTATATACAATAGCAATGAAATTGCATATAATTTAAATATGGAGGTGATGCTGTATGTCTACTATTCAAGTAAGGGTGGATGATGATTTGAAATCTAAAGCAGATGCATTATTCAAGGAATTAGGTACAGATACAACAAGTGCAATTCGTATGTTTTTAACTCAAGCAGTTGCTTATGATGGAATTCCTTTTGAAATTAAAAAATTCAATAAAACAAAAGAAATGAAAATTATGACAGAAGATGAGTTTTTGGATAGACTTGCTTCTTCTAGAGTTCAATCTAGAGAAGGAAAAGTAATAGATGCAGATATAGCAATAGATAGCATTAGAAATAAATATGGATTATAAAGTAATATTTACTGAAAATGCTTTAGAAGATATGGATTCTATTGTAGAATATCTTCTTTTTCACTTGCGTAATAAACAAGCGGCAAATCATTTTATCGATTCTGTTGAAAATGGAAAGTTCGTATTAAGTAATTCTGCTGAGTCATTTCAACTGTGTTTGAATCCGAGACTTCGAAGCAAGGGATATCGAAGATTGAATTTAGATAAAACTAAATATTTCTTATTGTACCGTACTGAAAATTCAATAGTTTTTATAGATGGTATTTATCATCAATTACAAGATTACGAAAATAAAATTAAATAATTCTTTTTGAGAAAGTTTACGCTTTCTCTTTTTTATTACACAAATTTAGAAAGAGGTGGATTAATTTGAATAAGCAATTTGATTTGTTTCAAAAGATGAAAATCAAAGAAGTCTGTGAAAATATTAGTCGTATGACTTATGCATATATCAATCCAGACACAAAACGACCAACCATAGTACCGTCAAAGCATTATAAAGATATTTTAGATCAGCCGGTAGAAGTATTGGTTAATGATCAAGTGAAAAAACAATTTTTAAATATTATGTTTAAACAAATGAAAACATTAAAAGAGGAAGAACCCATCTTGTTTAATGAAACACTGTTGTTGATGGATTTGAATAAGACTCCAGATAGCTTGGAACTAAATGAAGAAGCAGCATTAAAGATAACGGCTACAGAATTGGTGGAAAGTGAGAAAACACAAAAGAAAAAATTCCATTTAGTGGATAATGCATATTTGGATTCATACAAAGCAACAAAGAATGATAGTGAATTGATGGCTCAGATATTTAAAGAGCAACAAAATGATCGTGTTTATTCTGTTGAATTAGATGAGATGGAAATGGAAAAACCTAAGTCAAAAGGAGGAAAAAAGAATGACTTACAACACTAGAATTTATAATTATTCAAATTTAAAATCTGAAGACAAACAAATTGTCCAGGCACAATTGTTAATGTTTGAAACTGTAGAAGACACAATTACAGAATATATGTATCGTAGAGAATCTTCTACAAATATTTTGGATGCAGTTTCTTATGAAGAAGGAATTAAAGCTTTAGAACAAGTACAACAAAATATGTTTAGTGATATTGTAGAATATATTGTTTACGCAATTGACAGTTATGAAGAAGATGTGGACGAAGTTGATACACAGTATCCGCTTTTTGGCTTGTATCAAGAAGTTGAGGATATTGATAATGAATGATTTAGAAACGTGTGATTTTAATACAGTCAATCTTGAAAGATTGGCTTTTTATTTTGAAAAATTAGAAGAAGGAGAGGACGAATAATATGATTCACAATGATAAAGTTTTAGAAGATGTAAATGCATTACTTGATTACAATTCAGTTAAAGATTTCTTATTCATGAATGTAATTAATGCAGAAACTAATAAAGAAGAATTATCTATGGAGCCACATACAGTTATTGGAGATTTAGCGATTGTATATAGAGTAATGATTAAAACAACTGATAATCAATTTTGCTCAGCTAGAGTTACAAATGAAATGCTTGATCATTATGGTATTGATGTATCGCAGTTGCACAATGATGCTTTAATTTCATCACCAAATATGATGAAACCAGAAATTATTCCACTTGAAACATTGCTGATGGGAGTTCCAGAACAAGAAGCGTGGCAAAATGAAGACAGGCATTTTGTAGTTTTGACAAATGAACATAGAACGGATGGAGCAGCAACAATTTTTTATTCCGGAGTTTTGAATGATCTAACTGAAAAATTAGGGCATGATCTTTATATTGTTCCTTCTTCAACAGATGAATGTTTAGCTTTATGTGATTCTCCAACATTGAATATAGATCGTTTGAAAGAAATGCTTTTACTTATGAACGGTCCAAATTTTATGGATCAAGATAAAAAGTTATCTGATATTTTATATCACTATTATCTGATATTTTATATCACTATGATAAGGATAATCATGTATTAGAGAAATCAGATGATTATGAAAAGAGAATCAACAAACAGAAATATTCACAATTACTTCATTGATATTTGGAGAATTGAAAATGATTAAATACGAAGATATCATTAAGCGAATTTCGTTTATTGAAAAAAGAAAAATTAAAAATGAGGAAAAGATAAAATTTCTAATAGAAGAAAATAATACTTTATCTTCAAATTTAAAAATACTAAATCAGAAAAAAGAAATGTTAGAAAAAATGAATCATGATCTAGCAGATCTTATACCTGATAAGAAAAAGGCTGCAGGCAATTAATGTCTACAGTTGTAGCAAGCAACGTCTTTGGATATCCAAAGACAAGTATTTAGGGAACATCCCTAAGACCCTGAGCTATCAAAAGAGTTGGTAGCTCTTTTTTTGTTGGAGGAGAATATTAAATATGAGTACAGTAACAATTAGTTTATTAAGTTTCCTGGGTGGTTTGATTATTGGAGTTTTCTATATTTTGTTTATACAGGGTGCTTTTTATAAAGATGCGGAAAAGAAATAAACAATTTGTCATTCGTTTATCGGATAGTGAATGGAATCATCTTAATGAATTAGTGAAATATTCAGGACAATCAAGAGAATCCTATCTACGTATGTGTATAAATGGCTTGGTTCCTAGACCTGCACCTAGTGTTGAGCTTGTAGAAGTAACCCAAGAATTAAGACAAATTGCAGAGAGTATTAACGGAATAGCTGGAGCAGTTTATAAACAAAATAAAATGGATGATTCAGTTTACATGGAAAATTATGAGGCGCTTCAAAAACAAATTAACGAAATTATGCTTTTGATTCGGCAACCTATCAATATGGAGGAAATATGGCAATCACAAAAATATGGGCAGTAAAGGATGATTTGAGAAGAGTTTTAAACTATATTGAAAATCCGGATAAGACAAAAGAAGAATTAAGTGATGGATTAAAAGAAGTTTTGGCTTATACAACGCAAGGATACAAAACCAATGAGAAAGAATATATCACTGGAATCAATTGCGAACCTAGTACATCACTAAAGCAGATGATGAATACCAAACTATCCTATAACAAGATGGATGGAAGACTAGCCTATCATGCAGTACAGTCTTTTAAGCCAGGTGAAGTAACCCCAGAAGAATGTCATTCATTAGGTGTGCAATTAGCGAAACAAATGTGGGGAAATCGATTTGAAGTCGTTGTATCTACACATTTAGATAAAGATCATTTGCATAATCACTTTGTTGTGAATTCAGTTTCCTGGGTAGATGGCATGAAGTATGATAACCGGAAAAAAGATATTGATCATTTTCGAGAATTGAATGATGCAATATGTAAACAGCATGGTTTGAATGTTATTGAAAAACCGGAAGGAAAAGCCATGAATTATGGAGAGTGGAATGCAGAAAAAAAGGATGGCATCTATTTTAGAAAGATTATTCGTTATGATGTGGATTCTGTTTTAGCGTATGCTAGAACTTTAGATCAAATGAAATCAGGACTTGAAGATATTGGGTACGTAGTTGATTTAACTGGCAAGCACTGGACTTTAAAACATCCACAGTCGCAAAGAAAGTTTCGATTTTATAAACTTGCTCGTGATGGTCGATATGACGAAGATCATATCATGGAACGAATCAACAACAATTATTTATTTCCAATGCAGCCAGTTAAGGATATTGTGCCATGTAAAGAATATCGTGGTGATCATACAAAATTAAAAGGAATCAAGGCTTTATATATTAGATATTGTTTTGAATTAGGAATTATTCGGCCTAAAGGAAAACGACAGAAATATCCAAGTCCACAGTTAAGAAAGGATTTGATATACATGGATAAAATCACAAATGAAAATACTTTTGTAGGCAAGCATAATCTGGAAACAATCGAAGATGTGCTTGCCTTTAAAGTATCTCTAAATAAAGAAATAGAATCTTGGATGAATCAAAGAAGATCCATCTACAATAAAATTAAAAGAACGCGTGATCCAAATTTGAAAAAGCAATTAGAAATGGATCGTGATACGTTAACTTCTAAAATTGCACATGGGAAAAAGGAAATCAAAATATGCGAAGATATAGAAAAGAGAGTTCCTGATATTCAAGATAAATTAAAAATGGTGAATGCATTAGAAGATGAGCGTATCCAAACACAAAAAGAATATGAAAGGAGCTTGAATTTATGAACAGTGCAGATACTGCAGATCAAATGATGAAGATGACCTTAGAAGGTATACAGGTTGCTGCTGAAGTTGGTTTAAAAGCAGGTGGCATGGCAGCAAGATCTTTGGCTGTCACTTTATATGCTATTTTAAAAGACAATAAAAAAGTGAAAGGAAAAACCAATTTAAATAACTTGTTAAAGTCGGATAAAGAGTTAAAGGTCTTTGCTATTCATCATTCGGATTTAAAAAAGTTTTGTGAAGAAGCAAAACATTATGGAGTTTTATATTCTGTGTTGAAAGAAAAAAATAATACAGATGGGATTGTGGACATTATGGTAAAAGCAGAAGATGCTTCTAAAATCTCAAGGATGGTAGACAAGTTTGATCTAGCTACTATCGATACAAAAGCAATTCGTGAATCTGTATTATCACAACAGAGTATAGATGATGCTAAGCCACTTAGTGATGAAGAGCATGATGCCTTATTGTCAAAGCTAATGGATGATAAAGAAAACCCCAACAAAGCTCGGACAAGCAAGGACGGTACTCCGTTCGAGCCATCTTCAAAAACATCGAAGAAAGAAAACAAGAAGAAAACCGTCGAAAGAAAAAGGTCAACAGCTACTACGGATAGGCCTTCTGTTCGCAAGGAGTTGAAGGACATAAAACAGCAGCAAAACCTAAAATCTTCTGCACCTAAGTATCCAGTTAAGAAAAAATCAAAAAAGAAAGTGAGATAACGATTATGAGAAAATGGTTTAAGAAAAATGATGACGAAATAATTGAAATTCAGGTAGATGATACAGAGAGAAGAATTATTGTTAGGGCATTAGCTGATCTAAGAGATAAACAGCGATTAGCTCATAAGAACTATGATTTTTTAGATTCTCTTATTGTAAAGGTTTGTGATGCAGACCATCCATCAATAAAAGATCACTATGAGAGATGCTAAGAACGACGAATATTTATTTCTAGGCTTATTACTCATTCCTACAATATGGTTTGCATTTTTGATTGCACCATATATGGATCAAGGACTCATTCATGCACTACCTTATCTAAGTGAAGCATTGAATCATCCCTTTCAATTTCAATGGTGTGATAATTCTTTAAAAACGATTGGAATATTCCTGGTTATCTATGTTTTAGGAATTGGTATTTACTTATCCAATGAAAAGAATTACAGACAAAAAGAAGAGTATGGATCAGCTAGATGGGGATATATACGCTCTTTAGTAAAGAAACATTCGAATAAGGATTTCTTTGAAAATAAGTTATTTACGCAAAAAACACGAATGGATATTCATGGAAAAATTAAAAACGTAAATCTTCATACGGTTGTGATTGGTGGTTCTGGCGCTGGTAAAACTCGATATTATGCTAAGCCTAACATTATGCAGTGTAATACGAGCTATGTAGTATTAGATCCAAAAGGAGAAATTATCAAAAGTGTAGGTCATATGCTTGAAGATGAGGGGTATGAAATCAAAGTTATTGATTTAATCGATATGTCTAAATCATTGGGGTATAATCCATTTCATTATATTCAAAGTGACAAGGATGTATTGAAATTGATCACGAATCTAATTCGTAATACAACTCCAAAAGGATCTTCTACAAACGATCCGTTTTGGGAGAAAAGTGAAACAGCATTACTTGAAGCATTGATGTTATATTTATATCATTATGCGCCGGAGGATGAGCAAAACTTTACGATGGTAATGGAGATGCTGAATTATGCTGAAGTAAAAGAAGATGAAGATGATTATGAGAGTCCGTTGGATGAGTTATTTAAACGTCTAGAAACGATAGATAGTAATTCTTTAGCACTTAAACAATATAAAATATATAAACAGGCAGCAGGTAAGACCGCTAAATCTATTTTGATTTCAGTCGGTGTAAGACTTGCTGCTTTTAACTTGGAAGAACTTGCATCACTTACTAGATATGATGAGATGGAGTTAGAGCAGATAGGCGAAAGGAAAACAGCCTTATTTGCGATTATTCCTGATAATGATTCAACATTTAATTTTGTCATCGGTATGTTGTATACTCAGTTATTTCAAATGTTATATTATCAAGCAGATTTTGTTCATGGCGGCCAGCTTCCAGTGCCAGTACATTTTATTATGGATGAATTTGCCAATGTTGCTTTACCAGACGAGTTTGATAAGTTGCTTTCGACAATGCGATCACGACTTATTTTTGTATCCATTATTTTACAGAATTTGGCACAGATCAAAGCATTATATAAGGATACTTGGGAGTCGATTATGGGAAACTGTGATTCTAAATTGTATTTAGGTGGAAATGAACAAAGTACACATGAATATATAAGTAAGGAGCTTGGAAAGGCAACGATTGATACAAATACGTATGGTAAATCAGAAGGTAGAAGTGGAAGTTTCACAACAAATTCTCAGAGAACTGGAAGGGAATTGTTAACTTCTGATGAAGTTCGTTTACTGGACAATAATTATGCTGTTCTATTTTTGAAAGGTGAAAGGCCTGTTCGAGATAGAAAATTTAATTTGTTAAAACATCCTCGTATTAAACAAACAATGGATGGAGGTCGTGAACCGTACATTCATGGACAAGTGAATCATTTTATTGAGGATTGGCAAAATATTCTTCTTAGCAATAATGAGTATGAATTATTGGATGTAGAAGAAACAGAAAACTATTTAAAGGAGATTGAAGAAGATGAAGAAAATAAAAATGATTAGAAAAGTATTATTCTTTGCATATGTTGCATTGGTGATTGTAGGAAACTTTGCAACACCGGTTTATGCAGCAAATGATCCAGTTACTGTTGTAAATAACTTCAGTGAATTTATGTTTGGACTTATTCGAGCGATTGGAATGATTTTATTAGGTTTTGGAATTGTACAGGTAGGACTTTCTTTGAAAAGTCATGATCCAAGTCAAAGAGCGAACGGTTTTATGACGGTAGCCGGAGGAATCATTATTACTTTTGCTAAAGAGATTTTGAATATTATTGTAGGATAGGATGGTGATTTCTAGTGAGTGGAATCATAGATAACCTAACTAGTGCCATCAATACCTGGAATTCTAAATTAGCTGAAATATGGTTGTTATTAACAGAATCACCTGAAACTTTTAAAGGTGGTGATATTTGGCAAATCATAGTTAAAATACATGGAGCACTTCAAGCAATTGGATTAGCACTTCTTGTGCTATTCTTTGTTTGGGGATTGATTAGAACCTGCACAAGTTGGCAGGATGTAAAAAGGCCGGAACAGGCCTTTAAATTGTTTTTAAGATTTATTATTGCCAGGGAAATGGTGATGTATGGAATGGAATTAATGACAAAGATATTTGAGATAGTACAAGGAATTATTCAAGCGATTACTGAAACTGCAGGATTAGGTGTATCAAGTGAAACTGTATTGCCACAAGAAATCATTGATGCAGTAAGTAATACAGGATTTTTGGAATCTATTCCTTTGTGGGCAGTTACACTATTAGGATCAATATTCATTACAATACTATCGTTTGTGATGATTTTAACTGTGTATGGAAGGTTCTTTAAATTGTATATGTACACAGCTATCTCTCCAATACCACTTGCAGCAGCTGCTGGAGAAAGTACACAAAACACAGCATTTACGTTTATTAAAAGCTATGCAGGAGTATGCTTAGAAGGAGCTATTATTGTTCTTGCTTGTATTATTTTTTCAGCTTTTGCGTCTAGTGCACCAGTAGTTGATACTACAGCATCTAGTGTATCTATGGTATGGAGCTATGTCGGTGAACTGATATTTAATATGCTGGTTTTAGTTGGTTCTATTAAAATGAGTGATCGTATAGTCAAAGAAATGATGGGTTTGTGATTTTTTACTTCTTAATAATTAAGATATAAATGAAATTGTGAAGAAATCTATTCAGAAGAAGATACCAAATACTCTAAATTGAGAATGAATCTGATCTGTAAAAAAATTACAGTATCTATTGACCGTAAAAAAATTACGGTTATAATGAAGCTGAGGTGATACTAATGCTTAAACATTTCAGAGTTAATAATTTTAAGAATTTTAAAGATGACTTAGATATTGATTTTTCAGATGTGAATGGATATAAGTTTTCTCAAGATTGTATTACTAATGATTTGATTGGAAAAATGATTATTTATGGTAAAAATGGAAGTGGTAAAACAAATTTAAGTAAAGCTCTTTGTGATTTAAAAGAAACATTAACGATGTCTAATGATATGAAATCAAACCATTCTTTTATTTCAAATGCGAACTCTAATAACGAGATTACGACTTTTACTTATACCTTCCTATTCAATAATAAGAAAGACAAAGTGGTATATGAATATCAAAAAACAGATTTATTCAATTTAACCAATGAAGTATTAAATATAAATGGAAAAATCATCTATTCTTATGATTTTAATAAGAATAGATTTATAGAAAAAAGCGAAGACTATTTTCATAATTCAGATATTTTCTCAATTTATCAAAAAAATACTAATCCATCATTACCATTTGTACGCTGGTTAGTAAATAATGGTGCTGTAGAAAAGAGTTCGGTTTTTAACAAGATGTATGAGTATGCAGTAAAAATAACACAAATATTTACTCCTACAACTGCATTGATTCAATTATCAAGAAATGAATTAGACGAACTTGATCGTAATGTGAATGATTTAGAAGATTTTTTGAATTATATGGGTATTGAATGTAAATTGTCTATGGAAAAACTGCCAGATGGTAGTAAAGAGCTTTATTTTGTATTTAAAAATAGAAAAGTAGCCTTCTTAGAGAATGCATCTAGTGGAACATTGTCATTGTTTAATTTTTATATTCGGTTTTTAATGCCACATAAAGAAAGTTCTATTCTTTATTTTGATGAATTTGATGCCTTTTTTCATTTTGAATTATCTGAAAAAATCATCCAATATATTAAAGAAAAATATAAAGATTCTTTGGTTATCTTTACTACGCACAACACAAATTTAATGAGTAATAAAATTATGCGTCCTGATACATTGTTCATACTTTCAACAAGTGGAAAATTAACACCGTTATGCAAAGCGACGGATCGTGAGTTAAGAGAAGGTCATAATCTTGGTAAATTGTATATGAATGGTGAGTTTGATGAAGACTAAAAATATATTATTTATAGTCGAGGGTAAGAATGATGAGCCACGATTTATTGAGCAACTTTTATCAAAATGTTATCCAGCATCAAACTTTAAAATATATTCCTATGAAGCAAATTTGCATATGCTTGCAAGCAGGTTAGAAAATGATTATTTTGATTTTGAAGAAGATGAATTAGATATATTGCTATTTTTAAAGTCTTACGAAACAAAACATAAAAAAATCTTTGACTTAAAATATACAGATGTATTTCTAATATTCGACTTCGAGCCTCAGCATCCAGATTTGCATTTTGATACGATTCAAAAAATGATTCGGTACTTCAATCAATCTGATGAAAGGGGAAAGTTATTCATTAACTATCCGATGATGCAGTCTTATAGACATTTAAAAGCCCTACCTGATAATGTTTTTTTGCAGACTAGATTGTATAAACAAGATTTTAAACACTATAAAGAAATAGTATCAAATGAAAGCTTTAATAACGACATTTCAACATACGATTACACAACATTCGTAAGTTTAGCATTCCATCATTTAACTAAACTATTATTCATTCAAAATAAAGAGAATCGAGCACCGACAATGGATGATTATGATCATTTAAATTATGCAAAAATATTTGATATTCAATACGAAAACTTGAAAAACAATTTTATTTGGATAGTTAATACATGTATTTTAATTCTAATTGACTACAAACCAAAAAATTTCTTTGATCAAATCACAAAACATGAAACATCATTTAAATTACCCTATATCGAGCAGAGTTAATCTCTGCTTTTATTATGCCATTTTGGAGGAAAGGAAAATAACATGAAAGAATATATATTAAATACAATTGTACTAAAAACAGGAGATTCAATTGAAATAGTTGAACCTTCAACTTTACCTATGAAAGATAGGGTTATGTATAAGTTACAACATGAACAGGATCGAGTTGTGATTTCAAGAGAAAATGGGAAGATGGTGATTCCAATGGAGAATATTATGTTCTCATCATCTATCCCTTTGGACATTATTCATGAGGATTTTGATGATGAAGTCTAATTTTGAAATTAAGATCAATAAGGAAATACGGGATTATACGGAGAGTATATTTTTTGGCTTATCTCTTCGACAGAGCATATTCTCTATTATTGCTTGTGGGATAGCTTGTGGTATCTTCTTTTTGTTGAATGATACGCTAGGGACTGAAATAACTAGCTGGTTATGTATGCTTGGAGCAGCACCATTTGCTGCTTTTGGATTTATAAGATTTCAGGGTATGTATACAGAAGATATTGTTAAGACGGTATTTAATTCGTTGTTATTATCGTCTAGAGATTTAATCAATAAACCATTTAACTTGTATGATGAGGTTTTTGAGCCAATGATTAAACAATCAAGAAAGGAGTCAATTGTACATGATAAAAAGTTACGAAAGATTGAAAAAGCAGAACAAAGAAAGAATAAGAGTGCCTAGGACAGTGCAGGATACCATCCCAGTAGATTCAGTCTATAAGGATGGTATTTTTCGTTCTGGAAACAGATACACAAAGAGTTATAGGTTTTTGGATATTAATTATAAGATTGCATCAGGAGAAGATAAAAATAATTTATTTCTAACATATAGTGATCTACTAAATTCTTTTGATCCATCTGTAATGACGAAAATTACCATTAATAATCGAAAAGTTGATATCAAAAAATTTAAAGAAGATATTTTAATTCCATTAAAAGAGGATGGATTGGATAAGTACAGAGTTGAATATAACGAGATGTTATTGTCCAAATTAGCAGAAGGTGATGATATTATCCAGGAAAAATATATTACAGTTACAGTTTTTAAAAGTAACATAGAAGAAGCTAGATTTACTTTTTCTCGTATAACTGCAGAATTTTCAACTTTATTTTCTAGACTTGGAAGTTCTTGTATTGAATTGGATGCAGAAGAACGTTTAAAGATATTACATGATTTTTATCGAAGTGAAACAGAGGAATTCCAATTAGATCTATCCGATTTAGCTAGGAAAGGACATTATTTTAAAGATTTAATTACTCCAAGAATGTGCAAATACCACAATAAGTATTTTGAGTTTGACGGTAAATATGGTCGTGTTCTTTATTTAAATAATTATCCTGGATTTCTAAAGGATGAATTTGTATCGGAGTTGTGTGATTTGAATAAAAATTTGATGTATTCAATGGATATTATTACAGTGCCCACAGATGAAGCAGTTCGAGAAGTGGAAAATAAATTTCTTGGTGTTGAAAAGAATATTACAGATTGGCAAATGAAGCAGAATCGTAATAACAACTTTTCAGCAATCATTCCATATGATATGGAATTGCAACGCAAAGAGTGTAAGGAGTTCCTGGATGATTTAATTGTACGAGATCAAAGAATGATGCTTTGTAACATTACGGTTGTACATTTAGCTGATTCTATTGAAGAATTGAATAAGGATACAGAAACATTGAAGGCAGTAGCTCGTAAATATGTTTGTGAACTGGAAACTTTGTATTTTTCAAAAAGGCAATTAGATGGTCTACAAACAGTATTGCCAATAGGAGTCAACAAATTAAATATCACGCGTACTTTATTAACCGAAAGTGCGGCTGTATTCATTCCTTTTAGAGCACATGAGATTATGCAAAAGGGTGGGGTTTGGTTTGGCCAAAATGCGATTACAAACAATCCTATTCTTTGTAACAAGGCATTGCTTCAAAATCCTAACTCTTTCTTTTTTGGTATTCCAGGATCCGGGAAATCATTCTTAACAAAAGAAGAAATTGAATTCTTGATCTTATCTACAGATGATGACATTATCATTGCAGATCCAGAAGGAGAATATGATTCCATAATCAATGCTTTAGGTGGACAGATCATACGTATTAGTACAAATAGTACGGATTATATTAATGCAATGGAAATGGTAGAGGGATATGGCGATAGTGGAAACTCAATTGCCGATAAATCTCAATTTTTGATGTCTGTATTTGAAAATTTAGATGCTAATCATGGCGGTATTACACCAATTGACAGATCTATTATCGATAGATGTGTAACGCTAGTTTACCAGGAAGCAAAAACCAATGGCTATGTACCAACGTTAAAACATCTTTATAAAAAGTTATTGGAACAAAATGAACCAGAAGCTAAATCTTTAGCTATTAAACTAGAATTATTTACAAATGGATCATTAAATATATTTGCTCATGAAACGAATGTAGATATCAAGTCTAGAATTTTATCGTTTAACATTTTTAATTTGGGAAAACAATTAAAAACATTAGGCCTATTGGTAATTACAGATGCCATTATCAATCGTGTGAATGAAAACTGGAGAAAAGGGAAACGTACTCATATCTTCATTGATGAGATTCATGTTATTTTTGAGAATGAAGAAAGTGCAACATTCTTTGCCTCGGCCTGGAGGCAGTTCCGTAAAAGAGATGCATATCCTACAGGGATTACACAGAATGTTAAATATTTATTATCGTCTCAGCAAGGAATTAGTATGTTATCCAATTCTGAATTTATTGTCATGTTGAATCAATCGGCAAACGATAGAGAAGATTTAGCTAAATTGTTAAATATCTCAGAGGAACAGATGAGCTATATTACAAATGCTCCTATAGGCTGTGGATTGATTAAGTATGGTGGATCTATAGTTCCATTTGTAAATAAGATGCCAAAAGGATTGTTGTATGATTTAAATACTACAAGGCCAGGAGATAAAAAAATAATTGTCCAATAAAATACAAAAGACTCATTAAAAAATTAGATTTAATGAGTCTTGTTTATATATAAAATGTTGAGGTATCAGCTAATTCAGAACAAGATATTTTCGAATACATCAACTAAGTTTTGGGACAATTAAAGTAAGCAAGTATTAAAGATGTTAAAGGAGTTGATGTAGATGAAAGCTATAAAGACAAAACAGAAAGTACTATCCATAAAAACAAAGGATGTTAAAGGGAATGTGAATCATTTTATTAAGCAGCAAACTATTCACATAAGAAATAAGGAAGAAGATAAAAAGGTAGAACAGTCTGTTAAAACAAATCCGAACGTACAAGCTACGAATAACGTTAGTGAAGTTGCTAAGCAGACGTTTATAGAATCAAAGCAGCGTGCTACAAAATTTATTAAACATAAGCATAGAGAGCATAAGTTTAAAACTGCAGATAAGAAGGCAATGAGTGAATCTATTCCGGTACACAATCAAAGAATTACTTATGTATCTAAGGCAAAGCATCATGTTGTAAACAAAATAAATATTTCTAAGATTAAACAAACAGCGGATAAAGTAGTAACACAACCGGCTATTAAGAGTACAAATAGAGTAATAAAAACATCCATAGAAGTGGTCAAGAAGAGTGTATCAGCGATGAATACACTTTTTTCTTTTGGAACGGGATTGATTTTATTACTTGTTGTTACTTTATTTATTGGAACATTTAGTGTGCTGGCACAGGATGGTGGATCAAATAGTGAAATTGTTTCTTTAAGTGAAGAAGTCATTGCGTATGAAGATACAATTCGAAAATATGCAAAAGAATATGATATTGAGGATTATGTCACCTTATTACAGGCAATTATGATGCAGGAGTCAGGAGGAAAAGGCAATGATCCAATGCAGGCAAGTGAGTCAGGGTATAATACAAAATATCCTAGAGTACCTAATGGAATTACGGACCCTGAGTATTCTATTGAAGTGGGAACACATACTTTTTCAGATTGTTTAAAGAAAGCAAAAGTAAAGGATTCATCCGATACGGAACGTATATATTTGGCTTTGCAGGGATATAATTACGGCTCTGGCTATATTGAATGGGCAATTCGTAATTTTGGTGGATATTCTAAATATAATGCACAACAGTTTTCTGATAATAAAAAACAAGAGTTAAATGTATCCGGCTATGGGGATCCTTCTTACGTTGATCACGTTATGAGATATGTAGGGATCACTTTTAGAGGTGGTACAAATCCTAATTTTAATAATCTAGAAGCCTGGGTGACAAGGAATCCTTATGCACAGGCTGGATTATATGGACAATGTACATGGTTTGCTTGGGGAAGATTTTATGAATTATATGGATATGATCCGGGCTTTAGCGGTGATGGAAGCAGTTGTGTTAAGGAATTGATAGCAGCACATCCAGACAAATTTGAACGATCTTCTTCGCCAAAAGCCGGTGCAGTGTTCTCTGCTATTGGACATAATCATGTTGGCATAGTCATTGCAGTAAAAGACAATACATTAACTGTTCAAGAAGGTAATCTTGATGGTATTACAAATACATTTCAAGATGCAAAAAAGGATTGGCAAACAAAATCCTATACGTTAGATCAATTAAGATCTATATATGGTGGAGTGGTGTTTGCTAACCCAAAGTAAAAGTGGCGGGAAATTATCATCTCCAAATATTTTATTTACAAGTATATTTTAAATGATGAAAAACTATTGTTACTAAAATTATTAACATTTAAGAAAATTTATGGTAGATAATGAATAAGCTAAGTCCTGAAGATAAGATGAGGGTTAGAAAAACAATGGATTTAGAGGGAAATAAAAACAGTCGAAATAGGTGAAAAAAAGCACCTGGCAAATGCTAGGTGCATTCTTTGACAAATGGTGATCTCAGTAGGAATCGAAAAGCGATTTTGTTTAGAGTGGATTTTATTGTTGTTTCTGCTTTATATAAAGCTGCAATAATTCAATAAAATGCAAAAATCCTATAGTTTTTATCTGCTTTTGAAAATTTTTTGATAAAATTTTGCAATCAAAAAAAGAAATCTAGTAACTGATTGAAACTACGTAATTTCAAAGTAGAGATGTTTTAAAGTTTAATTTATCTTCATTATTAAGTTTGATATCTTTTAAAATATTAATCATCATTTCTTTATCATGTGCTTCTTCATAGTAATCCAAAATAAAATTTTGAATTAATGGAATATCTTCATAATTACTATTTTTCAGGAGTGATTTGTAATAAATGTTAATTTTTGTTTCAAAATCATTGTTTTTGTTTTGAATTTTAGCACTTATTGCTTCAATAAATGGAATATAAAAATGATCACATTCTTTGATTACTTTAGAACATTCGTTAAGTGCATTGAGAGGTTTGTTTAATTTATATAAAGAAAATGGAATGAAATAGCATAAATCTGGTGATGGATCACCAGCATCTTTAGCTAAGTTGGTATAATGAATACATTCTTCATAGTTCTGACTTAATAAGGCATTCCAAGCTAAGTTATGATAGATTTGATCTTGACAATAATTGAAAGTACCATTATTGGTTGAAGAAAGAATGTTGAGAAGTTTTTTCTTCGATTCGTCAAACATATGCATGTTTGTTAAAGTTATGCATTCAAACATATCGATAGTTATTAAACGGCTATAGTTGTTATATTGTCTTAATAAAGGCTTACATTCAATACATTTTTCATATGCAATGATATATTTGTTTAATTCTGAATATACGCTTACTAATTGAAAAGTGTTCATGGCATTTACAGAGGAGTTAGGTGAACATAATTGATTAGATTTTTTAAAATAATCTAATGCAATGGAATTTGTGGAAACACTACGTTTGTAGAAAATACCAAGGAAACAATAATAAATAGATAGCTCATCATTTTGTAGGCAATCAATATGAGTATCTATAATATTTTTGATTTCAATTATTTTAGAATTATCCCTTTGAATTCTTAGATAATAAAATATTTTAATAATCAAACAAACAAAAAAACCATATGAATTTGATAAAATAGATTCTTGATTATCAAAGTTTTCACATAATTGTTGAATTGAATCATTTTGTTCTAAAAAGAAAAAATCAAACAATGTGAATAATGTTTTCCTTGATTGGTGCCATAATTCTATATCTGTATTAAATTGTAAATGAAGCAAGTGATTTAACTGTATGTATAAACCGTCTGGAAAATGTCTTTTCCCATTTTCTAATTCACTCAAGAATCCTTTGTTCATTCGTAATTGTTTAGCAAAATTGGATAAAGAAATGTTCTGCTGCATGCGGTGAAATCTATAAAAAGCACCCATGATGTGTTCAGATGTGATTAATTTTAGAGTGAAATGCTTTGTATTTTGAAATGACATGATTTTCTCCTTATGGTGTTAATTATCACATGTCATTTTAATGGTTTCAAGCAAAATATTACTTTCTTAACTTTTTTAAATTTACAATCATTTGTATTATGAAACGTTGTTCATCTAAAGTGAAGTTTTGCATTTCGCTAAGCGTAGAATAATTTTCATAGATTAGTTTTTTAATCTCGTTATTTACATCGATTGTTGTTCTTGATGTTGTGCGATTTAGAATGAAATCGGTACTTACATGAAAATAATCAGATAGTTTTCGCAAAATGTCGTCTGGAATTCTCCTCTTACCAGTCTCCATTTTGCCTATTGCTTGTTGGGACATCCCCACCACTTCACCAAGATTTTTTTGAGTGATTCCATACTCATCTCTAAGAATTTTTATGTTATTTGTTTTATCTTTGTTATCCATACCAAAATTCTATAGCAACATGAACTGAGAAATAATACAAATGGATGTATTGAAAGTACAAATAGATTTAATATATACATCGTATAGATGTATATCCACTAAAGTTAGTAAACGAGAAAGCTAGATATTTTTTTCTTATTTGATAATATTTACGAAAAGAAAGTGGGGAAAGTTATGAAAAAATTATTAACAGTATTATGTTTAATTTTATTGTTATTTGCAATTATGCCGATTGGTGCAGAGGAAACTGAAAGTGCTGGAAATAGTAATGAAAAAAATTCTGAATCAAAAAATAACAATTCATCAGATGAAGATGAAGGTATCGAATTATGTGGTGGTGGATGGATCAAAGAATAATGTTAAGCAATTGGTTTAATTACTAATTGCTTTTTTATATCTAAAAAGGTGTTAGTAAACACGAGTGTATTTACAAATTGGATTCTTAGTACCATAATTACTGCAAAAATAACAAGGAGGTGAAAAGAAGATCATGAATAAAAAATATATTTTTACAAGTGAAAGTGTTACTGAAGGTCATCCAGATAAAATCTGTGACCAAATTGCCGATGCAATCGTAGATGCTGCATTAGCACAAGATCCATATTCAAATATGGCTGTTGAATGTACTATTAAAGATGATTTTGTATTAATTTACGGTGAATGTAATACAAAGGCTGAATTGGACTATGAAACAATCGCATTGAATGAAATCAAACGTATTGGATATACAGAAGAATATCATGTACATACTGTTGTTAACCAACAAAGCACTGAAATCCACAATGCGGTAAACCGTGACGAAGTGTGTGCAGGTGACCAGGGTATTATGTTTGGATATGCATGTGATGAAAATGATGAGTATATGCCACTAACAATCTATTATGCTCACCTTTTAGCTCGTCAATTGACAAAAGTAAGAAGACAACACCCAGATTTATTAAAACCAGATGGAAAAACGCAGGTGTCAGTAGAATATGAAAATGATGAAATCAAACGTATTGATACAATCGTAGTTTCTACTCAACACTCAAAAGATATTACACAAGAAGAAATCAAAAAGTTGATCATGGATGAAGTTATCAAACCTTGTATTGATGAAAAGTATTTAGATGAAAACACAAAATATTTCATCAACCCATCTGGAAGCTTCGTTGTAGGTGGATCATGGGGAGATTCAGGAACTACAGGACGTAAAATCGTATGTGATACATATGGTGGACGTGGACGTATTGGAGGAGGATGCTTCTCTAGTAAAGATCCAACTAAGGTAGACCGTAGTGCTGCTTACTATTCTCGTTATGTAGCTAAAAACATTGTTGCCAATGGTTTAGCTCGTCGTTGTGAAGTTGAAGTTGCGTATGCAATTGGTAAAGCACAACCTGTATCTTTATGTGTAGATACTTTTGGAACAGGTAAATTTGATGATGAATAATTATTAGAAATCGTTAAGAAAAACTTCAATTTCGAAGTTGGAAATATCATTTCTGAGTTGGATCTAAGAAAGCCAGTTTACCACAAAACATCATGCTACGGACACTTTGGTGATCCTCAATTTACTTGGGAAAAAGCAAAAAAAATAGTATGGTAATTTCTAAAAATAGATATGAAACCATTTCAAAACTTCAATTAATAAATGGAGAATATTCAATTTCACATACATCATGTGGGGAATATTTAAATGGGCTATATAAGATTAGATACCATGATTTGGAAGAAATTGAAAATCGATGTGTTTATGATATTAGTGTTTTAAAAAAAGTGAAACATGAAAATATAGAAATTGGACTAATTAAAAAGATATATGAACACTATAAAAAAATCTTTTTAAAATATAACATCAGCAACTATGAGATTGAAATTGTTGAGGAAGAAGGGTTTAAAGCTTTTCAAAATGAAAGAGAAACCTTGATAGAACCTATAAAAAGGTATTCGATTAATTTTTCAGTATATTCTTTAGTTAATACGTTAAACTATGAACGTGGTTTTGGTGGGACAATTATAGATAAAATTTTAGATTTGGATAATCAAGTTGAAGAGTTAATCAAAGTTTCATTGACAAAAAGTTCGTACGTAAAAATAGATGGTTATTTTCCTGTGATTTTTGACAATGAAATGACGGGTTTGTTTGCACACGAAATAGTTGGTCATAATTTAGAAGCAGATATTTGGTATATGAATAAAAAATTGGATGAAAGATTTAATCTCGGTGAAAAAGTATCTACATCAGCATTAAATATAGTTGATAATCCTTTGTTAAATACTGAATCTGGAACATATTTATTTGATGACGAAGGGAATGCGCCACAATTAACGTACTTAATTAAAAATGGTGTAATAAATCATTTATTAACAAACGAAAAATATTCTAAATTATTTAATATTACAAACACAGGGAATGCTAGATCGATATCTACATTTTATAAGCCTATTATTCGAATGAGTAATACATATGTAATGCAAGGGCAATCCGATGTAAAATTGTTATTTTCTTCAATACCATATGGATTATATTTTAAAGGTACAAGAAATAGCAAAGGTGGAATACATCCTTTTATTGAATCCAGAGAAGTATATTTAATAAAAGATGGTAAAATTGATTGCTTATTAAATCCTATGAGCATAAGTGAAAATGCTCTATCTCTTTTAAAAAAAGTAAAAATGGTTGGTAATGATTTTGAAATATATGGTGGTGGTAAAGGAGGATGTGGAAAGTATAACCAGTTCCCTTTACCAGTTAGTTCAGGTGGACCGCATATATTATTAGAAGATGTTTTAATATATAACATATAAAGAAAGCAAGGTATAGTATGAAAGTATCAGAATTAGATTTTTTCTTGCCTAGTGAGTTATTGGCTAGAGAACCAAGAGAAACTAGAGGGGAAAGCAGAAGCGATTCAAAATTAATGGTTATGAACCGAAAAACACAAACTATTGAACATAAAAAGTTTAATGATGTAATTGATTATCTAGAAAAAGGAGATGTTCTTGTTTTAAATAATAGCAAAGTTATTAACGCCAATCTAATAGGGTGGTTAGGATATAAAGAAAGAAAAATAAAAATTGATTTAGCTGGAATATTGGATAATGGAAATTGGCAAATATATATTGATGATAATGAAATAAATCCTGGAGATACATGTGAATTTGGTGATGGAATGTTAACGGGAACTTTTGAAAAGATGGAAGAAAATCATGTATGGCAAATTAAATTTGATCAAGATAATGTCATTGAATTAGCCAATAAAATTGGGCGCCCAATTATGTCTCCATATGTAAAAAAGCAATATGATTTATCTTATTATCAGAATGTATATGCTTCAAAAGAAGGATCAGCAGAATTACCATCTGCGGGGCGTCATTTTACGAAAGAATTATTAGAAAAAATTAAGCAAAAAGGTGTAAGAGTAGTTTATGTTACTTTACATACAGGATTAAGCTCAATGATGGTAACAGAAGATACATTTGAAGAGCATCATATGCATAAAGAATATATTGAAATAACGAGCGCTGTTGCAAACACAATTAATGAAGCAAAAAAGAATGGTCATAGTGTAGTTTGTGTTGGTACAACTGTAGTAAGGACTTTGGAAACTGTTGCTGATGAACAAGGAAATTTAAAACCGTTCACAGGCTATAGTACATTATATATTTATCCGGGATATTGTTTTAAGATAGTTGATAAATTTATAACAAATTTTCATGGCCCTAATACATCTAGAATTGCTATGGCAGCAGCATTTACAGGAAAAGATTTGCTTTTAAAGGGGTATGCAGAGGCTATTCAAAGAAAATATTTATTTTATGAATTTGGTGACACTACATTAACGATTTAGTAGAAAGAGAGTTTTATAATGGAACGATTTTTTGTGCAAAAAGATGATGTTATGACTTTTCCAATTGAAAATGGAGAAGCATTACATAATTTAATAAATGATGAGTATTTTAGTTTAGAGGAAGGATTATCCACGATGATTTGGGATTCTTTGGATGGGAGTATTAGTGTTGAAGGTATTATTGATATGATTTCTGATCAATATCAAATGGATAAATCGATTGTTGAAAAGGATACAAAAGATTTTATTAATAATT
This sequence comes from Eubacterium sp. AF22-8LB, assembly GCF_003458715.1. Classification (GTDB taxonomy): domain Bacteria; phylum Bacillota_I; class Bacilli_A; order Erysipelotrichales; family Erysipelotrichaceae; genus Holdemanella. The sequence continues at coordinate 120,957 of NZ_QRVI01000002.1, forward strand.
TATTTGAAAACGGATTGATAGAACAAATAGATAAATGATGGTAATTACTGTGTACAGTGATTATAGATGATGTTAACAGTACTGTAATAACAAATGAAAGGCGGTGAAATCATGAAACAGGAATATAAAAAACCTGAAGTCAAAAAAATCGACTTAGTAGCTGATTTAAACGGCTTGGCTTTATCTTGTGGATCAAAGATTTAATAAAACTATTTATTGTAAATGGGTCTTATTAGTCAATAAGGCTCATTTATTATATATGTAATATATTGGAGGTTGATTCAATGAATATATTAGTGATTTCTGCAGAGTACCCACCATTTTCAGTAGGTGGGATAGCGTTGCATACACATGAAGTGAACAAATCGCTCGCAAAAGAAGGTAATGTTATTTGGACATTAACGTTTCATGGAGATAGAAATGTAGATAGTATTAATACAACAGTAGAAGATGGTATTAATGTGATAAGAATTCCAAGACCGTCGTCTACAATAACCGAGTCATATGAAGATAAATTTTTAAATCAAAATGAGCAAATGAAAATTGGAATACATTATTTGATGGATCATATATTTTGTAATTTTAATATGGTTGTTTTACATGGATATTTTTTGGGAATATGTGGAATGTATGCATGTGAAAAAATGTCAATTCCATTTGTATATCATGCACATACGCTTTTATCAGACGCTCAACTACATGACAATGTTAAAATCTTAGAGACTGAAAGGGAATTATATAGCAAAGCTACGTACGTAATCGCAGTAAGTGAATTTTTAAAAACTGAAATATTAAAAAGATATTCAATTGACACTCGAAGAATAAAAGTAATTACAAAAGGTGTTGAACTAAAAAAATATGATAAATATGTAAATAAAACTAATGATACGTATTTTAAAATATTATATACAGGGCGAATATCTAGAGAAAAAGGATTTGAAACATTATTAAATGCAATTAGTTTGTCGATAAAAAAACATAAAAATATTTTGGTTTTCGCTGTAGGGTTATTTTCCGATGAAGTTTATAGAAAAGAAATTATTGTAATGATAAGAGATAAAGGGTTGCAAAAAAATATAGTATTTTTGGGCTTTAAAGAAGATGACAAAGTCATACGAGAATATAAAAGTTCAAATATATCCGTCGTTCCAAGCTTTGCTGAAACATTTGGCAAGGTTGCCATTGAATCTATGGCCGCGAGAGTTCCTGTTATTGTGTCAAATGTTGGGGGACTGGGACCAATAGTAAAAGATGGTGCAACTGGATTGAAATTTAAGTGTGGAGATGAAGAAGATTTATCAAATAAAATTAATCTATTGTATGAATATCCATGTTTATGTAAAAAACTAGCTGATAATGCATATATGGAAGTTGTTAAAAAGTATCAATGGAAAGATATATTTAAACTAACATTAGATATTTATCAAAAAGTTTGTGAGGTGTAATAAAATGATAGAAGTAATGGCGGTTGCACCACACCCAGATGATGTAGAATTTGGGTGTGGAGGAATATTGTTTAAACTGAATAAAGAACAGTACCATATCACTGTGTTATGTAATACTTGTTTTGATATAGTAGATTGTACAGATCAATCTCAAAAAAGGATTAGATTGGAAGAACAAAGGGAAGCCTGTGAAGTGTTTAATGCAGATTGTATTTTTTTTGATGCATATAAAAATTTAGATAATATATCAGATATTTTGAGAAAACTAAAACCAAATTTCATTTTTCTTCCATGGGAGAACGATTTTAATCCTACACATATGCATGTAACTAGTATAATAAAAAAATCAATATTTGAAGCACAAAACAATTCAAAATATTACTCGGGATGGATGGTTAATCAATTGGCATATTATGAAACGTTTTCTTCTATTAATTTTAAACCAGAATTTAATGTTGACGTATCCGATGTTTTCTCACAAGCATTAATGATATTAAAAAAGCACAAGTACGGATTAAAAAAATTACCTTCGTTATTATATAAATACAAAATAAATCATCAAAAAAGAGGCATAGAATGTTCAACATTTTATGCAGAAGGTATTATATTTGATAAAACATTTTGGATGGGATGGAAACAAAATTCCTTATTGGGAATTAACCTTTTATATAGTATGTATAGGTGACAATTGATGGAAAACATTATAGAAATTACGAATGTACGGAAAATATACCGCACATATCAGAAAAAGAGTGGGTTAAAAAATATGATTAAAAATATTATTTATCCTGACTTTAAAGATTTTATAGCTGTGGATGATATGAGTTTTTGTATACGTAAAGGGGATATTGTTGGCTATATTGGACCAAATGGTGCTGGAAAAAGTACCACAATAAAAATGTTAACAGGAATCTTGATGCCAAATAGTGGAATGATTAAAGTATTTGGAAAAGATCCTTTAAAGTATAGAAAAGAAAACTCTAAACATATTGGGGTTGTTTTTGGCCAGAAGAGTCAGCTTTGGTGGGATATTCCAGCTATAGAAAGTTTAAAACTGTTAAAAGAGATTTATAAAGTTTCAGATTGTGATTTTAAAGATAGAGTAGAAGAATATGCAGATATGCTGCAGGTAAAAGAATTTTTGAATTTGCCAGTAAGACAGATGAGTTTGGGCCAAAGAATGAAGTGTGATTTAATTGCAGCATTGATACATGATCCATCCATATTGTTTTTAGATGAACCAACTATTGGTTTGGATGTGGCAACAAAGGATAGGTTAAGAGAATTTATTTTGGAGTTAAATAGAACAAAGAAGGTAACTGTATTTTTGACAACACATGATATGCAGGATGTGGAAAAATTATGTAATCGAGTAATTTTAATCAATCATGGGCGAATGTTATATGATGGAGATTTAGAGAGTGTAAAGGAAAAATATATACGGTATCGAAATTTAAAAGTTGTATTTAATAAGACGTATTCTATTGATGAATTAAAGTTTTTAAAAGACTTTCAAGATCTTCGTATACAAAATTTAGATGATAAAACTATGCTGATTCAATACAATTACAAACTTTATTCGGTTACAGATATTGTGAGCTGTTTATTAAAAAATACAGAGGTTGCAGATTTTTCAATCAAGGATCTAGAAATAGAAGATGTAATCAAAGAGGTATGTTAATATGTATCGTGTTTTATGGGCTTATTTAAAACAACAATATTCATCTTTAACAGCTTATAAATCTGCTTTTTGCATGACATTAGTCAATGTGTTTATACGAATCTATGCCTATGCAATGTTATGGATGACATTATATAAGCAGAATGCTTCTTTGTTTGGAAATATTGATCTAAATCAAATGCTGCTTTATAGTATATTTTCAATTTCTTTATCACAGGCATTTACTTGGTGGGATGGTCCACATATTTATGTGGAAGAAAATATAAAAAATGGAAGAATTATATGTGATTTACTCAAGCCAATGGAATTACAAACACAATTGTTTTTGAGAACTCTTTCTTCAACGTTGGTTAATCTTTGCGTTTTCACAATTCCTTCTTTTTTAATATCAACTTGGTTTTTTAAACTAGAGCTAAATGTGAATATAATTGGAGCTTTAATTACTTTCGTACTTGGCTTTTTATTGTTGTTTTCAATGAATTATATTTTATCTTTAATTTGTTTTTTAAGTCTTGATCTAGAAGGATATCTCTATATTTTTCATGCCCTGATTGCATTTTGTTCAGGACAAGTGGTTCCTTTATGGTTTTATCCGGATTTTCTTTTAAGAATAATAAACTGGTTACCTTTTAAATATGTATTTTACGAGCCATTGCTTCTTTTTATTCGAAATGGCAATCTCTTTCAAACCGTTTGTTTTCAAGTGATTTGGATTTTTATATTATCTTTGATTGGACGCTTTATGTGGAAATGTGTATCGAAGAAAATCGTTGTACAAGGAGGTTAGGGTATGGAAAGTATTCAACTATATTTTGATCTAATAAAAGCAGGCTTAAAACGATTTGCTGAATATCGTTCAAGTTTTATTGCGGGATTCTTCGGACTTATCATGATCAACGGTTCTTCTATTCTCTTGATCTGGGTCATGTTGAAAAACTTTCATACACTAAATGAATGGACTTTTTGGCAGATAGTTTTTAATTATTGTTTATTCTTATCTTGTTTAGGATTTCATAATACTTTTTTTAGACATATTAGTGATTTAGAGAATCATATTGTGAATGGAACATTTGACCGGTTCCTATTAAGACCGGTGAGTCCTCTTTTACAATTAGCATCTGAAAAAATTAGTATTACAGATTTATGTGATTTCACAACGGGAATGATTGGAGCTTTATTTGCGGCAAAAATGTTACATATCCAAATTACAGTTGGTTTTATGCTTGGATTTATAGTTTCAATTATAAATGGAGTGTATGTATTTACCGCGATTCTTTTTTCAGTAAGCTGTATATCTTTTTGGACCATGAAATCAAAATCTATTTTATATAGTACAAATGAAATACAGGAAAGTGTACAACATTATCCGATAAGTATATTTAATAAGGCATTTAAGTTTATTGTTACGGTACTATTACCGTATGGTTTGGTAAATTATTATCCATCTTTAATTCTGTTAAATAAAGTGAATGTGCATTGGGTGTATGTCATTATGATTGCTTTAGTCGACATGATTTATGGTGTGATAGGAGCCTTTTTATGGCGAAGAGGACTGAAAAGATATAATGGTTCAGGTTCTTAGAAAGTAGGTGATGAATATGGATGATAGACTAAATCATGAACAAAAAATGTTTTCAAAAACAAATTGGGAATTTACCAAGAAAATTGTGGAAGGAAATTTTGAATCTCAAGTTAGTCCTATATTAACTTTAGATGTTTCTAAAAAATGCAATTTTCATTGTAACCATTGTGTTGACCAAGAAACAGTAAATAAAGATAATCTTGAAATAGATTGGGGAATTTTAAAACAACTATTAGTTGATTTGAAAATGCAAGGATGTAGTTGTGTTGAGTTAACAGGTGGAGGAGAACCTACTACATATACTCATTTTAAAGATTTGATCAAGTTACTATCATTACTTCAGTACAGAATAGCATTAATATCAAATGGGAGTAACTTACATAAATATTGTGATGATATTATAAATGCACCTTTTGATTGGATTAGAATTAGTTTGGATTCTTCAAACGCACATACACATTCAGTCGTTCATGGATGTAGTTTAAATGTATTTAAATCTATAACGGATTCTGTAAAGAAAATTGCTAAATATAAAACTGTTGGAATTAGCTTTTTAATTCTTCCAAACAATTATAAAGAAATATATAATTGTGCAAAATATGTAAAAGAATTAAATGTAAAATATATAGAAGTAAAGCCTGAACTTAATTTTAAAGATAGAGAAATTACTCAGATTGATGATAAAATAAAAGAAGAAATAAAAAAACAAATTAATAAAATTAAAAATGAATTGTGTGATGATACATTTTCTATTATTTATCCTTCATCAATCAACTATTCCCAAATGAATCAAGAAAAAAAGTACACAATATGTGAAGCATGTTATTATAGAACTGTATTAACACCTAGTGGCATTTATCCTTGTTCATATTTTAGAGGATTGACTGACGGCACAGAAATTCCTACTAGTTGGGAAAATATGGTCAAAATAAGAAATAGCGAGATTAATAAAATTAATCCATCCAAACAATGCAAACATTTTTGTGCCAGAAATAAAATTAATGAATGTATTAATATACTTTGTAGAATAAAAAAATATGCACCAGAATTTATAGATTATCTGGGATGGCCAATAGATTATGGCAATGACATAGAATGGATGTAAAAAAACAAGATTTCGTTAGATTTTGCTTTTATAGGTAAGTGTCAAATTTAATTGGAAAGTTTTACAATATTAGATGTGGATAAGTGATCCTTTATATACATATTTAGATTATCATTTATAGACCATTGATTATCTGGAAATTTATCCATTAATAGAATCCTAAAATTTTCACGTGCATCTGATTTATACTCTTCAAGATATTTGACTATTAAATTATATGTACCTTTTTCCTTATCTTTTCAAATCTTCTCAAATGCCCGAATAGCCCAATTTTATCAGCTATTCGGGCATTTTGTATTAGCGGCAAGCAGAAGAAAAAGGTCTACATAAAGAAAATTTATTACTTGGGTTCGCAGAAAATTTACCATTTGAAAATAAAAAATTTGATTTACTGGTGTGTACGGATAGTTTTCATCACTATCCTAACCCGCAAAAAGCGATTAACGAATTTTATAGAGTGTTAGAAAAGAACCGATATTTGTTATTGGCAGATTTTTGGAAACCATTTCCTATATGATAGGACTTAAAAAACGAGATATGAAATATATTATGAAAGTTGGTGCTGAAGCTCAAGGTGTTTCTGTGTCTGAATTTCGTGCTATGCTACAAGACACCATAGACGAAACTATGGAAAGTACAGACGCAGACGTGCAGGAAAATTTAAAACGATACTTTGGGAATAAGCGGCCAACCCCAGAGGAACATATTTATACGATTACTAAAAAGACAAGGATTTAGACGACTGAAACAAAATTAGGGCATTTTAAATATAGTTAAGGGTATTTGAATTTAAATTACTAGTAATTGACTTTTAAGAATATTAGAATCTTATCAAAGTACATGGAGGAAATTACATTGAAATTGCAAATATTGAAAAAAGAAAATTTAATTGAAACAGAAATAGATATAAGATATTCAAATATGACTCAATCTTTAAATAGTATTATTCAATATATCCGTCAGCAAGAATATCTTATACAAGGAACTTTTGATAATAAATTGTATCAGATACCCTTAAATAAAATCTTATATTTTGAAACTGTTGATAAAAGAACATTTATTTATACCCAACAAAAAATCTTTGAATGTAAGAAAAAACTTTCAGTTATAGAACAAGATTTAATAAAAGCAAATATCATAAGGATAAGCAAAACAGTCCTATTAAACATCTCATGTTTAGCCTGCGTTAAGCCGTATCCTAATCATAGATTACTGGCGGAACTCAACAATAAGGAAAATCTGATTGTTTCAAGAAAATATATTTCAAGTTTACGAGATAAAATAAGGAGTGCCTATTATGAATAAAATTTTTAAAACATATCTTCCTGCACTTTCAATAGCATTTACATTTATTGTTTTGTATGCAACGATAAGCAACCTTGTAACAGGATATTTCAAAGATGGATTTTGCTTTTTCATTCTACAAGTATTTATTTATCTTATTGTATCAATAGTTGTCGATTTACTTTTATCCTTTATAGATTTTAGAAAGTACATATATCATTTTATTGTCGAAATGATTATGCTCTATCCGATAACTATTACTATGGCATTTATTGGAAAATGGTTTGTATTTAATGCCATTGATATTATATGGTATTCATGTATTTATATTTTGGTAATGTTAGCTATTCATTTTTATTTTTATTACATTTCAAAAAAACAAGCTTCTGAAATAAACAGCTTGTTAGAATTAAGAGATAAGAGGAAACAGCAATGGGAGATATAACAAAATTTAGCGGTACTTTTGAATATCATGTATTCAATGTATTGCTTATATTATTACTTGTTTCTGAAATATTTATTTTCTGTTATACACATTCAAAGCAAAAAAAGACCGTAAAAATTGATACTAGCGATTTAGGAACTAAATGGCTGTTGTATTTAAATTTTGTATTCTGTTTGATAGTTAGTTTTTGGTGCGTTAGTCAAAAAGCTCCGTTTTATATAAGAAAATTGATGTTGCCTGCTTATTTCGAAAAAATTGGCATGTTAATTATGGTATTCGGTATTTGTATTCGTATAAAGGCTGTTTTAACTTTAAAAAAATCATTTACATTAAATGTTCAGATTAGTAAGGAGCAACAGCTAGTAACAGACGGTATGTATAAATTTGTTCGCCACCCTGCTTATACTGGAAGCATTTTGTCTTTATTAGGTCTGAGTATTATATTAAAAAATCTCTTTGCTATATTGATAGTGCTTATTTGTAGCTTAGTTTTATAAATGTCAACTTAAAAATGTACAGTTTTGATCATTTAAGAATGTACAATATTGAC
>NZ_QRVI01000020.1 GCF_003458715.1 Eubacterium sp. AF22-8LB
ACTTCATCATTTCCACTGAATGTGAAATCAGATTCTGTATATGTACTTCCTTCAGTAATTGATACATCATAACCTTTGACGCTCTTTTCAGTTCCGTCATATTCAAATGTATCTTTACGTCCAGTAATTATAACTACAACTTCTCCATCTTCAGCTGTGACTGTTAGATCATCATAGACTACTTCGATAGTGTAGTTAGAAGCTTTTGTATTTGACTTCAATTCATAAGTAAATGTGTTCTTACTTGTACCTTTTTCAGTCTGGCTTCCAGTTACATTGTAAGTAGCACCTTCTTCTTTAACGAATCCATCACCACCAACTGTTACGTTATGGTTTGTTAATGGAGTCTTGTCATAAACCTTAGAATCACTTGCACTTGTCAATGTTACATTACGTTTAGTGATTTCATAAGAAGTCTTCGCTGTTCCTGTGTAGTTTCCAATACCTGTAATTGTTACTTCAACTGTTCCTGCGTTGACTGCTGCTGTATAAGATAATGTGTAATCTACATTTTCAACAAGTATTGCACCTGTCTTTGTATCTTCTACAGTTGGCTTGTTCTTCTGTTCTTCGCCATTGTACATTGTATCTTCAGGCTTAGTTACCTGAATACCAGTCTTCTCATCTTCTGAATCAATTGACTTAGGAGTTACCTTCAACCAACCATCTGTTACTCTAAATGTCACATTTGTGAAGTTAGCACTTGTGTTACTGAATTGAGATACGTTCAATCCCATATAAGAAGTTCCTACATCTTTACGAGATGCTTTGGCAGTTCCTTCAAAATGAATTGCTTCTTCTGGATATAATGCATCCGAAATCTTTGTAACATCATAGCCTACTACTTCATGTGTATTTCCATTATAAGTTTCAGTCTTTGTCTTACCTTTGATTTCAACTACAACTTTATCTGTTACAGGAGTAACCTCTAATGTACCTTCTTTTGTCTCAATAACATAGTTCTTTTCTAATGTCTTTTCATTCAATGTATAAGTGAATGTATTCTTACTTGAACCTGTATCTGTCTGACTTCCAGTTACATTATATGTAGCACCATCATCCTTAACGAATCCATCTTCACTTTCAGTTATCTTGTTCTTAGTTAATGCACTTCCATCATAAACCTTAGATCCATCTGCACTTGTCATGATGACTTTACGCGGAGTGATTTCATAAGAAGTATCGACTGTACCTTCATAGTTTCCAATACCTGTGATCGTTACAGTTACTGTACCTACATTGATCACATCTTCACTATAAGTTAATGTGTAATCTGTACCCTTAGCTAAAGTTTTACCTGTCTTCGTATCCGTTACGACTGGTTCATTTTCATGTTTTTCACCATCATACTTTGAGCCCTTTGGACCATCAACTACGATACCATTTGAGTCATCTGGAACAATCGATTTCTTAGTAATTGTTAATTGACCAGGTGTAGTTTTAACAACAACCTTATTTGTTACGTCTTCATTGTCTTTTTCTACATGAGCAGTACCCGTAATTAATGTAGGATATGTTCCTACATCTGTACCTTGGGCATGCGCATTCAATCCAGATACTATATAACCATCAATTGTCAATGATTGGAATCCATTTACTTCTTGCGATTGGCCATTGTAAGTAACTGTATTACTATTCGCAACTAATGTAATGACTGTCTTTTCAATCCAAGTCGCATATAGAACATTTTCACCATCTACATCTACATGTACGCTCTGTCCAGCTGCATATGTAGCTTTACCATTATTCGCATCATCCTTAGATGTTGCCCAACCTGCAAAGTAATATTCTTTACCTTCTGTTTCAGGAGCTTGATAGCCTAGATCTTTTTCAGATTTTAATGTAACACTTTCGTTATTCTTAACTGGCACTGTCTGAACACTACCACGACCATTACCTGGATTATAACTCATTGTTGTTGAGAATTCTTCACTACCCCAAATAGCTTTCAATGTAATAATGTTATCATTATTTGCCAAATCCTTATTTACTTCAAATGCATCTCCAGGATGATATAAATTTCCATTTAACTTCCATCCTAAGAATTTCTTTTTTGAAGTTGTTGTCGCATTCTTAGCTACGGTAACCTTAGCTCCACCTGCATAGATATTACTATCCGTTGGAACTGTTGCCTTTGATCCTTCTGTACCTGGATCATAAACAACTTTTAATTCACCATTGTATAGCCACTTACCAATAACACTTGTATCCTTTGTGATTGCTTCATTTGTGTTATATGCATCACTCGTAATATTTCCATTTCCATCCGCATAATACCAACCTGCAAACGAGTAATCACTTGTCGTTGTTGCACTTGGCAATACTGTATTGGCAATTGTACCAGCTTCTACCTTTTTAGTACCCTTAACTACATCGCCTTCAGGATTATTCAAGTTATAAGTTAAGCTGATCTTCTTAGCTGTCCATTTTGCGTATAGAGTCACATTTTGTGCTGGCATCTTCTTACCATTAAAATCAAATGCTTCTCCTTCACAAAGTTCATTATCATACCAACCATCAAATTCATAATAATCCGGCAATGAACCAGGTCTTACAGGTGCATAGTTCTCACTTGAAATACTTTGTTCATACTTCTTTTCTACCGATTTATCTTCTTTACCTTTATTGATAAATTTGATTTTATAAGAATTACGTGTGTAATAGAACTTCGCATTATTGTACTTACTACGTATCTTTGTACTTACATTTTCATTAAATGTATAACCAGTTAATGGATACTGATCTTCTTTAGTAACACTATATCCCGTTCCTGGAGACGTATCTTTATGATCTAATTTATATCGTATGCCATCTTTGGTTACATCACTTGGTTCTCCTGGCAATACTTCTACATAATAAGACGCTGTTTCAGAACCATTACCTGTCTTTGGACCATAGAATTTTGCTCCGCCTAATGGCATTGTACCGATGTTTACCTGATAAGGACCACTATCATCTGTAGTACTCCATGTTGAACTTCCTTTGTAAGTTGGCCACTTCTTACTAATATCTTGACCATATTTTGCGGTAATTCTTAAATCAACATATTCTTTAGAAGGTGTTCCGGGTTCCCACAAAAATCCTGGAGTGCTATAAGAATAGAACTTAACATCATACACATTTCTCTTATAGTAAACACTAACGATTGTAGATCCATCACCCTTGATTGTCTTTTTAGTTACTGGCTGTGCTGTAAATCCATCATAAGATTTTGTCTTTGCGTTTGCTTCTTTACCAGTCGTACCAGTTTTGTTTTCAGATTCATGGAATGAATATCCATCATCATCTGCATTTTCCCACCAGTGAATAACTGTATAGCTAACTTGTGCTTCTTTCCAACGTGCCTTTAATGTCATTGGAGACGTCACTGTTGCACCATTCTCTACTTTAGATAATCCATTGTACCAACCATCAAATGAATAACCTGGCTTTGTAGGTATAGTATCTTTACCTAATACTAACTTATCTCCATGTAATACGAATTGGGAATCAACAATAGATCCGCCATCTGAATCAAATGAAATCCAATAACCTTCTTTAATAATTGCGTATACATTAATAGAAGTTTTGTCTGTTGGAACTGTAATACTATCTGCGATATTTGTAGTACCATTCTTTTGGGCTGCCCAACCAACGATTTTATGTGTTGCATCTACTTCATAAGAAATATTCGTAAAATCATGTGTTTCATGATCGGATACTTTTTCAGTACGCATGATCTGTGTTCCAGCTGGATTATAGAAGTAAACATATAATGCATCTTCATATTTTGCTGTAATTTCACGAGTTGTTGTCTCAGTGATTGTTAATGCTGTATTGAAATCTTCAAACTTTGTTTCACCATCATACCAGCCAACAAATACTTTTCCATCCATATCTGGAGCTGTTGGAGTAATCAGTGTATCACCTGTTTTAACAGTCTGTGTACTTACGATGTTTCCATTCGCAACAAAATTGAATGTTGTTAGTGGGACTTCATTTTCACCCGTAATAACATAAATTGAGAAGTGGTTCGCATCAAAGCTTTGAGCATTTGTTGCAACCTCAGTGACTGTACTCGCATCATCACTAACATGATAAATATTAACTTCATTGCCGCTTATCGCTGCATTTTCAAAGCTAATATTTACAACACCATTTGGTTGAATTTCAATACCATCTTTACTCACAATTGTAACATCCAGAGCTATAGCTGAATCTACCTCTTTATCCTTTTCAGAAACGGTTTCTTTAACAGCGTTTAAGATAGCCTTTCTTGTTACACGCTTAACTACTAGCTTTGCACCTCTAGGTAAAACACCCTCAACTGCAATCGCATGAACCGTTACATTTCCAGCTGTAGCACTTTCGTCAAATGCAGGATATTCTGGTAATTCTTCTTTCGCTTCTGGGTTTGCCTCGGCTTCATCCTCTTCATTTGTTTCTTCAGTCTTTGTTTGGGCTTGAGCAACATTTTCTTCTTGTTTTCCCTCTGTGTTAACTTTTTGATAAACAAATTTAACACTATATAAATCTGAAGTCACATTAAGATTCGCCTGGGCCGCAGTTACGATTTGTGAATCATTCATAACTACATCTTTTAGGGTGTAACCATCAAAGTTCAACATGACACTCGCATCTGACTTTAAGTTGTAATTGGTCTCATATGTATGAGTTGTAGCTGCACTTAATATTGTTCCATCTTCAGCTACATAGCTTAATGTCACATCCTTTTTTTCAGATACTGGTGCAGACTTTTCAATCGCATCTACAACAGGCTGAACTGTCTGTTTTGCATTCACCTCTTGTGTTGTTGTTTGCTCTACAGTTATCGGTTCTTGTAAAGTCTGTTCTTCGACTTCAGGTTCTTGACTCACTGTATTTGCGTAGTAGGTGTCTGTCATTCCAAACTGTATAGCCATCGCAAATGATAATAATATTGCCGATGCTCTTTTAAAGTTTTTTAACATATCTATTCCTCCTTTCGTTTTTAGATAGTTTTCCCTACCCATCTACTACTTAGAGTATAAATTTTCCATGGTTATAGAATGGTTATAAAATAACTAACTTTGTCTTTTTTGTTACACAATTTTCAATCCTTGCCAAAACTCACACAAGAAAAGCCATCCAATTTTGGATGACTTAACGATTATTAATTTTTGTTTCTACTTCAATATCATAAGGAAGCTGGATCAATTCTACACCTGCATCATGAAACATGCGCTTGCTCGCAATATTACCTTCCGTTCCTGCATATTTATCACTTTCATATACAACACAAGTAATACCCGCTTGAATAATAGCTTTGGCACATTCATTGCAAGGAAATAACGAAACATATAAAGTACAGCCATGTAAATCTTGAATACTATTTAAGATTGCATTCAATTCGGCATGAACCACATACGGATACTTTGTATTTAAGAAATCTCCATCTCTATTCCAAGGAAATTCATCATCCTCACATCCATAAGGAAAGCCATTATAGCCTAGTCCTACTACTCTTTTTTGCGGATTGACAATACAAGCTCCCACTCGCGTATTAGGATCTTTAGAACGCTTTGCGCTTAAATGCGCCATTCCCATAAAATATTGATCCCAGCTTAATACATCATTACGCATTATTCTTCCCCTTCTCTTAATTCGTTTAAGACTTTTTCAAATGTTGGCTCTAAACCAATCTCAAAACGCATTTTTTCATGTGTAGTAGGATGAATAAATTCCAATGCGCATGCATGCAACAACTGACCATTGGCCTGAATTGTTTTTCTTGGACCATATTTAGGATCTCCCGCGATTGGATGTTCAATATACTGCATATGTACACGAATTTGGTGCGTTCTTCCTGTTTCTAATTGACATTTTATATAGGCAAATTTACTAAAATTTTCTAATACAGTAAAATGTGTAATCGCATCCTTCGAATTATTTGCGGTAACCGCCATCTTCTGACGATCCTTTTCATCGCGTCCAATTGGCGCATGAATCGTACCATGCTCATGCGTAAATGGCTTATGAACAATCGCAACGTATTCACGATGACATGTTTTATCTTGTAATTGCTGACTTAAAGCTTCATGTGCCACATCATTTTTGGCTACAACCAATAATCCGGATGTATCCTTATCAATACGGTGAACAATGCCAGGTCGCATAACCCCATTTATACCACTCAAGTCTTTACAATGATACAACAGAGCATTCACCAAAGTCCCAGAGTAATGTCCTGGTGCTGGATGTACTACCATTCCCTTCGGTTTATTAATGACAATAATATCATGATCTTCATATACGATGTCCAAATCAATCGGTTCCGGAAGGACTTCGGTTGAATCAAGTTCCGGAATTGAAACTTCAATTTCATCTCCTACACATACCTTATAGCTTGCCTTCATAATTTTATTATTCACTAAAACATGATCATTATTCAACAAATCTTTGATTCTCTTACGTGAAAAATCTAATTTTTCTGCCAAAACTTTATCTAAACGATCCAATTTTGTATTTTCATCTATTTTTATGACTCTTGTTTCCATCTCTCTTGCTCCTTCTTATCATCTATAAACATACTTACCAATATTAATGCGATACCTATTGTAATGCAGATATCTGCCACATTAAACACAGGAAATGGGTAGCCAAAAATGTAAAAACTAAAAAAGTCTCTTACATATCCTAACGTCATACGATCAATAAAATTGCCTATGGCACCTGAAAATACAAGTGATAAACAAATTTGATAACGCGAATCTTCTGTTTTGAAAAACATATACAAAATTGCAGCTAAGGCTACAATTGTTAGTAGGGCAAAAAAGCCCATTCCAGCTCCGGCAAACATACTAAAGCCTGCCCCTGTATTTTGTACATAAGTCAAATAAAAGAAATGTTTGATCATTTCTACAGAATCATTTAAGGAAATAGATCTTTCGATGGCCCACTTCGTCCATTGATCTAATCCTAAAGTGGCAAGAACCATAAGTAGTGATGCCACTATCGTTTTCATTTTCTTCATATTCATATTCCTCTTTTAAAACGATTTATTTCTTCTATGCAAAAATAACATTTTGAAAAACAACCATACACTCATGCCAAGTGCAATGATATATCCAAAAAATCCAAGTGCTGGAATACCCATGATGGTTGGCTTCATCTTTGTCGTACAAATCAAGCTTGAACCAACGACCAAGGCTGCAATCAAAACACACACTATAATACGATTCACCATTTGATCAATCTTAGCGAGTGGTGCTTGTGATCCCATTAAGTTCAAATTCATTTTAATCTGCCCTCTTTGAATCATCCGCAATACATCACTTGCCTGCACAGGTATATCAATTGAATGCGATAGTGCATCCACACTACGTTTAAATCCAGACTTAAGTTCCTTCTCCCAATCAATTTTTGTTAAGCTAGACTTGTGACTTAACGCAATCTTCATCGTATTCATATTTGGATCTAAAGCCGTTAGAGTTCCCTCAATTGTCATCATAGAACGTGCTAACATACTAATTCCTTTAGGCAATGAAATCGAATATACATGACAAATTGAGAACATATCCTGTACAAGTCTTGCGACATCAATTTCTGCATAAGGAACACTTAAATATTGATTCACAAACCTATCCATATCATTACAGAACGCTGTATAATCAATTTCCTTTTTACACTCACCAATCATCAAAATACAATCAACTAGTTTTTGCGTATCCCTTAAGGCAATGGCTCTTACTGCCTGCTTCATGATTTCTCTTTCATTCGCATCCAATGTTCCCATCATGCCAAAGTCGATCCATACGATTTGTTCATCACGAATTCTTAGATTTCCCGAATGCGGATCTGCATGGAAGAAACCATTTTCTATGATTTGCGAAATATAATTAAATGCTAGCTTATCCGCAATTTCACTACGATCATAGCCAAGCTCTTCTAATCGTTTAGAATCATTGATTTCAATTCCATCTACATATTCCATCACAAGAATATTTTTTCTTGTATATTCATCATAAATTTTTGGCGCATCAATAAATTTACAATCTGCATATTCTTTCTTAAAGCGTTTCGCAAATTGTGCCTCTATTGTAAAATCCATTTCTTGCTGGGCCGTATACCAAAATTCGTCAATGACCATATTTAAGTCAACAACACTCGATACAATATCCGATAAGTTCAATATTTTAACAGCTTTTCTTAATAAAGCTACATCACGTTCCATCCATTCATAGATTTTAGGATGCTGAATCTTTAATACCACTCGCTCCTTAGTCTTTAAAGTTGCTGCATGCACCTGCGCAATTGAAGCAGAACCTAAACAGACTTCATCAATACTCTCAAATTCTTCCTGAAACAAATCTCCATAGGTCTCTTCAATAATTGTTTGAACAGTTGAAAAAGGCATGGGACTTGCCTGTGAGCGGAGCTTCATCAACTCTTTACAATAGCGTTCAGAAAATAAATCTTGTCTTGTCGACATGATCTGTCCAATTTTGACAAAGGTAGGACCTAAATCTTCCAAAATCATGCGAAATTTAACAGGATCCATCCCCTTTTGAATATGATGCTTTCTTAATATAGATACAATCTGTGCAAATCTAGCACTTGTTGACATCGTATTTGTATCACTCATCTTTTCACATCCTGTCTTCTATGTAAAGGCGTGTTTGTCACTTTACTCTTTTTAAAAAATGTTCGTGCATTTGATTTCTTTTTATCTTCTACAAGAATCATTTTTAACAAACGATTCCAATCCTTGTTATTTTTCATACAAGAGTATTTTAACACACTTGTTAAAAATCAAAAAGAAACAGTATTTCTGTTTCTTAATAGTAGTCATCTACCAAAGTAATTTTATCCTTTAAACCTTTACCATAACGAATACTCACATGAATTTCGTCATTATTCGCAAAGTACTCATCGTAACTTTTTGTTCGAAACGTGTTAAATATTGTTTTAAAATCCTTTGACATCTCGTAATCATCCATCTGCAAATCTAATTTATCATCATCTTGAACAATATGAAGCATTTTAGGATATGTAATTACCAAAGCATTATCCGGTAATTTATCATCTTCAGCCATCTCATCTACAACAACACGCACATCTCCAACTGAACTTAAATATGTTTTTGTGTATAAGCGACACTGATCTTGCATCGAAGTCGTCATTGTCTGTGTTTCTTTTGATAAATCTATTTCATTAGGTTGAATCTGAGATAGTTCATAAATAAATGTTCCTGCCCCAACCACAAATAACAAGATTGATAAAATTAATAAAGTTGTTAATTTACGCATTTGTGTTCACCTTCTTAGGCCAAGCACGAAACAACATCAACAGGATTGTTAAGCTACCAAGTACAAAGGCAATATCCATACAATAGATTCCAATACTTGTTGTGGCATATACAGCACTAACATAAACCAATACCACAAAACTGATACCACTACCAATTAACACACACGCAACAGGAATCATAGCCAAGACTAGAATCACCTTTAATACATCCGATTCGATAGAACGTGATTTTCGTTCATGATATAAAGGTCGGTTGGGAGTTGGAGGTAAATCATTCCCTTTTATATTGTCATTCCAAGTCTCTTTTATATCATCCATCACTCCAACGCTTTGATTATGATAACGATAGCGTTCAATTCTTTTAGCCATAACCTTAACGAAGAAATAAATTGCCATACATAAATATATAATTCTGCATAGACCCAACAAAAAGTCTGTAACCCCATAGAATCCTACAAAGAAGGAGAAAATCAGAGATAAACACAAATTACATAGTGCCTCTACAATAATAACTTTGCCAATCCATAAAATGAAAACCAATACAATCGCATCAAAGAAGATATGGAAGATTTCATTCATCGAAAAATTACCAAGTCTAGAAAATAATTCCTCCATTTTCGCATATACCTTATCGATTGTTTTATCCGCCTTACTTGATAGTGGATCCATCGAATCTGTATTGATTTTATAGGCATCTAATATTTCTTTAACAAGCTCATCTACATCTCCAAAGCCTGCAACAGCCTCTTCTTCAGATACTCCACTTGCCATCTTATCATCAATATAAGTCCCATATTCCAATAGGATATCTTCTCTTTCTTTATCATTTACCAAAGATAATTTTTGATTTAAAATGTCCAGAAACTCTTTCTTTAACATCTACTTTTCTCCTTTCAAATAAGTATTTACACTACATGAAAAATTTGTCCACTCCTCTAATAAAGCTGAATATCTTTCAAGGCCTAAACTTGTGATATGATAATACTTTCTTGGCGGACCCTCTGTAGATTCTTTTAAATACGATTCTAATAAACGATCATTAGATAATCGTTTCAATAAAGGATAAATTGTACCTTCATTGACTTGAATCACCTCATTTATTTTAGAAACTAACTGATATCCATATAGATCATCGGCCACGATTGCTTTTAACACAATCAGCTCTAGAACACCCTTCTTAAACTGAGTATTCATGTACCTCACCCTTACTCTTTCCTATCAAAGACGGTTGAAACATATCGACATATACCTTCTCCATCATCGATAATGATAATCCATGAATAGACTGCACATATGTAAATGCTTCATTTCGAATCTTGTTTTTATATCTCAGCTTCATTTCATATGCCTCATTATATTCAATTGCTCCTACGCCAATGATTTTTACACACATAAATAATTTTGAAGCTTTATTCAAACCTACAATTTTTCCGTTACGAATCCATCCACAAAAATAAACAGGAATATTCTGAAAACTATATCCCGAAATATGATCAATGGAAATTACTGGAAGACTATATTTTTTACCCAAGCATTGTGCGTATTCTTTGGTTGCACCATGCTTAGAACAATAAATAACTGCTCTTGGCTGCATTCTATCACCTCTCAACTATTATGATATACACACTACCTTGGATTGTCAAGTACTGTGTAATATGAATAACATAAGGCATGTTAAACAACATAATATAATATATAAAAGGAGCAGATTTTCTCTGCTCTCTAGTTATTCTATATTTTTTTAGATATAAATATGTTTCAATATGTCATTTATGTTTTATATAAAGCATATTTTACTTAATCCGTAAATTTTTCGTAGAACTCCATGCTTTCTAATACGCTTGTATCCTGGATTGGATTATCATCTAATCTAAGTGCTTCTAATAATTCTAGATTCTTTAATGGAGTTACATCAGTAACGTAATTTGCTTTTAAAGTTAAAGAACGTAAATATTTAAGTTTTGACAATGGAGTCAAATCCGTAATCGCATTGTGATCTAGACGTAAATAAGAAATAAATTCTAGATTTTCTAATGGAGTCAAATCTTCAATAACATTATTATATAGATCAACATCGCATAAGTTTGTTAGCTCAGTTAATGGCTTCAAATCCTTAACATTATTGTTTTCCAAAGAGATGATTTCAAGCTGCTTCATATCCTTCAAACAAGTAATATCCTTAATTTGGTTACGACCCACATTTAATTCAACCATATCCTTCGAATCTTTTAAAATACGAATATCTTTAATGCGGTTTGTGAATAGATTTAAGTGTTTTAATTGATGCGCATTCTTTAAGAAATTAATTTCTGTTAATTGACAGAACTTCGCATCAAGCTTTTCTAAGTGCTCTACATTAGTAAATTTTTCTAAATTCTTCAAACGATTCTTAGAAACATTCAATGCCTTTAAATCACCCAAGCTATTCAATAAAGCCATATCCTTAAAGCCTGTTTGTTCCATAGATAATTCTTCTAAATGGCTCAATTCCTTTAAGAATGTAAAGTGTTCTGGTTCATTATAAGAAATGTTCAATGATTTTAGATTTGAAAATTCTTTTAATACAGAATAATCCTTTAAATATGGACAATTCGCAACATTTAATTTTTTTAAGTTCTTCATTGACAACAATGGACTTAAATCGGACATTAAGTTAGTATTTAAATCTAATTCTTCGATATTTGAAAGATATGTTAAATCTTCAATGTTAAATAAACGCATACAACCCATGTCGAGTTTCTTCAATTTCTTAAGTACACCTAAAATCGCATAACTAAAAGGACCATTTTCTGTATTGATATGAACCTCTTCTAGTTTTTTACAGTGTTCTAAATAAATCAAACTATCTACTTTTGCCTTAGAAAGATTTAGCACTTCCAAATCGATCATTGCAGCAACACTAGAAATATCCATTGTATATAGATTATTTCTTGATACATTCAATTTTTTCAATTGTCGAAAGCCATGTAAAGCCTGTAAATCTCTCAACTGATTTCGAGACACATCTAAACAAACTAAATTATGTAAATCACGGATTGGGTCCAATGTTTGTAATGCATTGTTGCTCGCATTCAAAGTTTCTAGATTTTCAGCATACTGCAAACCCTCTAAGCTTTTTATTTCATGATCCTGTACTTCTAGATGGATCAAGTTCTTCATTAAATCTTCCGTTAGTTCTTCTTCTTTAACACGTAATGTACGTGCTACTACGCTACGTAAAGCATCATCTTGAATAAGCATAAAACACATGCCCTCCTTTATATATCCATTATAATCAAATTTTGAGACAATAACTATAATAAATAACATTTTTTTAACAAACTTAACTTTGCTTAACATTCACAGATACGATTCCATGTTGGTTTATTGAATGAATAATCATTTAAATCTAACCAAAAATGTTTTACTTTTCTTTAAGAAAGAGCTTTTTTTGATGACATTGTGTCAAGAAAATGCTAAAATGTAAGCAGTTAAGGATTAGACTCATATTCTGATTGTGATAAATGCTAATGTATGCAAATACTTTCTATTTTAACGGTCAAAGGATATTGGCTTAGTCCAGGAGGTATAGGCATGAGCACAGGTAAAGTTAAATGGTTTAACGCTGAAAAAGGGTACGGATTCATTACTAGTGAAGAAGGAAAAGATGTATTCGTACACTATTCATCAATTAATTCTGATGGATTTAAAACATTAGAAGAAGGACAAACTGTTACTTATGATGTTGTTGAAAGTGATCGTGGTCAACAAGCTAACAATGTCACAGTTGTAGATACAGCTGCGTAATAATTTGTTCTAATTAGCGCACAAAGTGCGCTTTTTTCATGAAAGAGAGGGATTTTATGTTAGAGCGATACGAAAAAGTTAAAGAATATGTATATAGTCAATACGCAAAAATCTATAATGAAGATTTAAAGATTGCCGCCCTTACCCATACGGCAAGTGTCGATTTATCCATCACATTCATTGCCATGGCACGCGGTACCAATCTTGAACGCGCTAAGGTAGCCGCTCTTTTTCATGATTATGCACAATTTATTGATAATTGTCCCCATTCTCAACATGCCAAATTATCAAGTCTTCATGCATACAAATATCTAAAGGAATGTGGCTTATTTAAGACAACTGAAATTGATGATATCACATATGCGATACGCCAACATTCAAAAAAGGAATCCTTTGATTCCCCATTATGTGAAGCTTTGAAGGATGCGGATGTTCTCGCAAGATTTTTAGAAAACCCTGAAAAAGAAGTGACAGGAATGAAAAGACAGCGCCTGCTAAATGCCTGCGCTGATATTCAAAGTCATTAGAATTTTTGATAATACAGTTCGACACTTGCATCGAGCTGTTTTTTTAATTGATTGAAAGCCTTCATAAACAAATCTTTATCATAAATAATCCAATCAATATAAGAGAAACTCTTTCCTATAGCCCCTCCTACTACTTTTCCTGCATGCACCTTTGAAATCGCTACATCCAATTCTTTTGAAAGCTTTTGACGATACAATGCATCCTCTTTATTATGGAAAGGATTGGAATAATATACATAACCAAATTCTCCATCCTTACTTGATAGATCTGCCAAAACCTCTTCCTTTTCCTCAATTGTTTGTTCAACTAATAAAGGATGTGTTGTAAAAATCAGCTTCATATCCTTTCTTAATGCATCGTGCGCAAAATCCTGGATTGGCTGATATACGGAATAAATATCAATTGGTTTTTCATATTCTTTCCAATGATTTTTTTGAACAAGATTCATGATCACTTCATAAAAATCAACCATCTGACAAAATTTCATATCTGAATCTGGCGTATCTATAAAATCCACACGACAAATATAAGCTTCATAAGCCAATTCACCAATCGCAAGTTCTAATAAATACATACTCATTTCTTTTTTGTTTTCAGGATTTCCAATCAAACCAAAACCAGGACAATACACCTTACAATCTAGCATATCATTTTCAATTTGATAGAAAACATGAAAATCTGCCAAAGTATATTCTTCATTCTTGATTTGCACCATAGCCTGAATCGCCTTTTGCGACATAGGCGGCAAGGTTGCATTCATGATCCATTTCTTTTGAATTTCTTTAGGTGCAATATCAACTAACATTTGACATAAATATTGTGTTGTTTTATTTGGACCTGTATCAAAGGTCATCTCAAAAGAATCATAAAAACTTTCGACAAAGAAATGGGCACCACTAATTTCCATTACCTCTTCATCAAGTTCTTGAATGATCTCATTTAATTCTTCATACTGTTCAGCCTTTAAATATTTTATAATCGCACTCTGCTTTTGGTCAAAATGCTTCCAAAACGCTAAACCATTTGTATAAGCACTCATTGATAATCTTCCTTTCTTTATAATTCTTTGATTACTGAAATCAAAGCATCTGCCACAAGCTTATGGCCACTTTCATCCATATGAATTCCATCCAAGCTTCCAGCTACTGCATGTGTATCGATAACTTTCACATCTAATCCAGAACATCCCTTTTCCAAATAAGGCTTTGTGTTATTTAAAATCTCAAAACCATTTTGACCAAAGTTAGACTTTGTTCTTTCATTCTTTAATCCATCTATATTCATTTTGGGTGGACAAACCACAAAAAACTGAGGTATATTAGATCCATCACGATAAATTTCTGGATTTAAAGCTTTATACATCAATGTACGAATCCCCTTCTCAATTGAAATACTATTTGTTGAAAACTGACGCTTCGCATCATTCGTACCTAACATAATGAACACGACATCAACAGGCGCATGTGTCTTTAATACCATTGATATCATTTTTGCACCATTTCGATCTTCATCATACGGATCATCTAAGCATAGTGTTCTTCCACATAGACCTTCCTCAATGATTTCATGTTCACTAAACGCTTGTTTTATCATCTGTGTAAAACGATTCTTTTGTCTAGATGCATCCTTTGCATCATATCCCCACGTATTACTATCTCCATAGAATAATATTTTCATCGCAATATCCTCGTTTCTGTTATGATCATATCCAATGGAACATCCATCGCTTTAACTTCAAATTCCATTTCCTGTACATCAAAAGCTACACCAATCTTTAATGCAGGACGATCCTTTAAATACCTGTCATAATATCCTTTTCCATATCCCATACGATAATTTTTAAAGAATCCAACAACAGGTACAAGAATCACATCCAAATCTTTTTCTTCATGAATTCCAATGGGTTCAATTGTTGAAAACTTTCCCTGTATTTTTTCTTCGTGATCCGAATAAAACGCAATCGTTACATCATCTAACATTTTAGGAATATAAAGATCAAATTGATCCTTTATAAAAGAATATACATCCACTTCATTACGAATCGATATATATATACCTATTTTTCCTTTTAAAAAAGGCAAAACACAATTTGTGATTGCCTTTTCTTTTAAAAGTCTTTCTGTTTTTGATAATGAACTACGCCTTTGAATACAAAGTTTACGCTTATCCAATGCTGTCACTCATATCTAGTTTCAACATTTGATTTAATTCAACCGCATATTCCATTGGAAGCTCTCTTGTGAATGGTTCTAGAAATCCCATTACAATCATTTCTGTTGCCTGAGAACGAGTCAAACCACGAGACATTAAATAGAACAATTGCTCTTCACTAATATTTGAAACTGTAGCCTCATGCTCAATTTGTGACGTATCATTATAGGATACATTCATTGGAACTGTATCACTACGCGATTTCTTATCTAAAATCAATGTATCACATTCCACCTTGCTTTTCGCATAAGCTGCATTTTTTGAATGTGTAACCCATCCACGATAGTTTACTTCACCACCATTACGAGCAATTGATTTTGAAATAATCGTACTTGAAGTATGTGGTGCTAAATGAATCATTTTACTACCTGCATCCTGGATTTGATTTTCCCCCGCTACCGCAATAGAAATCGTTGTTCCTTTTGCGTATGGTTCAGCTAAAATACATGCTGGATATTTCATGTTTACATGTGAACCCACGTTTCCATCGATCCATTCCATATGCCCATTTTCATATACCTTAGCGCGCTTTGTAACTAAGTTCAAGATATTACTTGACCAGTTTTGAACTGTTGAATAACGACACTTTGCATTTTTATGTACGTAAATTTCTACGACTGCCGCATGTAAAGAATCCTTTGAATAAGTTGGTGCTGTACATCCTTCTACATAATGTACATCAGCTCCTTCATCTACAATAATCAAAGTTCTTTCGAACTGTCCCATCGACATAGAGTTGATACGGAAATAAGATTGTAAAGGCTTCTCTAACTTTACACCCTTTGGTACATAAATAAAGGATCCACCAGACCATACAGCCGTATTTAATGCTGCATATTTGTTATCTGTATATGGAACTAATTTTCCAAAATATTCCTTTAATAAATCTGGACATGTTCTTAATGCAGAATCTGTATCTAAGAAAATAACACCCTTTTCTTCGACCTCTTCTAACATGTTGTGATAAACAACTTCACTCTCATATTGTGTTGAAACTCCCGCTAAAAACTTTTGTTCCGCTTCTGGAATTCCTAACTTATCAAACGTATTACGAATTGTATCTGGCACTTCATCCCATGATTTTTCTTGTTTATCACTTGGCTTGATGTAATATGTATAATCATCAAAGTCAATTTCGCTTAAATCAGGACCCCAATTTGGGTTTTTTTGTTCAACAAAAGAATGATACGCATCTAAACGAAGCTGTAACATCCATTCTGGTTCCTTCTTAATTTTAGAAATTGTACGAACCGTATCTTCTGTTAAACCCTTTTGTGTTTTATAAACACTGACATCTTCATCATGAAATCCATATTCATATTCACTAGAAAGTGCGATATCTTTTTCTTTACTCATCTTTTCCATCCTCACTTTCCTTAATCATTTCGCGCATCGCCTTCCATCCAATCGTTGCACAATTGATACGATTGGCTTGTTTCCCAACATTTTGAAATGCGATTGCCTCATCTAATATATCTTCATCATAATCTTTTTGATCAATCATTTTAAAATAGTTGTCCATGATTTCTTTGGCTTCTTCTGTTGTTTTTCCCTTCAATAATTCAGACATAATTGAAGTAGAAGCTGTTGAAATTGTACATGCAACCCCATCAAAACGAATGTCGTCGATTTTTCCATCTGAAATTTTTGTCTGCACCGTAATATCATCAATACAAGAATCACTCGCCATATGACGTGACATATAACCATCGTTATCTGTCAATTCTTTATTACGAGGATAATCATAGTGATCCATAATAATCTGGCGCATTAACATTGGATCAATATTTGACATAATTAAGCTTCCTTCCTAAAAGAAAATGCTGACACAGTTTTCAACTGTAGCACTCTTTAAAGCATCAATCAATTGATCGACCTCTTCTTTTGTGTTGTACAAATAAAAGCTTGCACGACAAGTCCCCGGAGTCTTCAATACTTCCGGAAGTAATTTAGCACAATGCTGTCCTGAACGAACGGCAATTCCAAACGTATTTAAATAACTAGCAACATCTTGGGCAAAGATCATCTGATCTTTATCCTTCACATTAAATGTTACAATTCCACTCTTTGCGTTTTCATTATATACAACAATATTTTCTAAGGCTTTTGCCTTTTCTAAGAAATATTCCTTTAATTCAACTTCATGAGCATGGATATTCGCTTTACCTACCGCATCCAAATAATCCATGGCAGCCGCCATACCAATAACACCTTCAATGGGTTGTGTACCTGATTCAAACTTTAATGGCGTTTCCTTTAAAGTCAATGAACATGATTTATCAAATCTGGCATTACTTTCGCCACCATAAAAAATAGGTTCTAGCTGATCCAACCATTTTTTCTTGCCATATAAAGCCCCTACACCTGTAGGACCACACATTTTATGAGCACTGAACGCATAGAAATCACAATCTAGATCCTGCACATCAATATCAAGATGTGGTGTACTTTGTGCTCCATCAATCACCAATAAAATGCCTCTTTCATGACAAATTTTGGCAATTTCCTTAACTGGAGCCACAAAGCCTAATACATTCGATACCATCGCAATGGCTACAACTTTAACTTTATCCGTTAAAACACGTTCAAAGTTTTCAACGGTAATTTTTCCTTCTTCATCCAAAGGAATATAATCAATCTTTGTTCCCTTTTTCTTACCAGCCTGCATCCAAGGTAAAATACTTGATGCATGCTCACTTTCATCGCTTAAAATGACATCGCCTTCATGTAAAAGCTGATCTGTTACCATCATCGCAACTAGATTCAAGCCTTCACTCGAACCAGATGTAAACACGATTTCTTCTTTATATTTCGCATTTAAAAACTTTTGTGTACGAGCCCTAGCCCCTTCAAAAGCAGCATCGACCTGCGCACTCATTTCATAATCACCACGATGCGCATTAGCACCAAGGTATGTATAATAGTTCACTACAGCATCAATTACTGGTTGTGGTTTTAATGTCGTAGCTCCATTATCTAAATATACTAAAGGCTTATTGGACATTGTACGTGTTAAAATTGGGAAATCTTTACGTATTTTACTGATGTCCATATAATCCAACCTTACTTTCCATTTCCTGGCGAAGATTTTCTTTTAATTCTTCATCCTCTACCATATCTATAACTGGCAAGAAATATCCAACACTCAACAAGCCAACAGCTTGTTTCGTGCTAAGGCCACGAGATTGTAAATAGTATAGCTGATCCGCATCTGGCTGACCTATTGTTAGGGCGTGGCTTGCCTTTACATCGTTTTCATCAATCAATAATAATGGAATAACCTTCGTCTTATGTCCTTGGCCTAAGGTTAAAACGCGCGTTGCCTGATGAGACTGAGCATCAAAGCAACCTTTTTTAATATTTCCATCGGCTACCATCTGATATTGTCCATAATCAAACAAAACAGCAAAATTTTTCATTTGACCATTTGTATGAGGGGCATTATGACGGACTTCCATATCGCAAACCTTTTCAATATGTTCCTGACATAATTGACCACTCAAAATTTCATATTCTGCACCCTCTTCTTGCAAATCTACAAAGTGATTCCATTTTAGAGGGCTTTTTTCTAAGTCCAAGACACCCATTTGGCAAGAAGCATCTTGTTTGAGTACCATATTAATATTTAATTCGCATGCACTTTCAGCATGATTTAAAACAAAGAGTTTTGAAAAAGAATTCTCTAAACATTCAACAACCAAGTCTAGCTTTGTACAATCTTTATTTAATTCAATTAAATAGGATTTATTTTCATGACTCTGAATTTGAATGTGAAGTTCTTCATTATTATGAACATCTACGCGATTAAGCATATTTTTTTGCTCCACAAGAACCTAAAGAAATAGGTTGTTTATCTTCCTCTTTATTAGCGGTTACGTGGTACTCTTTTTCAATCCATTCATATCCTTCTTGATCTACTTTTTCAACAAGGCTTGCATCTCCAGATACTACAATTTGTCCATCCATTAATACGTGGGCATGTGTTGGTTGTAAATATTCATAGAAACGAGCATAGTGAGATACAATCAATAAACCAAGATTTGTTTGTTCCTGACATTGGTTGATTGCATCTGAAACAATGCGTAATGCATCTACATCTAAACCAGAGTCGATCTCATCTAACATCGCAATTGCTGGCTTTAACATCATCATTTGAACGATTTCATTACGTTTCTTTTCTCCACCACTAAATCCATCATTTAAGAAACGATGTGCCAAATCTGGCTTCATTTCTAATTGTTCAATGGCTTTATCCATTTCTTTGATGAATTTAAATAAGGAAATAGGTTTTTCTAAACGTGCATTCATTGCACTTCTTAAGAAGTCAGAGTTTGTAACACCAGAAACAACACTAGGATATTGCATACCTAAGAAAAGTCCAGCTTTACTTCTTTCATCGACTGACATCTGTAGTACATCTTTACCATCTAGAGTAATTGAACCAGATGTAACTGTATATTTTGGGTTTCCCATGATCGCAGCAAGCAATGTAGACTTACCATTTCCATTAGGTCCCATTAGGGCATGGCGTTCACCGGATTTAACAGTTAAACTCAACCCTTTTAAAATTTCTTTATTCTCCACGGATACATGAAGATCCTTAATGACCAAATCTGCCATATCTTATACCTCTTTTCACTGAAATATAATACCAAATAATTATTAAAATCTCAATTAATACATCTCGGCGGTTCATTGCAATTTAAAAAGATATCTCGTATAATTGAAAAGACATTCTCAAGGAGGTAAATTATGTCTGATTTTTTACGAAATAACTGGTTTGTCGTCTTAATCGCCGTTATCATTATCGGATTTATTGGATATTTCATTTATGATACGAATAAAGATAATGTTTCCGCTAAAACTTCAAATAATGAACAAGTTGTAGCATCTATTGATGGAGATGACATTACCGCAAAAGATTTATATGATGAATCCACACCATATGATGGATCAACAATCTATAACATGTACAAAAATGCCGTTATCGATCAATCTATCGAAACCACAAAAGATTTAAAAAAACAGGCTAATACATTAGAATCTACAATTAAACAAAATGCATCTAGCCAAAGTGATGATTATGAATCCACACTTACTTCTGAACTTGCCAAATATGGTTATTCTTCATTTGAGGATTTAAACAAATATTGTTTAACAAGTACTAAAGAAAAAGAAATGAACAAGCGTTATATCACAAAACATTTTGATGATTTAAAGGCAGCATGGGAAGCAAAAAGCCCAAGAACAGTTTCTATTATTAAAATGGATGTTTCAGATGCCGATAATTTATCTGAAACTGAATCAAAAAAGAAAAACAATATTGACAAGGCTTTAGCTAAGGAAAGCTTTGCAGATGTTGCCAAAGCATTCTCCGAAGATTCAAATACTGCAAATAAAAAAGGCTTTGCCGGATACATTGATTCAGATTCAGCAAGCTCTTCAAGTTCTTCAAACTCTTCAGGTTCTTCTAGCTCAACAGTTCCTGCTGATGTTGTTACAGCAGCTATTTCACTAAAGAAAGGTGAAACAAGTGACTGGATCACAGTAACAAGTTCAAGCGGCACAAGTTTATATAAGGTATACGTAAACCAAACAGATTCAAAGAAAATCTTCAATGCGAAAAGCGATACCGTTTCCAACCAAGCATTATATGCAGTTTTAAACAGTGATTCTAAATTAGCGAACACAATTCTTGAATCTTATGCTAAAAAATTAGATATCAAATTTAACGATAAGAGCACAAAGAAAAAATTTGATAGCTACGTAAAATCTACTTTCGGAGGTGATCAATAATGAAAAAGACACCTATACTATTGGTATGCGCTGCCATGATGTTAACTGGATGCTCTGGTGCAACTGCATCTATTTCTGATAAAGATAAAGCCATCATGACTATTGGTGATACAACATACACTAAAGGCGATGAATATGATCTATTGAAAATTTCAACAGGTACAGATTTAACTATGGAACTTGTAAAACAGTCAATCTATAAAAAAGAGGTCAAAGTGACAAAGGCTATGAAGAAAAAAGCCCAAGAACAAATCGACAACTATAAAGAAAATATGACTGGTTTTGAAGACCAAATCAAATCTTTAGGCTATAACAGTACAGAAGCCTATATGAACAAGGTTCTTATTCCAAGTCTTCAAGCAAGTGAATTAACTGAAAAATATTTTACCGATGCCAAAAAAGACATCCAAAAAACATATAAGCCAAGTAAAGCTCGCATCATTCAATGTGAAAATAAAGCAACAGCTAAAAAAGCATTGAAAGCTTTAAAGAGTGGGACAGATCCAGAAGAAGTAGCTCAACAATATATGGTTGATTCTGCAAAATATTCTGGAAAAGAAACATTGGTAACAACAAAGACAACAGATGTATCAACTCGTTTGATCAACAAATTGGCAAAGACAAAAAAAGCTGGTGTTATTGACGAAGTCTTTACAAATGAAAGTAGCGGAAATACCTATGCTTATGTTGCCGTATTAGTATCCAATACATACAAAGATATTAAAGATGAAGTGTATACTTCATTAAGCAGTGATGATGATATCACAAAAGCATGCCTTGTTTATTATTTAAAGAAATACAATTTTGAAGTACATGACCAAGATGTATTCAATAATTTAAAGACAAACAATCCTGAATATTTAGTTTCAAGACCCGATCTTGCAAAATCAGACGACTAAGTAAAAGCCATTAGACAAAAGTCTAATGGCCTATTTTTTTCATCATTTCATCCAATTCAAAACGAAAATTAAACTCTTCAATATCCTGTAAACCAATATAGAACAAACAATCTATATTCTCATGATCAAATACATAACATCGATCCTTGTCCATATACCCCTCCGGCCATAGACATCCTGCATAATCATATATTTTCTGCGTATTTACATTTTGTTGAAGACGCCCGATAATCATTAATTTCTTCGTTCCCTCTTTTAAAGTGACAACACTTCCTATAGGTAATAAATCCTTCATTCATACTCCTTTTAATAACTAACATTGATTTTAAAGCCCAGCCCCGCAATAAAGCCAAGCTTTGAACCGATTTCCCATTCCCGACTTGAAAATCGATACGAAAGATTTGCCTCTGCACTACCAATACTTCCTTGAGCTGTTAAGGTCACCTTTGCTCCCATCACACTGAATACACAGCGCGTCTCACCTTTTAAAGCAGCCACACCTACACCCGCTTCAAAAGACTGTTCCTTTTTTGATAAAACAGCTTTACATGTCGCATATGCCACACCGACCTGCCCTGTAGCTCTAGCACTCGCATATATCTTCGCATTGCCAACACGTGCATTGACGGTAGAAGATAATAAGGCAAGACTTGCTTCTGAGCTCAACACAACACGAGGATCAAACTTCTTCTTTTTCCATATTCTTGCACTGATACTCGATTTAAAATTCCCATCCAATATTGTTGCGTTGACACCTACATTAAAATACTTCTTATTAAAATTCTTATTCCATTCCTTAAACGAAGCCTTGTAGCCTATTGATGCATAAGAATAACGACTCTGTTTTGTGAGCTGTGAAATTAAATTTAAATTCGCATACTTTGTAAAATGCTTTTTTCCAGGTTGTAGTTGCACCTGCTTATTTTCTGTAGACTCAATTAAAGTCGCACTCTTAGTTAGATAGTTTGCGATATCCATAATTTCTTTTGAGATGCGGTATTGCCTATCATTCAATGTAGGAATATTAAAGGTTAAACTTCGTGAAGCCAATGCCTTATATTCATTGCTCAAGGTTTTACAAGCTACACTATCTGCTTTCACAAGCCTGTATTTCCTGTATTTGAATCTGAATCAAATATAGGATTCGATTCACTTTTTGATTTACATAGACAAATTCTTCATTTGAGACAACACTTTTCGTACGATTCAAAAGTACATTCAAATCATTCATTAACGAATTATAAAAATACACCTTATTCATGAGACATTAAGCATTGTTCGTTTTCCTGATATAGATTTGCGGTTTGATGTAGATAGGTAGAAAAACGAGCCAGTGTATCTAAATACGACATCATCGCCGGATTTAACGTTTGAAATTCTTCCATAAAATGCTTTGATGCAGGTGATTGCCATATTGATTCAACATAATACATTCTAGATTCGATTTCATTAAAGACTGTACGAATTTCATTCGCATACGCATCTACCTGCTTTGAATATGCCATTACATCTTCACTTGATATTTGAATTTGTGCCATACAATTTCCTCCTACAACAATAATTTGGCTTGTGCTACACGATCCTGTTGAAGCTGTTCATACACAGAAGCCGTTTGTTTTAAAACATTACTGTATTCTAAAATAATTTGAAACATTTCATTTAAAGCAGGACGAAACTCTTCTAATTGATTCTGAAAAGCCAAATGATCCACTCCCTGCCAAATGCTTTGCATCTGCTCAACCTTTTTATATAAGTTTAAAATCAAATCATTATAGTCCTCCGCTTTATTTTTTACATACACACTTGCTTGATAGACCTCTGAATAATCCACTGAAATTTTCATAATTACCTCCCATAAATTAAGATATCGCTATGTGCGATATGATTTTGTTTAAATGTTAAATCCAAATCTATAAAGCACTTTGCGCTATAGTTAAACACATATCGCACTTTATAGTCTAAAAACTCATCAAAAAATTCTTGTACTACATACGACAAAGAAACATAAACCATCTTTGTCTTTGTTAAAGAAAGATATATACCAACCTCATTCACAGATACCCACTCCTTCATTTTGATCTTTAAAAAAGACCATCTTAAAGCTCTCATAGGGAAGCTTTCGCTTCAGCATATATCCATATTCCTTCAGGCCATAGCCAACCCATAAGATTTGTGACGCATAGAGTGTCTTTTGAAATGCATCTTGATTTAATAACTTTATATCAACCCGAATAAAATAGACATCACTCTTTGTTTGCCAGTCTGAACTCCTTTTTAAATATTGAAATCGATCTTCTAAGCTTTTAATAACATCCTCATATTCCATATAAAGAACAAATAATTTCTTATTTTCATCAAAATAAACTGGCATATCCCTTCGACAATCAAAACCTATACAATTTTTTTCTAAAACAAAAGTGAGATTTCCATGTTTTCTTCTCTTTAAATTCTTCACTTTTTCTTTTCGATACATACACTCTACATACGTATTGTCATCTAATGTTAAATTTATGAAAGAAGGAAGATGAAAAGTGTCAAAAAATATTCGTTTTTCATCTAAGCTATCAACATCAAATGCATACTTTTTATGAATCCACTTTAGATTTGTATTTTCATTGTTTGTGAAGACAAATGCCATCACGTTTTCATTCAATAATGAAAGATCTAGATTTTCATCCTCAAAAATCAAACAAATCCCTTTCTCAATCTGACTGAAATATCTAGGTTTTAAAAAACTAGCATTCACAAACGCATCCCATTTATCAGTTCCATATACATAAATTGGTTCATTTTCAAAATAAGATATCAAACTACATACAACATCCTCCTTCTTTGAATAAATTAATTGAATAGGTTCAAATACTATTTCCTTCTGACTTTGAATAAAAGGAAGATCTAAGATTCCCCAAACATCCTTAGGCATTTCTTTTGGTAAAATCACCCATTCTCTTGTTTCATGCAATGCACAAATTTGTTCTTTCAAAACATCCATCACCCGTATACCCAAATGCCTGTTCGACTTCAATATTTCTTTTTTGAAGTTGATTTCTCGCCATGATTTTTCAGATGTACTTTTTTGTAAGTAAAAGCTTCGACAAGCTTGATACTCATTTTTGGTCTGCAAAATCATATCTCCTGGATTTTTTAAATGATATGCCATTTCATTCTGAAGAATTTCTCGACTATCCTGCACACTGCTCACATGAAAACAGGCCTTCCATGTCGTATTTGCCCAAACTTGGTCATCAACGATTCCATTCGGTTTTTGTGTCGAAAGAACTAAATGGATTCCTAAAGATCTTCCAATTCGTGCAATTTCCTGCAGCTGTGACATAAATTGTGGATAACGCATTTTTAACTGTGCAAACTCATCCACAAAAATCCATAAATGAGAAAGTGATTTGACCTTGTTATAGTCATAAATATCGGATACCTTCTCCTTTAAAAACAATCTTTGCCTTTTCTCCAGCTCATAATTCATGCTTTGAAAAAAACGTTCCATCGATTGGCTATCAAGATTTGTCACAATACCAGCACAATGGGCAAACTCATAGAATGGCTGTCCAAAAGCTCCCCCTTTAAAATCAATTAGAATATATTGAAATTGATTTGGTGTGTTATGCCATATCAGCATCATTAAAAGAAAGCTAATAAATTCGCTTTTTCCAAAACCTGTCATACCTGCCACTAAGCCATGCGGTCCATAGTTTTGAAAATCCATATATACAATTTGTTTCTTTTCATCCATACCCACTGGAATATTCATTACATATTGATCTGTACGACAAACACCCTCTTTAATCAGTTGTTCATAAAAATCTGTAACCTCTGGCATCAACAGATATCGTTTTCTTTTCATGCTTAATTCATGTGCATACATTGTTTGAATATGATAGTCATAATGAAAGGATGGTTCGTCTTTTCCAACGTAAATCAAACAATAATATGCATCTTGCATACTTTTAGGATCAAAACTCACAACAATTGTATCCTTATCTGTTTTTTCATGAATCGCACAAAAAGGGTTTAGAAAGATTTCCTCCATATGCTCAAATTCCTGTGGCCATACCCATTTACGACGGCTTTTTGAATACCAAAGATAATTTTCAAATAACGTAATACTATCTTTCACATTTCCTTCTATCCAGCAAACTTGATTTTGTTTGAGGAAAACAGGCCATAAAATAGGCTGTTTCAACGTTTGAATCAATTGATTTCTTTTTTGAACCAAATCATTAAATACATATTCATAGTTCACTTCCCGAAAACTAACTTCACACCAGTTTGCCTCTATACACCCTACATACACAGAATCCTTCGTTTCATGTTTATACGTATTTATATACTTATACAAATATTCCTGTACTTCTTTTTCTAATTCAATTTTTTCCTTACGTCCTTTCAAAGATATCTCAGCCAAATATGTATCATACATTGCTAAGCTTTTCTGATTCTCTTTTAACGCAAGCTTATATTGATAGTTACGATTGTATAAGCCATAAACCATAAAAGCTAAAGACATTGTGATAGAGCTAATCAAACTCGTACATATTGTTTGTAGCGTCTGCTTTTGAAAATAGCCAATCAATAAAGAAGATATAAATCCGGATCCTGCAATCATAAAGGAGGGTCCTACTGCACTAAAAAGGCTTTGTTTTACAGGCATATGCATAATCTGCGGCATCTGCACATCGTATCTTTTTATGTTTGGCATTTCTAGCCTAAGATTTGTCGCAAAATATGTAGTTTCATCCCTATGAATATGCATCGTATCATATGGATTATCCACCATATCCAGTACAATATACGTTTCAAAATACAACATACGAATATTCGCAAAAACAATTTCATCCTGAACAGAAAGCTTGTAGCTAGATACCTTCTTTGAATTTACATAGGTTCCATTTAAGCTTTCAAAATCCTTTAAAACCCCATTTTCAATCATAAAATGATATCGTGATACACCCTTTGCGCACAATTGAATATCACACGAAGGACTTCTTCCGACTGTGATATTTCCCTGTATTGGAAAATGACATAATATACTTTCTTTTTCTTCTAAATAAAATAAAGTGTCATTGATAACACAGGATTCATTCCCTCTCAAATATTTTTTACTATGTGAATTGAAAATACATAAACCATATTTGTACTGTTCAAAATTAAAATCGTGATAAGAGCTCAACGCATCAACATCTTGCCATTCACAATGATTCTGTGTGTATATCCAAAGCTTGATCATAATTTAAATAAGCATCGAATTTTCATCCAGAATTTTTGTACAAAGCTCATTCTCACAATTCTATTTCGCACTTCTTCTTTCTTTAGAATGGCTGACTCATTGACATTGTTTATAGCCTTTACTTCAATTTTTGTCTTACGCTTCTTCAAAGATATTTCGACAAAGTCATGTCCCATCACATCCTTATCAATATGTACCTTCTTTCCATTCACTAATACATAATCTAGCTTTTCCTTTACCCAAATCTGCACCTTATTCTTTTTACGAGTATAGTGAATCACCGGCTTAGAAGCTTTTTGAACCCTTTGTTTGTTTTCCTTTAGAACAACCTCGTTATGATCATTTACAATCCAGATTCGTTCAAATTCTACAATTTCATCGGTTTCCATTTTTTGTTCACTTTTAGAAACCATTTCCACTTCTTTTTCTGGAACAAACACAAATTCATACTGCTTTTTTTCAAGATTGAATAATGCATCCGTTGTGAATGTGATTACCTTTAATACATCGTCTTTCTTCATACGATTAAAGATTTTTTCGACATCCATATTCATACGTTCATCATTTAAATAGTATTCAACTCGCATTGATGCATCCAAATCACCCAATACATAATTTATATTTGGAATTTTTTTAATTTCCATACGATTCTGTACAGGTTCATTATCTATATATAAATTTGAAACAGGTGCCTTTCGATCAATACGAACACGTACCTCATCCCTTGCTTCATGTCCGAAAGCGTCCTTTACATAGGCATGAACGTTGTAAATCAAATCCTGATTATCCATGGCAGATAAAATAAAGGTTTGACTAATTGGGTAACGACGTGTTTCACCATTTAATTCAATTTCAATATAGCCACTCTCCATATAAGGAGCGCCCATTGTTACGTTGACGGCAACATCTTTATTGCTGAGCTGTGTAGAGGTCTGTAAGGAAATAACAGGCTTAATATTGGAATAAAAGACTATTCCATCCAATTTCTTTTTAAATTGCGGATATTCCTTATGCTCCACCACAAAGGTATATTGACCATTCTTTGATAAATCAAGTAATGCGTGATCTGTA
The DNA here is from genome assembly GCF_003458715.1 of Eubacterium sp. AF22-8LB. Classification (GTDB taxonomy): domain Bacteria; phylum Bacillota_I; class Bacilli_A; order Erysipelotrichales; family Erysipelotrichaceae; genus Holdemanella. The sequence continues at coordinate 28,801 of NZ_QRVI01000020.1, forward strand.
TTTTCAAGATCTAAAGAATAGTAATATTTTGAATCACAATAAACGTGCAGACGATATGGCTGCGTACACATTGAATTAAGTTTCAACTCAAAGTGATTGTCCTTGGTATAAATAGTTTTGTGAAGGGTAGATTCAGGATATACAATAGGTAGTATTGCCATCCTTCTTTCAACTTCATTCCCCGCAATATCCTTACAGATTATTTTTAATTCCCTATTTTCTTTATGAACATTTACATCAAATTCTAATCCTTCAACCTCTACTTCTTTGTCATCTACATATACATGTATTTCTTCCATGTTTTCTTCTAAGATTTGTGCATGTACAATTTCATCCTTTTCTAAAGGCAATGTATCCAAAAGCGTTTGATTCTTCACCTTAAGAATAATATCCGGCATTGTCGTATCTAAAAGAATTGTCTTTTCTCCTTCCTGCAAGGCATAACCATCTACATCTTTTAATATATAAACCAGTTGGGTGATTCCCTCCTTTTGTATATCAATAAATGTATGTTCCTGAGTTAAATCAACTTCTTTTCCATCATAGATAACTAAACTAGAATCGCGATCTACTTTTTCATGAAAAAACAATTCAACACTACCCGATGTAGAGGCCACTCCATTGATAAATGTTTCCGTTTCCTGCCAATAAATAAAATCTGTATACTCTACATCTTGCATCCACATCATAAGCTCCTCCAAAATGCATATAAATCATTCCAACGCTTGCCTTTAAGGTTATCAATAAATATTTCTGGAACTTCCATAATCTCACTCTCCTTATTTTTTAATAAAAGTAAATATTCTAAGTAATTACACCCTAGATTTTCAAACGCATCTGTATACTTCAATAATTGTTCGACATTTACATTTTCAATAAAGTCATTGACTAAATTCAAGGAAATCTTAAATTCCTCATGTAAGGCAATCTGAAGACATTGATTCATCATTTCCAATTTATCCTGCAATAATAATGAGCTCGTATTAATTTCTTTTATGCATTGATCAATTCTTTTAGCGTCGGACTTTAAATACACCAACGCAAAAGCCTGTATCTCAGAAAATGATTTTAAGTTCACTCTGTCATATATATAACGAATTATTGTCGCATCTTGTGTTTTGAATGCCTCCTTTATTAAAAATAAAGATGCTTGTTCATTTGTATACACCTCATCTAAAATCCAATCATTCGAAATCCAAGTATATAAGCGATCCTCTGAATTGGATTCTTGATACGCTTTTTCAAACAATTCACTTTTATGGTGATTATAGTATGCATCAAACGTTGACGTAGTACTTGTACCTTTTGTGAAGAAGAAGACAGACAGAATACATATTGAAAGGACAAGTAAAATTCGTATTAAAATATGTAGAATAAGTAAAAATTTAAAAGTCGATATTTTCGAGATTCTTCTTTCTTGTCTTTGATGACATAAGAAGATAATGAAAAACATGGATAAACCAAATAATTCTTTCAAAAGTGAACCCAATGCATAGATATCACATCGAATATCCTTTTCATTAAGTGTCAACAATTCAGGTGCACAATTCGATTGTGAAGCCATCACCGCAACATGTGCATGATTTTCTATACATGCATTAAAATCAATCAAATAGAAATGTTTTTGATAAACTATGATATTTTCAAGCTTCAAATCAATATAAAGATAGCCAATTTTATGTAGAGCATTTAAAACATCTAAAATATCGCATAATAAAGTATATTTCTTTACAAAACCCTTATAGCTTTGTTTCCAAACCCTTGCGTTTGTACCTGGAATATAAGTTTCTACAAAATATTGTGTTGTTTCATCTTCAAAACAAGTAATCAACCGAGGTGCATGAAAGGAATTTAATTTTGAAAGTACATCTATTTCTGTTTTAAACTGATGTTTATAGCGTTGTGTTTCATATTCTGGACATACTTTTAAAATATAAGTACAAGTACTTTGCGTATCTATGACGCGATATACATTGGAATTATAAACTTCTAAAATTTCATATGTACTATTCTTTAAATTCACAGACAATATCACCAAACTGTACTTGCATACCATCCTTTAATCGCATCTTACGCTTGACCTCTTTTCCATTCAGATAGGTTTTGTTCGTGCTTTTTAAATCCTGAATGTAGTATCTTTCATTTTCACAAACAATTTTGGCATGCTTTAAAGATACACTCGCATCCTGAAAACGAACATCGCATACCATAGCACGTCCCACAATATTGATTTCATTGCATAATGCATACTCTTCTTTATTCCAAATTAAGCTAGCCTTAAAAGCTACATGCACTTGTAAAAGCTGTGTCTTTTCTTCCTGAACAGATTCAACAGACTTGTCTTTATGAAAAGCTTGTATAGGCTCTTTAACTTTAAATGTCTGCATCCTTTTATTTCTAAAAAGTGAGAATTTTTTCGGATAATATATCGTCCTTATATTATCTAAACCTAAGACAAGATTGGGTAAACTAAATTCAGCACTCTTTAAAAACTTCAACAGAAAACCCGGTATTTCAAAGGCCGTCGTTGTCTGCATTGTTTTTGCGATATACTCGACCCATTTTTCAGACATATCTTTTTGAAACATCCAGTTTGAAACCTGTATAGGAATCACGACAAATGCAAACTTATCTCCATATGGAGTCACAAATACGTAATCTGGATCAAATAAAACAGGCTTGTTTCGATTGGATGCGATTGCTTGTTCAAATAGCTGATGTAAAAAAACATATCCTTCTTCTTTCTCAAAAACGTATTGACTAAGAAAATCATCTAAAGGAATATAGCCTTCTGTGGCATACACCATGGATGCAGTTTTTTCATTTGTCAGCATACAAGGCAGGCAAAAATCATCGTTTGATAGTCTTTCAAAAATGGATAAATCAAGTAGTCTAGGATCTTTAAGATGAATATACAAGTGGTTCTCATCTCTACAATCTTGTTCAATCCATTCGGACATCTCATCACCTCCATATACTTAAACGTTTTTTTAAGAGGTTTTTCTAATAAATATGCATTATTTTTTTGATTTTTTACACTTTTTTGACTAAAATGAAACAATGATGAAATTTATAACTTATATTCACGTTTATTTAATTCAAACACTGCTGAATGCTCTTCCCTTCTTATGGATCGATGTGTTTTACGACAACCAAACCTACATTGGAAATCAGCTGCACCACCCTATCTATTTATTCTTATGGGCATGTAGTTCAGCCGTAGGGTTTTATTATTATTCAAAAAAGATTTGGGAAAAATATGATATCTCCTATAACAAAAAAAATCATGCCCTTATTTGTCTAGGCATGATTCTTTCATGTAGTATTCCATATAACGATATTACGCTTTTTAAAGATTTACACGTCTGGCTTTCCATCCTTTTCGTGGCCGCCTTTATCGTAGAATGGTTTCTTTATATTCCTATTGCACTAAATAAAAACTCAACCCTGTTCTTTATCAACATTGGATTGAGCTTTCTGTTTACATTTATGTTTGGCCACATTACAGGCTTTTGTGAAATCTATTTCTCTTTCACCACTAATATTCTATTACATCATTGGATGCTTCAGGATTGATCGCATCGATTTTCTCTAAATAACTTTTTGCCTTTTCAACAAAATACATGCGATTTCCAATTTCAATGACCTTCTCAAAGTACATACGAGCCAATTTATAATCTTCTTCAACAAAGGAAATCAATGCGATATAATAGCATGAATCAACCTGCTGAAATGCAAAGCGCGCTCTTTGAAGCCCCTGCAAATAATATTTTTTACAAGTGTTAAAATCACCATCCATCAAATGAATCTTATTTTCGATAGAAGCCATTTCTTCACTTTGAATCATCACCCCAGCACGACCATAGTTAAGGCGGACACTCTGAGCTTCTTCTTTACAACGATTTAAAGCTTCCTCGTCCTTCAACATGTAATCGATATATGACATTAATGACCAATATTGTAGTGAACTTGCCGCATCTTTTCTAGGGTAACTAATCAATACATCCTGTGCCAATTCTGGATCATTTAAATAAATTAAACATTGTGCTAATAATGTATGCTGCGTTAAACGTGTATGACCTTTTCTATTTGTACTGTAATAAATAATGGCACTTGCACAAGCTTCCGGATTACAATCATCATACAATAGCTTTGTGATTGGAAGCAAAGATACAGCACGATAGCGTAGAACTAAATTAAACGCGAATAAATAGAACATTAATAATACAGCTAAAAGCATAATATTATTTACAACAAATAAAATCACAAATAAGGCAACAATTCCTAACGCATAAATACTTGTCAATTTGCGAACATTTTTACGACAAGATTTAGCTAATTCTTTATATGATTCATCTAATTTATGATGAATTTCATACATACGAACCAGTTCATCATCACTTGAAAAATTAAATTCTCTTCTTTCCTTAGAAATACTTGAGCGTAAGCTTAACATACCATATATACAAACAATAAAAGCAGGAATCACCAAAATCGTACCAATATAAATCATATATTCTGGTAAGAAAAAGATGATACACATGACGATCCACGGACTGATATTAAAGCGAACTGTTAAATATTGACCAATGTAGATCACATTGATAATTCCTGAAATCAAAAGTCCATCACCCATATATAAAATCCACATATTGTTTTGTAGATATTTTAACACTTGATCTATAGCTTGAGTATCCGCACCAGGAAGCGAGCTTAATGAGCTTGAAAAAATATCTGAACTAATATCGATTCCACTACTAAATACAATTACACTTAATCCTACTCCCACCGCAAAAGCTACAATCAATGAGATCAAATGGGATTTACAACGATATTTCCACATACTACCACCTATTTCTTCTCTATAATCCTTGCTGGAATACCTACTGCCGTAGCGTTTTCTGGTACATCCTTTAATACAACCGCATTTGCACCAATACGACAACCCCTTTTTAAGGTAATATTTCCTAAACACTTTGCCCCACAGCCAATATACACACCATCCTCTAAGGTTGGATGTCTTTTAACATGCTGAGCACCTGTTCCACCTAAAGTCACACCATGATAAAGTTGACAATCATCTCCAATAATTGCCGTTTCACCAATGACTACACCCATGCCATGATCGATCATCAATCCACGACCAATTTGAGCACCTGGATGTATTTCAATTCCTGTCCAATGTCTAGCTCGATTACTTAACCAACGCGCAATGAAAGTATGGTTACGTTTCCAGAACCAATGTGCAATTCTATGAATTCCAATGGCTTTAATATGTGGATATAACCAAAAAACCTCCCATTTGGAGTGTGCAGCTGGGTCAAGCTGCATTGTTCTATCTATGTTATATATTGCATTCTTAATAAAAGATCTATCTGAAAATCTCGACATGATAAAATTTTAGTTTATTTGTAGTCAAATTTCAAGTTTCATGTTTATTTCACATAAACTTCACATAGTGAATCATCTAAAACCTTACCAATTGAATCATGAATAACTAAATCTGCCCTTGAATCCTTACTTGTACTTTCCTTATTAATCAACACCAAATGCTTCCCATTAAAACAATCAATCAAAGCTGCCGCTGGATATACAACTAAGCTTGTGCCTCCCACAATCAACAAATCGGCTTGTTTAATCGCATGAGCAGCTGAATATAAAGTATATTCATCTAAACCTTCTTCATACAATACGACATCTGGTTTAATGATGGCCCCACATTTTGGACATCTAGGAATACCATCACTATCCCTATATTTCATCATATCCTCTAAAGAATACTTTGCTTGACAATGTGTACATGTATTTCTTAAAACACTTCCATGTAATTCATATACACATTTCGATCCTGCAAGCTGATGCAAACCATCAATATTCTGTGTTACAATCGCTTTTAACTTACCCATCTCTTCTAGCTTTGCCAAAGCCAAATGTGCTTTATTCGGTTTTGCGTCCGGATAAATCATTTGATTAAAATAAAACTCAAAGAATTCCTTTGGATGGCTTAAATAAAAGCTATGCGACAACATAACCTCTGCAGGATATGGATATTTCTTTTTGTACAATCCATTATCACTACGAAAATCCGGTATATTACTTTCTGTCGATACACCAGCCCCTCCAAAAAATACAATATTGTTACTTTCTTGAATCCAATCTTTTAAAGACATACTATCACTTCCTCTCTCTATTATACGCCTAAACACAAAAAGAAAGGAAGATAATTGAATTATCTTCCCTGAATATCAAATGTATATTCACCATTCTTGCAGTCTACATTGATAATGTCACCCTGCATTGCACCTGTCTTAATCATTTCCTTGGCAATCTGCGTTTCTAGATTTCTTTGAATATACCGCTTCATAGGACGTGCACCATAGACAGGATCAACACCCATTTTGGCAATCTGATTATATACTTCATCACTAACATTTAAAGTGATGTCACGTTGAGCCAATCGGTTTTGTAACAAGCCAACAAACTTATGAGCAATCTTAATAAAGGCAGCATCATCTAACGCATTAAATACGATAATTTCATCGATACGGTTGATGAATTCAGGCTTGAAATGACGCTTAACTTCTTCCATATACTTCTCATGAATATCACCTGACTCGAAAGCATATTGACTACCTAAATTCGATGTTAAAATAATAATTGTATTCTTGAAATCAACAGTTACACCTTTTGAATCGGTAATACGACCATCATCCAAAATTTGAAGTAAAACATTGAATACATCTGGATGTGCTTTTTCAATCTCATCAAATAAGACAATACTATATGGATTACGACGAACAGCTTCGGTTAACTGACCACCTTCATCATATCCAACATATCCAGGAGGCGCACCAATTAAACGTGCCACACTGTGTTTTTCCATATATTCAGACATATCAATACGGACAATGTGTCTTTCATCATCAAATAATTGTTCCGCTAAAGCCTTGGCAACCTCTGTTTTACCAACACCAGTTGGACCTAAGAACATAAAGGATCCAATTGGACGATTCTCATCCTGAATCTGTGCTTTCGAACGCAAGATTGCATCGGTAACAAGCTCAAGAGCCTCCTCTTGTCCAACAACACGTTTTTCAAGCTCTTCTTTTAAGTTCAACAACTTTTCTCTTTCAGAAGCTACCAAACGCGTTACCTCAACACCAGTCCATCGTGAAACGATCTTTGCGATCAATTCTTCATTCACTGTTTCTTGAATCAAAGCGTCGTCTTTTTGACTTGCCTGCTCTTTTTGAATACGAGCCTCCAATTCAGGAATTGTACCATATTGCAATTTAGCTGCATCTTCGTAACGAGCTTCATTACGTGCCTGCTCTAAATCCAAACGAGCCTTCTCCAAACGTTGTTTGTCTTCTTTTTCATTTGCCAAACCACGCTTTTCATCTTCCCACTTAGAATGCATCTCATCACGTTTTGATTGTAAAGAAGCTAATTCACTTTCAATTTCTTCACGACGCTCAATAGCCCTTTTATCTTCTTCTTTTTGTAGAGATGTTTTTTCAATTTGAAGTTGTAAAATCTTTCGCTGTAATTCATCCAATTCCTGAGGCATACTTTCCATTTCAACCTTTAAAGTTGCACAAGCCTCATCCACCAAATCGATTGCCTTATCTGGCAAGAAACGATCAGTGATATAACGATCCGACATTGTGGCAGCCGCAATTAAAGCTTCATCTAAAATACGAACTCCATGATAGCTTTCAAAACGATCCTTTAAACCACGTAAGATACTAATAGTATCCTCAACACTTGGCTGTGCAACCTGCACCTTCTGGAAACGACGCTCCAATGCAGCATCCTTTTCAATATACTTACGATATTCATTAAACGTAGTAGCACCAATACAATGTAACTCACCACGCGCCAACATAGGCTTCAACAAGTTAGCCGCATCCATACTACCTTCGGTTTTACCAGCACCTACCAAGTTATGAATTTCATCAATAAATAGAATAATTTGTCCATCCGATTTTTTAACTTCATCCAAAATCGATTTTAAACGCTCTTCGAATTCACCACGATACTTCGCACCTGCAATCAAAGAACCCATATCCAATTCAATCAATCGTTTTTCTTTTAAAGATTCAGGCACATCACCCTTCATAATACGCCAAGCAATACCTTCTACAACGGCAGTCTTACCAACACCTGGCTCACCAATCAAAACAGGATTATTCTTTGTCTTACGAGATAAAATCTGCATAACACGACGAATCTCATCGTCACGACCAATAATCGGATCAATCTTTCCATCACGAACATCCTGAACTAGATCACGACCATATTTTTTTAAAGCTTCCACATTCTCTTCTGAATTTGGTGTATCAAATTTCTTTCCATTACGACGCTCTAATTCTGCTTTGTAGCAAGCATCCTTATTCAAGTTAAATGTTCTTACCAATTCTTTTGAAATATAAGAACGATTAAACAATAAAGCTAAGAAAACACTCGCAACAGAAAGATAAGTTTCATCATGCTGACTAGCCCAGTTTTGTGCATCCTCAAAAGATTTTTGAACCTCATTTGATAAATTTATATTACTTGTAGAGCTCTTTGCGACACGATTCGATTCTTGTTGAACCATCTGTAAAGCACGCGCTTTATCCAAGCCAATACGCTCAAACAAGCCATCCAATACATCATCCTTAAAAATCGTCTCTAACATATCCACCGTATCCACACTAGGATGTTGGTTGGATTTAGCCAAATTAATGGCATCCATTAAAATTTTCTGCAAACGCTCAGACATTTGTTCGATATTCATAAATAAGCACCTCCTTGTACTTAGCACTCACTATTTATGATTGCTAATGATAGTATAACACTCTTTTTAGCACTGTCAATACATAAGTGCTAATTTCTTTAAAAATAAAAAAGTAGACTCATCTACTTTTCTAATGTATTACGATTATAAGCTCTTTGCCAGTTGACGCTGAATTCACCAACCGCAATTTTTGTTCCTGGATGATCAATCATTTGATATAAAACATCGCATGGTACGGTTACAGCTTGAATACCAGCCTTAATTAATTCATGAACTTGATATGTATTTTTAAAGCTTGCCGCAATGACTTTTGCAGGCATATTATTTACTTTCAACATTTCAATCAAGTCCTTTACATCCTGAACACCATCTCCATAATTGCACATACGATTTGTATAAGGAGCCAAATATTCAGCACCATTCATTGCTGCCAAGAATGCTTGGTCTGCCGTATAAATTGCAGTAGCTAATGTATGAATACCAAGTTTTTTGCATTCCTTGATTGCTTTTAAACCTTCATGCGTAACCGGAATCTTTACATACATATTCTTATTACGAATTGAAGATACCATCTTAGCCTCTTCCATAATACCTTCAAAAGAAGTCTGTACTGTTTGAATAAACAACAACTGATTTTCACTTAAAACTTCACAAAGATCCTTAATGACATCCATAGCTTCACGACCCGATTTAGTAAGGATTGTAGGATTTGTCGTAACACCCGTAATTGTTAATAATTCGTTTAGTTCTTTGATTTGTTCAATATTTGATGAATCAATAATTAATTCCATGATAGATCCTCCTTAAGTTCATCTGTATCTTAACACTAGATAATTATAGATTCAATATGCTTTTTACATCAAACAAATAATCATAAAAGAACACAATAAAACATGTTTCTTTATGTTCTTTTTTGTGCTTTAATAGAAATATGAACACAATACAACGAAGATATGAAATATATGAGAAACTAAAAAAAGAAAAAACCGTACAAGTCAATGAACTTGCCGAAATGTATTCTGTTTCCTTAATGACAATACGAAGAGATTTAGATTCATTAGAAAATCAAGGCCTTGCCACAAAAAGCTATGGAGGAGCTACTTTAAACGAATCTTTTTCTACGGAACCATCTTTTGAAATTAAAGAAGGTATATCTCAATCCGATAAAAAAGACATTGCGATATACGCAAGCACACTTATTCAAGATGGAGATTCCATCTATTTAGATTGTGGTACAACCTGCCTAGAACTTTTTAAACGAATTCACCATAAAAAAATCACAATATTCACTAATTTTTGGAAGATTCTTCAGTATGTCGATCGTAACACCAAAGCAAAAATCATTATGGCTCCTGGTACCTACAATCCTGTCACACAAGCCGCTTTGTCCGAAAGTACAATTCAATTCTTTAAAAATTATTATATTGATAAAGCCTTCATCTCTGTATTAGGCATAGATTTAGATTTTGGTGCATCTATTCCCAGCATGAGTGATGCCATTGTAAAAAAATCCATTCTTGATTGTTCAAACAAAAAAATCTGTATGGTAGACCACACAAAATTTAACAAGAAATATATGTCAAAAATAGCTAACATTGATAATTTTGACATCATTATCACTGATTCAAAATTAGATAATGATATACAGCATGAAAAAATAAGAAGAGCACATTGAACTGTGCTCTTTATATTAGAATGCTTTTTTACCTTTTACGTAAGTCATTTCAACAGAATAGTCATCATTTAACACAACTAAATCTGCATCTTTTCCTGTTTGGATAGATCCCTTACGATCATCCACATTTAACATACGAGCTGGGTTCAATGTACATGCATTGATAGCTGTTTGCCAAGGAATCATAGCCTTTTCAACTAAGATGCGTAAACCATCATTACAGTGTAATGTTGATCCTGCAAGACCCTTTGTGTCTGTTAAGTGTGCACTTCCATCTGGATACAATTCGATTTCATTTCCACCAAACAATACTTTAGTACCAATAGGCAATCCCTTAACCATTAATGAGTCTGTAATCATGATAGCATGGTCTGGTCCTTTTGCAGTGAAGTAGTCATTTAATGCTTCATAAGTTGAGTGGTTTCCATCACAAATGATTTCTCCATAAACATCTCTATAACGCATAGCTGCACCAACCAACCCTGGTTCACGGTGATGGAATTTAGTCATACCATTAAATACGTGAGTCATTGAGTTTGCACCATTTGCGATTGCTAAACGAGCCTGTTCAAAAGTCGCACCAGAGTGACCTTGACTACATACAATTCCATGAGAACGTAAGAATTTTGTTAATTCAAAATTATCATCATGTTCGCAAGCCATGGTTACAATTTTAATTAAATTATTTGATGCTGCTAAATAACGTTTGAATTGTTCAACATCCGGTTTAACACAATATTGTTCTGGCTGTGCTCCCTTATATACTTGATCCAAATATGGACCTTCAAAGTGAATACCTAAAATTTCAGCACCTTCATAGCCTTCTTCAACGACCTTCGCAACGTTTTTTACGGCGTTTGTCAAGACTTCTTCAGATTGTGTAATTGTTGTTGGAAGAATACCTGTAACACCTTCTTTAACAATGTTCTTCATCCAATTACGAAGACCCTCTTCCTTTGCATCATTTGTATCAAATCCATAAGCACCATGAGTGTGTACATCAATAAATCCAGGAATAATTCTCTTATCTCCATAATCTTCGTCTACATCTTTTTCACCATATGGATAGATATTAACAATTTTTCCTTCCTCTGTTTCAATCTGAGCTGCTAACCAAGTATTCACAACCCATACTCTTTTACTTTGAATAATCATATCGACAATTCCTCCTACAAATCATTATACTCTAATAAAAAGAAAACGATTGCACTTTTTAGTTGACTTTTTATAATTTTTATTCAAAAAATATAAAAAGCATTTTAATAGACATCCATACAAAATAATTTTAAAATAGAAGATGAGGTGGTTAAAATGAAAAGAGCAAAAAAAATTATAGATAATGTTTACTGGGTAGGTGTCAGAGACTTAAATAACCGTCACTTCCATGGTGATTTATACCCAATCGATGAAGGCTGTACATACAATGCATATTTAGTCGTTGATGATGAAGTCACATTATTTGATACAGTCGAAGAAGAGTTTACAGAAGAACTATTGGAAAGAGTCGACTCTGTACTTCAAGGACGTGAAATCGATAATATCATCGTTCAGCATACAGAACCTGATCATTCAGGTGGATTCAAAAAGGTTTATGCCAAGTATCCAAATGCCAAAGTATATGCATCCATTTCTGGAAAGAAGAATATGATCGAACAATATTTTGATCAAGTTCCTTATCAAGTTGTCAAAACAAACGACACAATCAATACCGGAAAATACGATTTTGTTTTTGTGGAGATGCAGATGATCCACTGGCCAGATAATATGTTGACATATTGTCCACAGCTAAAAACAGTATTCTCAAACGATGCCTTTGGACAACACATCGTTAACTTTGGCTTAACAGATGAAGGATTAGACAAAACGTATTGTTTAAAACAAGCAAAAGAATACTTTGCGAATATTGTTTTACCATATACAACACCAGTTCAAGCTAAGTTAAATCTAATTCTAGGTATGAATTTAGATATTGAATACATTATGCCTGCACATGGTATTATTTGGAAAGACTACATTGCCGATATTATTGAAACCTATAAAGATATTGCGGCACAAAAAGCAGAAAACAAAGCTGTTATCGTATATGAATCCGTGTGGAAGCATACGCAACAAATCGCAGAAAGTCTTGCCGAAGGATTTAGTGATGCTGGAATGGATGTGAAAGTCTATAAATTATCTGACACAAAATCAAGCATTGTTATGCGTGAAATAATGGATGCTAAAGTTGTTTGTATCGGATCTGGTACATACAACAATGTCATGGCACCAAGTGTTGCAGCCTTTCTAGAACATATTCGTCCATGTAAATTCAAAAATAAAAAAGGAATGGCCTTCGCCGCTTACGGATGGTTTAATCAAGTTGCCAAGGAAATCGATCAAAGAATGCAACAATCTGGCATTGAATCTTGTCATGAAGTTATCAACCAATGCTACACACCAAGTGATGATCAACTAGAAGATTACTACAATATCGCTAAAGAAATCGCAACTAATTTATAGAAAATGAGCCAGGAGAATTTCTCCTGGCATTTTTAATCTTTATTCACATGTGAGTTTGGCAATAATCGTAATCCTTTGGGAATCTTGTTTTTGATTTGTTTTCCATCACTCTTGCCAAAGCCAAACGGATGTCCCTCATAACAAACAGCTACATAACCTTTTTCACATTCCTTTTGAAGAACTTCACCATGCATGAAACAATCCATTTCATCCAATGTAACATTTACTTTTCTTTTATAGTCAAAATCCGCAACCATATAGAACGAATGACTCGGTTCAAAACGATTTTTAACCACATCTCCCAAATATACGCCTTGACGCAAAACCTTTACCTTTTTAAAATCCACAAAAGGCACATCCATACCATAGACACGCTCTTTATCAATGTAATAATAAGCTGGCAATGAATTTAATTGTTCATTTAAAAACTTTTCGGCTACCTTATCCAATTTTTTTTGCTTTAGTACTGGAAGTTTTCCAATGGATCCATCTTTCTTTTGCAACTTCGCAATAAAATGTCCTTCTCCTCCATCCATTGGAAAGATACGACGGACATTTAAACCCTTAAAACCTTTTCTTCCCCAGCTCACATTTGGATCTAACAACTCCATATCTGCATGCTTTTCTAAAAAGGCTAAAACAACATCTTCATCTTCCTCTAAAGCATAGGTACAAGTTGAATACACAATAGTTCCACCCGGTTTCAACATGGAATAGGCATACTCTAATATTTCTTTTTGTCTAGAAGCACAAAGCTCGATGTTTTCGATACTCCAATTATTGAGAGCAATATCATGTTTCTTGATCATACCCTCACCGCTGCAAGGTGCATCCACTAAAATCTTATCAAAGCAGTTATTAAATATTTTCGCAAGCTTATCCACACTTGTATTGGTAACTGCCATATTTTTTACACCCATACGCTCCATATTCGATAATAAAATCTGAGCTCTTTTCGCATCAATTTCATTAGATACTAAAAAACCCTTCTTTAAATGCGAGGCGATTTGCGTACTCTTACCTCCTGGTGCAGCACATAAATCTAATACATAATCATTCTCTTGCACATCCAAGATTTCTACAGCACTCGAAGCACTTGGCTCTTGTAAATAGAAACAGCCACAAATATGCATTGGATGATTTCCCAAGGGCTTATCCACATAGTAGCTTTCCTTACAAAATTTACTTGGATAATCTAAATAATCAAATTCAGTTAATTTTGCTTTTTTTAAATTTACACGCATACCACGATATAAAGGCTTGGATAACGAATCGATATACGCATCATATTCCTCATTCAATAATTCCTTCATTCGTGAAAAATACATTTCTTGACTCATACACCCTGGTATATTGTAAATGACCCATCTAACCGGTCATCTACAATATACTTCTCCTTTCTTTCAACCTTTAATAACC
>NZ_QRVI01000021.1 GCF_003458715.1 Eubacterium sp. AF22-8LB
GGTTATTAAAGGTTGAAAGAAAGGAGAAGTATATTGTAGATGACCGGTTAGATGGGTCAATTACAATATACCAGGTATACAGAATATGAAAAAAATAATACAGACAGCAGGAAGAAATGTACTTGGTGAATTTGCACCAGAGTTTGCACATTTTAACGATGATATACTTTTTGGTGAAAACTGGAATAACCAGGATATCGATGTAAAAACAAGAAGTATCATTACAGTGGTGACTCTGATGGCTTCCGGAATTACGGATTCTTCTTTAAAATATCATCTTCAAAATGCAAAAAATCATGGAGTGACACAAAAAGAGATTGCTGCAGTGATCACACATGTCGCATTCTATGCAGGTTGGCCAAAAGCATGGGCTGTTTTCAATCTTGCAAAGGAAGTATGGAAAGCAGGCGAAGGAGATTTGCCATACGAAGAGGAAGCAATGTGTGCGCATGCAAAAGAAATGATGTTTCCGATTGGTGCACCAAATGATGGATTTGCACAGTATTTTTCCGGCAGAAGTTTTCTTGCACCGATTTCTATTTCTCAGGTTGGAATTTTTAATGTGACATTCGAACCTGGATGCAGTAATAACTGGCATATCCATCACGCAAAAAGTGGCGGGGGACAAATTCTGGTATGCGTTGCAGGAAGAGGATATTATCAGGAAGAAGGCAAAGAAGCTATAGAAATGAAGCCAGGGGATTGCATTAATATTCCAGCAGAAGTAAAGCATTGGCATGGAGCAACTCCTAACAGTTGGTTTTCTCATCTTGCTATAGAAGTTCCGGGTGAAAATTGTTCCAATGAATGGTTTGAACCGGTAAGTGATGAGGAATATGGAAAACTAAAATAGGAGGTAGATGAATGTTTGATAGAAATATTGTATTGAATAATGGAGTGAAAATTCCACAGCTTGGTCTTGGAACCTGGTTTATTGATGATGATCAGGCTGCTGATGTTGTAAAAGCAGCAGTAAAAATTGGATATAGACATATTGATACTGCACAGGCATATGGAAATGAACGTGGCGTCGGTGAAGGAATAAGAACCTGTGGTATTGCGCGTGAGGAGTTGTTTGTTGTATCAAAGGTAGCCGCAGAGCATAAGACTTATGAGGAAGCAATGGCAGGAATCAATGAGACACTTGAAAAGATGGGACTGGATTATCTTGATATGATGATTATTCACAGTCCACAGCCATGGGCAAAGGTGAATCAGAGCGAAGATAGATATATAGAGGGAAATCGTGCGGCATGGAAAGCTCTTGAGGATGCATATATGGCTGGAAAACTTAAGGCAATCGGAGTTTCTAATTTTCTGATTGAAGATATTGAAAGTCTTCTTGAAACGGCAACGATTAAGCCAATGGTTAATCAAATCCTTCTTCACATAAGTAATACGCCGATGGAGTTAGTCGAATATTGTCAGAAGAATAATATTGTTGTAGAAGCATACTCACCGATTGCGCATGGTGAAATATTAAATCAACCAAAGATAGCTGCGATCGCAAAGAAGTATGGTGTGAGTGTTCCACAACTTTGTATTAAATATACGATTCAGCTTGGTGCCGTTTCTTTACCAAAAACAGGTAATCCTGAACATATGAAGAGTAATGCAGAACTAGATTTTGAAATTAGTGCTGAAGACATGGACCTGTTAAAGAATTTTGAGAAAATTCAGAACTATGGTGACAGTGGAATTTTCCCAGTTTATGGTGGAAAGATGTAAGAAATTTAACAACAATCTAACAATCCAAATATTAATATCATTAAAAGCTATAAGATTTAAAAAATGAAGTCTTATAGCTATTTTTGCGTTTTTTACTGAATTACACTCTGAGCGTTAATGGGCAAGGATGAGAAAAAATCAACCAGAAGTGGATGAAGTCAAGGGCTTCTTGTATTTGAGCGAAGCTGGTAAGCCATTGGTAGCTTTTCAATGGGCAAAGAAATTTGAGTATGCTGTATTGCATCATAATCGTATTTATAAAAAAGAACTGCCTAAAATCACTCCTCATATATGCCGTCACACATACTGTTCAAACATGATCAAAGCTGGTGTGAATCCTAAAGTTGTTCAATATTTAATGGGACATTCTTCGAGTGAGATTACATTGAATATATATACACATATTCATTTAGAAGATGTAATAGAAGAACTTGAGGGAGTTGAATGTATCTAAAATCCATGGGCACAAACTTTAAAATTTTAGTGCCCATTTTGTGCCCATTACATGGTATGATATGCAAGAGTATGCAAGGTTAATACAAATTTGAGGGAACTTTGCGAATGACGAAATAACCTATATTTATAGGCATAACCTGATATAATCTGGTATAAGGAGGTTTAATTTGAATATGAAGAAAATTATGTTTATTTGCCACGGCAACATCTGTAGAAGTGTTAGTGCTGAATATATTATGAAAGATTTGGCTAAGAAAAATGGGGTAGATCTATATGTGTCTAGTGCAGCTACAAGTCGTGAAGAGATTGGTAATGATATTTATCCTCCGACTAAGCGTAAACTAAAAGAGAAGGGGATTCCATTTTCTAGACATTACGCAAGACAAGCTACAATGAGTGATTATTTGTCATATGACTATTTGATTTGTATGGATGAAAATAATATGCGTAATTTAAATCGTATGTTTGATAATGATCCAGATCACAAGATCTATAAATTATTATCAAGGGATGTTTCAGATCCTTGGTATAGTAATGATTTTGAAACGGCTTATAATGATATTTTTGAAGGCTGTAAAGCTTGGTTGGAGAAATTATCATGAAACAGAATCTACATACACACTCTATCTTTTGTGATGGAAAAGATACGATTGAAGAAATGACTTTAGAAGCCATCTCAAAAGGCTTTGACATTCTAGGATTTTCAGGACATGGATATTTAAATATAGACGATGGTTCAATGCAAGATACAAAAGGATATATTTCAGAGGTTGAGAGAATTAAATTGAAATACGCTTCATCTATTCAAATTCATTTAGGGATTGAAGAAGATATGTTAGGAAGAATCACTGAAAAAGCTCCATTTGAATATGTGATTGGAAGTAAACATTTTTTAGGTGAGACTGCCGTGGATTATTCAAAGCCTGTATTTGATTCTTTATTTGAATCATATTCTGGTGACTATAAAAAGATGTGTAAAGACTACTATTCAGACTTATCGAATATGTATGACTGGCAAGAAGTGGATATCATTGGACACTTGGATTTGATCACCAAATATAATGAGGACGAATCTTACTTTAAATTTAATGATAAAGACTATATGAATATTGTTTGTGACTGCATTGACCGATTACTTATTAATGATAAGATTTTTGAAGTGAATACCGGAGCTATCGCAAGAGGCTATCGTAAAACACCATATCCATCTAAGAATATATTGGAATATTTATACGCAAAGAATGCGCGTATTTGTCTAAACAGTGATTGTCATGATAAGAACTATTTGGATTGTGCCTTTGAATCTAGTTTAGACTTGATTCAATCTTGTGGATTTAAAGAAATGCAGATATTAACCAATGATGGCTTTGTACCAGTGAAAATTAAATAGAGTAAACAGTGAAGGTATTCTTGTGATAATCAATTAAACCTTCACTTTTCATTTTAGAAAGCTCTTTTGATAAGGCACTTCGTTCTACGTTTAAATAGTCAGCCATCTGTTGACGATCAAACGGAATCTTAAAGGTAGAATTTTGTGTTTCTAGTTTCATAAACGATAAGTAAGACAATACTTTATTACGAATGGTTTTGTTGGAAATATGGAATATGTGTTGTGACAACATCTTGTTTTTATTTGAAAGTATTTGAATCATTTGATCCTTTAGTTCTGGGGATTTTTCTAAGGCTTGAACATCTAAAAATTGAATTGTACAATCCTCTACTGCTCTTACATATACATACATAGGTGTTTTGGTTATGGCATAGCTTTCCGCAAACATTTGATTGGGACCTACATGTGATAATAGGGAAACATTGCCTAAAAAGTCTACAGTTTCTATCACAACACTTCCTTCTTTGACAATGCCAATGGCTTGGGGAATATCTTCCATATGATAAATAATTTCATTTTTCTTGTATTTTTTGAATGGTAAATCCATAAATATCTTCCTTTCGTTGTTTAAACAACATAAATTTAATGTATTATACACTAAAATAAGCATATAAGAAATGAGGATGATTCTATGTTAAGAAAAATAATTCAAATTGATGAAGATAAATGTACAGGATGCGGTATCTGTGTAGATGCCTGTCATGAAGGAGCCATTGGCTTAGTGAATGGAAAAGCAAAATTGATGCGAGATGATTATTGTGACGGACTAGGTGATTGCTTACCAACATGTCCTACGGGTGCTATTTCATTCATTGAAAAAGATACTCTAGCTTATGATGAAGAGGCTGTAAAAAAGAATATGGAAAAACGCATGCATGAATCGGGCACCATGCATTCAGGATGTCCTGGATCTATGATGCATACACTGAATCCAGTTGTATCTAGTCCATCGATTGATGTATCAAGTCAACTAACATCTTGGCCTGTTCAAATTAAGCTAGCACCTATCAATGCACCATTCTTTCAACATGCTAAGTTACTAGTAGCTGCGGATTGTACAGCCTATGCCTATGCCAATTTCCATCAGGAATTTATGAAAAATAAAGTGACTCTAATTGGATGCGCAAAACTAGATGGTGTAGATTATTCAGAAAAGCTTTGCGACATCATTCGTATGAATTCCATTGAAAGTGTAACCATTGTTCGTATGGAAGTACCTTGTTGTGGTGGCCTTGAAAATGCGGTTAAGAAAGCTTTGCAGGAAAGTAAAAAATTTATTCCTTGGCAAGTCGTCACAATTTCAATAGATGGAAAAATCTTAGATTAAACCTTAAAAAAAGTGCAGTTAACGTGTCAGATATTGCACTTTTTTCATTTTCTGACACGTTAAACGTTGTTTTTTGTCATTTTTGATATGAAAAAAGTATCACCGTAGCGATACTGGGTATCCAAATTTTCTAGGGGTCTCGAATTTAGGGGGCAATCTGGGGGACAATAAAGAGAAATGAATCTAGGGGTCTATGAAATGTGATTATTTCATCCCTTATTCATTTTCTTTTTTTATGTCTGATATAACCGTTTATAATTATTTCGTTATGTTCATTGTCTTCAACCAGGAGGTATATAAATGAACAATAACGAAAATATTTCTATTTCAAAACTATTAGCTGTACTTGATATTCAAGATGATGAATCTTTTATTATTACTAATGTCGAATTGATTGATGATAAAAAATATCTGCACATTCAAAAGAAGTTGGAACCTGTGTATTGTCCTAGATGTGGTTCAAGAATGCATTCTAAAGGTTTCTATACTCGTAAGCTTAATCACCCTGTCCTTCAGGATTCTACTAAATTTTATATGATTGTTAAACAACGCAAGTGGCATTGTGATGAGTGTAATTTATATATGAATGATTCTTTTCCTTTTTTGGATAGATATGCTCATTCTACAACCATCACTCCACTTCTTATTCTAAATGAATTTAAACACCTGGATCAAAGTACTGCAGCTATTGCCGAAAGATTCAATATTTCTGACACTCTCGCTCATATCTTATTTGAAAGGTATGTGGATCTTCCTAGACTTCCTCTTCCAGAATATATGTCAATTGATGAAGTGTACTTGAACATCAGTAATTCTCAAAAATATGCATTTGTCATTATGGATTTTTCAAATGGTGAAATTGTGGATATTGTGCACAATCGCTGGAGTTCTACTTTAGAAGATTATTTTCTTCACATTCCTTTAGAGGAACGTCTTAAAGTAAAAGCTGTAATCTGTGATGCATACCAGACTTATTTGACCATGCCAGAAAAATATTTTCCCAATGCCTGTACAGTTTTAGATTCGTTTCATGCAGTAAAAGTTATTATCACTTACCTGAATGGATATATCAATAAAGTCATGAAGAAATATCAGGATCGTGACAAAAAAGCTCTGGAAGAAAAAAATCACGATACAAACCGCGATAATAAATCAATCAAGAAATCTAAAGAAGTCATTCTACTTCAAAACTATCGCTGGGTACTGCTCAAGAATCGAGACGAGATCAATTACTCATACAATCGACACTATCATAAAATGCTAGGCATGAATGTCGATACTTATACAATTGAAAAACTATTTCTTCAACTGGATCCAAACTTTGAAGGCCTTCGTGAACTTAAGGAAGAATATATTCAATTCAATCATACAGAATACGACAACGAATTCGACGTTCTTCTTGATTTAAACACATTAATTGATAAATATGACAATTCTGACCAATCTATATTCCGTGACTTTGCAGGTTTCTTAAGAAGGAATCTTAGATCTATAGTTAATTCCTTTACTCGTATAAAAGTTTATAGAAAAAGCGCGCGTACAGAAAAAGGATACTACGCGCGTCTTTCAAATGGACCTATGGAATCCTTTAATCGCAAGCCAAAAGATTTAAAAAGAGATTCCAGAGGCTTTTCCGACTTCTATTATACACGTAATCGCATCCTATGGGGTACAAGGAAAAATTCAAGCATAAAAGGAGTTCCTAAATCTATGGATCAGATTCTTTCAAAAAAAGGAAAGAAACGTGGATCATATAAAAAGAAAAATCAAAAGTAATAAATAGAAAATTATAATAATGTTGAACAATGAACATAACTAAAAAAGATCTCAGTTTTATAACCATAACTGAAATCCTTTTAATCATTAAAAACAAATCTAGGGGTCTATAGGCGAATGCTCTTATAGCATCAGTCCCCTAAATTGACCCCTAGATATTTCTTGGAAACCCCTAGATTATTTGGTTACCCTTTCCAAGGGTCATAGTTAAGTTTTGTTACTTAGCCATTTGTGCAGCAACTTCTTCAGCAAAGTTTTCTTCACGTTTTTCGATACCTTCACCAGTTTGGTAACGTACGAAAGTTACTACTTCAGCTTTGTTGTCTTTCAAGAATTGAGAAACCTTAGTTTTTGGTTCTAAGAAATATTCTTGATCTAATAAGCATTGGTCTTTAAAGTGTTTGTCAACTTTTCCTTTTAAGATTCCTTCCAATACTTTTTCTGGTTTGCTAGCCATTTTAGGATCAGCCTTCATCATTTGTAACTGAAGTTCACGTTCATGTGCAACTTCTTCACCTGGTACTTCAGCCTGAGATACATATTTTGGAGCCATACTAGCAACTTGCATTGCTAAGTTTTTAGCTACAGTAGCATCTTGAGTTCCTTTAACAACTACAACAGCAGAAATTGAACCACCCATGTGCATGTATGAACCGAAGATTTCATCATCAGCTTTTTCAACAACAGCAACACGACGGAAAGAAATTTTTTCTCCGATTGTAGCAGTTGCATTGATGATTAAATCATTGATAGTTCCTTCAGCAGTTTGGATGTTTAAAGCTTCTTCAGTTGAAGCTGGTTTGTTTGCAAGAATTGCTTCTTGTAAAGTATCCATTAATTTTAAGAATTGTTCGTTCTTACTTACGAAGTCTGTTTCTGAGTTAACTTCGAATAATACAGCAGTGTTTCCACTAACAGCAGCACGAGTTAAACCTTCAGCAGCAATACGTCCTTCTTTTTTAGCAGACTTAGCAATTCCTTTTTCACGTAACCAGTCAACAGCTTTTGCAATATCACCTTCACATTCAGTTAAGGCTTTTTTGCAATCCATCATACCAGCACCTGTTTTTTCACGTAATTCTTTTACTTGAGCAGCAGTGATAGCCATTTTAGCATCCTCCTATATTTTTAATTATTCAGCAGCTTTTGCTTCTTCAGCCTTTGCAGCTGGTTTTGCGTCATCATTTTTCTTGTTGAAAGGACGACGATTTTTACGTTCAAAGTTACGTTTTCTACGTTCTTCATTTCTTTGACGACGACGACGTTCGTTTTCAGCGATTTGAGCTTCAACATTTTTAATAACGTCTTCCATAGTTACATCATCTTCAGTTTCATCTAAGTAAGCCATTTCTAATAGACCACCCTTAGCATCAACGATAGCATCAGCCAAGATTGTTGTAACTAATTTAATTGAACGAACTGCATCATCATTAGAAGCGATTGCAAAATCAGCATCTTCCGGGTCACAGTTTGTATCTAACATTGCGAATACAGGGATTCCTAATTTTTTAGCTTCAGCAATTGCATTGTGTTCTTCTTTTGGATCGATAACAACTAATGCATCTGGAAGTTTCTTCATTTCTTTGATTCCACCTAAAGAACCTTCCAATTTAGCTTTTTCTTTACGTAAGTTAGCTTGTTCTTTCTTAGTGTAAACTTCGATTTTTCCACTAGCTTCCATTTCTTCGATTTCAACTAAACGTTTGATACGTTTTTGAATAGTACGGAAGTTTGTTAATAAACCACCTAACCAACGTTTATTAACATAGAAAGATCCTGAACGTAAAGCTTGTTCTTCAACTACTTCTGCAGCTTGTTTTTTTGTTCCTACGAACAATACTTTTCCACCACGTTCGCTAATAGCTTTTAATTCATTGTAAGCAGCTTCGATTTGTGCTTGAGTTTGGTTTAAATCTACGATATAAACCCCGTTGCGACTTGTGTAGATGAATGGTTTCATCTTTGGGTTCCAACGGCGAGTCTGGTGACCAAAGTGAACACCGTTCTCTAACATTTTCTTCATTGATACGATTGACATAATAGTCCTACCTTTCCGTTTCTCCTCCATCATTTCAGACGTATGCAACACTAAAGTGCACGGGCACACGAATCCATGATGTGTGTAATAAGCGCAATCACGCGCTTTTACATTATAGCAATATCCTTTTTAACTTGCAAGATGTTATTTTTCAAAAGGATGTGCTTTTTTATAAGCCTTTACTAACTGAGCTGTTGTTACATGTGTATATATCTGTGTTGTTGATAAAGAACTGTGTCCCAATAATTCTTGTACCACACGAATATCTGCTCCGTTATCCAGTAAATGTGTCGCAAAGCTATGTCGTAACATATGTGGATGCAGTTTCATATGCATTCCTATATTTTTTGCATGCTTATCCATCAAATACTGAATTCCTCTAGATGTAAGCTGTTTTCCTCTTAAGTTCACAAACACATGGTCATCTATCGCATATTTAGCCCAAAAGCTATTTTTATATTCTAACAATTCATCCTCAAATCCTTTATAAAAAGGTACAATACGATCTTTATCCCCTTTACCTCGAATATGAACAATACGATTGTTTATATCGATTTGTGTCCATTTTAAATTCACACATTCACTTACACGCAATCCACATGCATACATGATTGTAAATAAAATACGGTCTCTATGTTCATCCTCTTTTGCATCATCGTAGGAATTTAAGAATTCTTGAATTTCTTCAATAAACAAAAAATCCGGAATCTGTTTTGATTGTTTTGGAGTTTGAATCCCTACTAAAGGATTTTCCATGATTCCCATATATTCTGCTAAATACGCGTAAAAAGAACGATAAACACTCATTTTACGGGCTATAGAACTTGTTTTTAAATGATCCATGGTCGTTAAAAAATTCATAAAAGTCAATCTATCGCACGATTCAAAAGAATCAATAGATTGACTTAATAAATATTCTTTATATTGGATCAAATCGTTTTTATAGGACTCAATGGTTTTTTCTGATTGCGTGTTTTTTCGATAGATATACTTTAAAAAACGTTGAATCAACTCATCCATTGACTTGTTCCTTGATTTCTTGAATTCGACTCAGTGCTTGACTTGCAAGCTTTTCTTTACGTTCATGCTTTTTGCATTTTTCATTTAAATGCATAATCCCAAAGTTTGCGTTCATTGGCTGGAAATGTTTAGGATCACAATGTGTAATATAATAAGCTTGAGAACCCATGACACAGGTATTTCCAAAACAAATTGGTTCTTTACCCTGCATCAACAATGCCATGTTAATTCCTGCAATTAAACCCGATGCACAAGATTCTACATATCCTTCTACGCCTGTTAATTGTCCGGCAAAGAATAGATTTTCTCTGTTTTTTGCCTGATATGTTTCTTTTAATACAATAGGACTCGATAAATATGAATTTCGATGCATCACACCATAACGTGTAATTTTTAAATTTTCCAAGCCTGGAATTAACGAGAATACTCTTCGTTGTTCTGGCCAAGTTAAATGTGTCTGAAAACCAACAATGTTATACATACTTGCCGCAACATTGTCTTGGCGCAGTTGAACAACCGCAACTGGATGTGAATCTTTATCTTTTTCAAGTCCAACTGGTTTTAGGGGACCAAATAACATCGTCTTTTTTCCACGGCGTGCCATTTCTTCAATTGGCATACAACCTTCAAAATACGTTTCTTTTTCAAAATCATGCATATGTGCACATTCTGCATGAATCAAAGCATCGTAAAACACTTCAAATTCATCTGCATTCATTGGACAATTGATATAGCTTGCTTCCCCTTTATCATAACGAGATTTATAATACGCTTTACTAAAATCAATTGAATCCTTTTCAATGATGGGTGCTGCTGCATCGTAGAAATGAAAAGTATCTTCTGATGTAAACTCATGAATGGCTTTCGCCAAAGAATCACTCGTCAAAGGTCCTGTCGCAATAATACAAGGTCCTTCAGGTAAAGATGTAACTTCTTCATTGACCACTTCGACTAAAGGATGATTTTTAATTGTATCTGTAATATATTGTGAGAATGTTTCACGATCTACAGCCAACGCACTTCCTGCAGGTACGGCATGCATATCCGCAGATTTCATGATCAACGAATCCATTTGACGAAGTTCTTCTTTTAAAATTCCAACCGCATTATTCATCGCATTTGAACGAAGTGAGTTAGAACATACAAGTTCTGCAAAGCGATCTGTATGAAATGCTGGGCTTTCCTTTTTGGGACGCATTTCAACTAGACGAACAGGAATATTTCTTTTAACGAGCTGCCAAGTTGCTTCACAACCTGCTAGCCCTGCTCCTACAACTGTAACTTGTTCCATTATTTATCTTCCTCTGTTTTCTTAGGTTCTTTTTTTATATAACGACATTTTGGATAGTTAGAGCATCCAATGAAGGTAGTTCCAAAACGTGATTTTCTTCTTACAAGCTCATGACCACATTCAGGGCACATTTCACCTGTTGGCTCAGGCTTAGCTTTCTTTTTCAAAGATTCAATTGTCTTACATTCTGGATAATTTGAACAAGCCCAGAATTGTCCATAACGACCTCTTTTAATGACCATTTTAGCTCCGCAATTTGGACAGATTTTCTCTTCTTTTGCCTCTTCAGGAAGTTCTTCTTCATCATTTTCTGTGTATCGACATGTTGGGAAATTAATGCATGAAATAAATTTACCAAAACGTCCATTACGATAAACAAGCTCCCCACCACATTCTGGGCATGTACGTCCTACACGTTCCAATTCTTTCTTTGGCATTTTTTCATATGCATCCTCCACAAGAGGTGCAAATTTATCATAGAACTTATGCATATAAGAAATGGAATCTTCATTTCCTTCGGCAATTTCATCCAATGTTTTTTCCATGTCTGCCGTATATTCAACGTTGATTACACTTGAAAAGTATTGTTGAAGCTTTTCATTTGTCAAAATTCCCTGTTCACTAGGAATAAACACTTTTGTCTTTGATGATTCACTTGCCTTTTCTAAAGATGCATAGCCACGTTTTTGTAACGTATCAATAATTGTCGCATATGTACTTGGTCTACCAATTGATTTTTCTTCTAGATCTTTAATTAAACGTGCTTCTGTATAACGTGCTGGTGGCTCTGTGAAGTGTTGTTTTGAAATTGGTGTCACATTTTTTAAGACTTCATTTTCCTCTAATTTAGGAAGTAATGCATCGCTTTGTTT
The DNA here is from genome assembly GCF_003458715.1 of Eubacterium sp. AF22-8LB. Lineage (GTDB taxonomy): Bacteria > Bacillota_I > Bacilli_A > Erysipelotrichales > Erysipelotrichaceae > Holdemanella. Next base: position 11,899 of record NZ_QRVI01000021.1, read on the forward strand.
CTCATATTTTGAGTATACTTTATAGTAACCATCAAAAGTCATTGTTTGCCCACTTGCACTAAATTCTAAATCGTTATTTGTGATCTTAATGCTTGTCACATCATAAACTGCATCTTTCATTAAAGATGCCAATGTACGTGCATAAATTAAGGAATACAAACGATATTGATCATTTGTAAGGTGGTCCTTAATCGATTCTGGTGTACGATTAATATTTGTTGGTCGAATTGCTTCGTGCGCATCTTGTGTATTCTTACCATTTTTTTGATGTACATGTCCAACATATTCTTTGCCATATGTATTTGTGATAAAGTCTTTGGCATCCCCAACAAAAATATCAGATAAACGTGTTGAATCGGAACGCATGTAAGTAATCAAACCTTCCATGTTTCCACCTAGGTCTATACCTTCATACATCTTTTGTGCTACGCTCATTGTTTTCTTTGCACCAAAACCTAGTTTTGTACTGGCCTCCTGCTGCATAGTCGATGTAGTGAATGGAAGCTTTGGCTGTTTTTTCTTTTGTTTCTTTGAAATAGACGTAACAACATATTCTCCATTACATCTTTCTAATAATGCCTTTGCCTCTTCTTCATTCTTGATTTTAGGTTTTTTTCCTTCAACCTTAACCAAGTCCGCTTCGAATGCTTTATTCTGCTTCTTACACTGTGCATGAATCGTCCAGTATTCTTCTTGTTTAAAGGCTTTAATTTCATTTTCACGATCAACAATCAATTTCAATGCGACAGATTGTACACGTCCTGCAGATTTAGACTGAATCTTATTCTGCAAAAGTTTACTTAATTTAAATCCAATAATACGATCCAACATACGACGTGTTTCCTGTGATTTTACAAGATCCATATCAATTTTTCTTGGTTCTTTCATAGCCTCAAGAATTGCAGGTTTCGTAATTTCGTGGAAAACAATACGATTATTGTCTTCTGTATTTAAATCTAAAACACGAGCTAAATGCCATGCGATAGCTTCCCCTTCACGGTCGGGGTCACTCGCAAGATAAATATCTTGTGCTTTGGATGCGTATTCCTTTAATTCTTTTACTACTTCTTTCTTTTCTTTACTAATTTTATATTTAGGTTCAAAGTCATGATCCACATCAATTCCTAAACCTTCTTTTCCGCTTGTTGCCAAATCACATACATGGCCTTTACTGGAAACAACTCTATAGTCTTTTCCTAAATATTTTTCAATCGTCTTCGATTTGGAAGGCGACTCCACTATAACTAAATGTTTTTTCATTTGGTTCCCCCATATTCACGCTATATCAAACATTAAAAAATTCATTTTGTCAATCCTCAGATGTCATCAACATCGTTTATATCCACTAAAATATTCGCTCCATTGTTAATCAAATAATTACAGCCTTGATATTTTACATTTTGAAAAGCAGTTGGCACGCAATAATGATAGATCCCCATTCCATCTTAAATACCGGTTTGGATTTCCATCTTAAATACTGGATTTCTGATTTTCACTTTTTCTCCGCTCTCATTCTTAATACGATATGCTAGTTTCGCTTTGTAATCACCTTCCGTATTGAATATTGAAATTCCATCTCCCATTCCAGTTACTTCCCATTTTAAATATTAAGTTTAGAAATCGTCTTTTATGTTACATCTCATCTTAAATACTGAACAATATTCTTCTATAATAATTATATATGTCAAAAAAATATAATTTTCTTCGACAGTTTATGACAGAAAAAATACGCCCACTTTTATGGACGTACCTTTTCAACTTTTTTTCTTTCTTGTGAAGTAAGTCGGTTCACATAGACAGGTTGCTTCCTGCCTTATTCTTCTGGCCTGCATTGTTACTTCATTTCCGCTGTCTTTAAATGTAACTTTGTATCCCGATTTTACTTTCTCAATCGTAAAGTTTGGTTCAAATGAATCAAGATACCTGTCAATATCTACTTTCTCAATACGCTTTTCACAACTACACCTAGCTCCATCTAAAAACTTATCTGCAATAATGTTGACCACCCTTCCACATTTTGAGTGATACAGCGGCACCTTTTCTCTAATCCCATGATATTCCCCAGCAAGAACGTACTCATCTCCCACTAATTCCGAAACCTTCTTTTCGAAATTCGCTTTTTCTTCAGCTCGTCTTCTACGACTATCGCATTCAGCACACTCTTCTTTTTTCAGTACGCTGGCCATCTTTTCAAACTCGCAGCCACATGGCTTGTGTTTCCCTTTTACAATGGTTATGCCCGTAATTTCCTTTCTATACCATGAATAGATTTCATAACTATCTGGAATCTGGTATTTTTCTCTCAGTTCTTCTTCTGTTAATGATTGAGCACACCGACAACGCCACCCATGACGAATACGATGCTCTTGTACACTGTATTCCTTTCCACATGGGAGATGTGTTAGTTTAAGGGTAACCCCTCCTTTTTCGTCTATATCCCACCCTCTTATCAGATAGTCTTCTCCAATTCCGTACTTTTTTCTAAGTGTTTCTTCTGTATATCCAGCGCGGCACTTGTGCTTTATTCCTTTTTTGAAAGCAAGTGCATTGCGTTCTAAAATGCAACCACATGTTTTATGTTTGACCGTTATTCGAATATCTCCACCTTTCGTTTTCCTCCACGATAAAACATCAAATTCATCGCTGATTTGATAATGTTCAATCAAATATTTTTTCGTATACGTTTTCTTTTTTATTACCACTCCACTCTTAGTCTTTTTCATTTTTTTTGTCACACACACAACCAAGTTTATAATGATAATTAGTAGACCAAAACACCTTATCATATTCTCGGCCGCATGGAATATGTTTCAAAATAAGATGAATTCTTTTCCTTGCATCCCTGTACCCCGACATGATCTCCCAATCCGGGTCGTCGATTGAATACCTTTCGTCAATCATTTCTTGTGTGAGTTTCAGGCGCTCGCACCTGCACTGGCAACCTTTATCGAAAAAATACTTACCCTTATCTGAAATTTCTCCACATGGATTATGTTTTACCGTTACAAGTATTCTTCCAGACTCATCATGTTTTCTACCTAGAATTGTATAATCGCCTCCGATTCCCCAATCTTTTTTCAATTCTTCATCGCTTCTCTCTCTTTCGCATTTACATCGACTTCCCCCGTATAAGATTTCATTTGCGCTGTAAGGAAGAACCGCCCCACATTTGTCATGCCGGATGCAATCTTTTTCATTGATGTCTTCAATATTTTTAACAAAGACGTATCCGTTTATTTTCGAAATAATATTTTGTGGAACATTCTCTTTAAGCTCACATTCAGGGCAGGAACGCCCAAGCTCAAGCATATATCGTGTAGTAAAAAATTCCAGCCCACACCGGTTACACTTTGCCAGGACAACTGGACCAAATTCCATCAGTAACGTGCATTCATCAATATGCTCATTCTCTAATCTAATTGGGTGTTCAGAACTTTCTACAGCACAAGCCCACTTTTTATAAAAATGCTCCGCTTCAGCATATGATCCTTCGTCTGAATCCAGCTTCGTCCCAAGTGAATAATATCCATTATAAAACTCTGCACGATGCAGGTTACATTTATGTTTTTTGCATACCGTCACATCCCGTCCGCAGTGCCATGTTCGGATATAAGGTTCTCTTCCAGCTGCCCGGTCTTCTCTCATGCATTCTGGGCATAATTTGGGGAAATGCGCCGACTTGCTGGGCGTATCGTAAAGCGGGACCCCACGGTTATATAGAATTGAAAGTACTTTTTTCCCAACATACAATGGCAATGTTTTATCATAATTTAAAGTCACTGTACTATGTCTAAATAAAATATCTAGTATTTCAGGAAAACGTTCCCATTCTCTGCTCACCCAGAACATTCCCGAAATATTGAAAGATTGAATCAACTCAGGGGTTCCATTCGGATCCATAAAGAAATACTGTCTAAAGCGCCTAACGCTTACGTGCATTGCTTTCCTTAATCGGAAAAACCAACCATACAGTAATTCGTCTTCATATGGTGGAAAATAAATCGGTAATTTAATCATGAATCATCACTCCTTTTCAATACTCTGTATTTTCCTTTCTCTACCTCTTCCAAATGTCCAGACTTTTTCAGATACCTGACACTCGTAAAGAAATTGCCCTGTGTTACCCCTGCCTTTAAATAGTCCTTATTTGAAAGAAAATATCCGTTTTCATCACAATGGTCCCTGATGTATATAAACACCTTTGCTTTTTCACTAATTACTGGTTTGATCCTATTCTTTCTTAAAAAGAATTCTGGTTCATCATATCTTGTCAGCTCCTGTAGCGCCCATGCACACCGCATGGTTTTCTTTTCCCCAGATGGCAGCGTTACGATTATATCCGGAGATGTATCGTCAATCTCGTATCCTGTCAGATTGCAATTCTCCTCTAACAATCCCATTACCTTTTCAAAGCCGATATTCTTTTGACAGAACGGGCATCTCTGACCTTCTGTGAAATTCCGTGCCCGCATTCTAAATTTAAAGCCACATGTTTCGTGGCGGGCTTCAAAATAATCTACTGAAGAAACAGGCCGGCTTAATAAGGTGTATTCGTCTCTTACCATACTATTGAACTGCTGAGTAAACTTATTTTCATAGGATTCGCAGACTCTGCAATATCTCCTCGTCATAAAATCAGTTCTACAGATATTAAATTCCTTTTGACAGTTTTTATGTTTTATAGAAAGAGTTGTCTTCCCTTTTTCAGTTTTAAAACCTGTTACCTTAAATTCATCATCATCAAATTCCTCTTGATAGTCTTGTAATGTTGGAAGCGATTCGCACATGCAACTGATTCTGCTCCATCTGAACTTATGGTATCCTCCTGATAATCTTCTTCCACATTTTTTATGCTTAACAAATCTGCCATCCATCTCATACTCATCCTGCGTCTTCGATCTAATGTTGATAATCTGTTGCTTTGTAAGAGTCTTCTCACACTCCGGACACACTCCGAAAGTTTCATGAACAAATGGATGTGCTACGAAACTTTTACCACACATCTGACAATTTCCCTCTGTAAGATATTTATAGCCTTCTTCTGATACTGGAAGTTGTTTCATGGCCGCTTCAAGTCCCTGCTTTTTTGAAATGCGGGATGCCTGGAAATTTATAATACTTTTATTCCCCCATTTTTCAATGCTGGTATATATAGGATTTTTGTACATTTTATAGATAAGTTCACTATAATCTTCTCCTTCTGCAGATACCTCCTCAGAAGCATCTACTGTTTCATCAGCATCTAACATCCCAAGTTTTAATCCTGGAATAACTCTAAGCTTGCATCCGTGTCTGCAGCACGTATGTACTTCATCCAGCTGATGCCAAACTCTGTAATATGGCAATCTGCCGTCGTTCATATCATCTTTCACACAATTCGGACAATACTTAAGTCCTGTGGTAGTATGAAACCAATGTATATCTCCGCCGTACAAAAAACGATGAACTATCTTTGCCTGCGTTCCCTCTGTCAAAAAAGGGAACAACGCAAAATACAGTGTATTCTGTCTCATAATCTTTAATGGATTCACATACTTGATATTAAACATATTCGCAACCGTATCTGCAGCCATAGGAATCTGATAGATTTCACCATTAATCTTGATCCACACACAATCTACACTTCTTGGGTCATAACGAACCTCGTATGGAATTTTATCTTGTTTATGAAAGTGGTTGTAAGTTAACATGTTGGTAAACGCACGTTCTTTCGAAATATAGCGTAACCTTTTAATCGTGATGCCTCGAAGATTAACCGATGCATGCATCCCATCTGTACAAGTCTGAAGAAGGGACCACAACAGCCTCTGTTTTTGTGCATCTGTTACCCAGATTGGATTTCCATCGAAACCAATGCCAAACTGCCAAAGTTTATACGGCAAAGCAATGATTTCCTCTCGCACCATCTCTTTGGTAGTTACCAGCGCTTCTCTTTCCTTTTGATTGAATTCAATGATAAAATCCTCGATGTCTCTTTTGATATCTTCCAACATCATGCAGGCTTCTTCGTAATGCTTGGACTGGTATTCATGATAGATAACACCATATCCGCGTCCCAGATTCTGCAATTTCTTCTGGTAAACCAGAAAACTGTTTTCTACGAGACCTTTCATTGATCCCATTGCTGGAGGAGCAATTGTTTCATCAATCTCTGTTTCATTTGTCATACGACGGATTCCTTTTGAAACCCATTCAGATCCCTGATCGACTCTGATAGAGTCTGGAATAAATCCTCCAGGCGTTAAAACATCACCATTTTTATTTGTTAACTGATGTTGTTTGAAAAAAATGTTTGCAAACAACGACGTTGCCCCTAAAAAGCTATTGTTTTCGAAGCCAACATAATAACCAACAATGCAACAGGAATACACATCAATAGCGAAATACACCACCGGCTTTCCTACTGATTTTCTTCTGTCTTTTTCTGAATTTACAACCACGATCAGCTCACATGCATCGATTTCAATAATGCTACCTGGATGTGTACATCCATCCTGGGCACGACCGAATCTGATACGGTCAGAGTTTCTGAGCTCCCTTGTCCCCTTAAAGAAAGCTTCTACACTCATTGGTGCAATCTTAGTTTCGATGAACCCACGGAAAACCCTCAATGAAGGTGCTTCTTTTGAAACTTCAACAAATTCTGCACGACCATCTTCATCTCTTTGAACTCGTCCATAGCGGTATGTAAGCATATCGTCATAAGCTTCCCTTACAGATGTAAACAACCCTTTTTTAAGCTGCTTGTATGCGTAAAGCATATTACGTGTATCATCATCCATCTCTTCTTCCTCGCACAGGTATCTGTTTTCTCTTCTATTGCCTCTGCTGAGGTTTTCGCGTCTTCTTCCATCCACTAAGCTGTAAATGTTACGGCCAGACTGGATATATTGGCGCAGGGCTTTGAATGCCGTTGGTCTTGAGCAGTTAAATTCAGAACAGTACTTTCCAATATCCAATCCACTCCTCTTTGTCTGGATCAAAGTATAGTCATGATTGATACTATCCAGCATTTCTTCAATACATCTTCTTTTATTTTGCATTGTTTCCCATTGTTCTTCTGTTACAGATACTTCCTTTGGGCCAAAGGTATCTGCAATTTCGAAAACTCTTTTAGGATCAATATCTTCAAACAACTCCATTGCTGCCGAAATAGCATTTAATTTACTCCCTTCCACTTCAACCAAATCGACAAAACCACCGTTGATTGAAAGAATTCTATAAGTGGTTCCCTCGAAGCAGATTGTTTTCCCGGGTTCCAATACAAGTTTTTGTGCCATTATCCGTTACCTCCTTATAAAGTCTTCTGATTTCTTCTTCATTTTCTTTTGCAACTTTTGCAAAATGGATTTTTTGGGTGAGATCCACCGCCACATGATGGTGTGCGATAAGATATCTATACATATGGTCGATTGTGCTGACATTCTGCTGGTTATAGCATTTCAAGCAGGCTCGGATATTTGCCGCTTCCATAACATTGAGTTCATCTCCGTATATAATAGACCACTCAACTCCAAGCAACTCCCAATAATCACGCTCTAATTTCTGGCGTCTTACAAGTGCTCTCCATTTTCCCTTGTCCTTATAACGCTCCTTATCAAAGATCTTTTTACTAGACTTAACCGAAAAAGCTTTGATTGTGCCATCTTCATAGAAAACAACGAAATCTGTTGTGAGAATGTTAGTTGGAATTCGGAATCCGTTCTTGGCAGCTGCTTTAGCTACAAGCCCCGGGATCATAAGCATCTGTTCCTTAATCTCGACCACTTTCGGATCAAATCTAGTAATCATAAAAAATCGAAACTCATTCATACTGAGTACATCTACAGTTCTGCCAGCGATTGGGTCATAAATAGCTGTTGCAGTACCAATGCTGTGAGATTCATTTGCTTTTTTGAATGCTACATATTCAACGCCCTGTCCTCTACAGCGTCCCTCTAACAGTTTGTTAATGTCGCTTTTTTCTTTCATATTTTGCCTCCTTTGATTTTGCTCTTCCCTACTCTTATGCCCGATTTTCCACATGCTTTTATTTTCACATACAAATAATTGGGGGTTTTCAAACAATTTTCAGACAAAATTTCATCTACAAATACCTTATTTATGCAATTTTTGTTTATTTTTTTGAAACTTCTAATTTTCGAACAACATTTTTAAATTATATGATATAATGCAGTGGTTAGTCTTAGTAACCATTACAAATGAGAGGAGGCTGTGCCATGAGCGAGTGGTGGCTGTTTCGTAATACACGAATTGAAAATATAAACGAACAATACGAAATAGCACGCAAACATTTGCCAGATACAACCCACTGGCTCGGCTCAGAATACAACTACTTCTACATAAAATGTTGCGACGTGGCTCGTTCTGTCTATTCAGACGGTAACATACTTAAAGGTGAGATTTCCCCACGTCGCCCTGTTCAAAGTGGCGATACGTTATATGTAGCAAATATCTATGTACTTGGCGGTACTCTGCCAACAATACAAAAAACGCTAAAACTCCTTCAAGACAAACAGATCCACCTGCGAATCCCATCGCTTGAATATGACGACAAAGATGATACCCACGACCATGAGCTATTATCCGGAACACTTAGTCAAATCCATAACTACCGTCAGTCGCAGCCTATCGAGCAGCTTCCTGGTCACAGAAAAGCTTCTGGAAGACCGAAACGTCGTATATCACTAATGAGCCTGAACCGCGAAGCATTTGATGCTATAGAACAATACTGCCTACATAAAATCACTGAGCGTCAAGCGATGAAATTATTGACAGATAAGCTTCCAGATAAGGGACCGGTTACCCGTTACATATTCCGAAAATTAGTTGATGAATATAGGGAAATGTTCCCTGGTTCGGTTGAAATTGATGCTGATCAATATAATGTATAAGTACGGTGCTCCGCATCATAGTCCGTCATCACAGGCGCAATATGCCCCGTATCTGGATCGATAAAAATGCCATGTCCCCAATATTCATTGATGGTCGTGTTAATAAGAATCGAATAGCCACGTTTCTGGCCATCATCAAGCCATGATCTAAGGATGCCGCCCAACTCAAAGTCTGCTTCCTTATCACAGCAAAATGCTGGCTTCGTAAACAAGCTTACGTATCGAATATCGCATCGGGTTTTAAAAATAGCCAAATTCCCCTCATATGTCTTCGGATAAAAGACCAGCTTATCAAGGCTGCTCCAAAGCTTTGCCCAATTAGCCCCTTTCAACTTATCCATCCCGTCACCAATAAGGGCTTCCGTATCCCTCATCAATTCAAGGTAGTTCCTTACTTCTTCGTTAAATTCCTTGCTCTCCGGGTTTGTGAATTCAATTTTCTCCATGTGTTTCCTCCTTTTTGAATACATAATTTGTTTATACCTAATATTGTCCCTATTTTTAGGGATAAATTACTTTGGCATATACTATATGTCAGAATCAGACAACATGTTTTGTTTCTCATACAGCCTCAAACTGAATGTTGTAATTTTGCCTGTAAATCCGCGCTTTTTCCTAATTGCAACTCAAAAGAAATCTTACATACATGTTCTATTTAGGCATAAAAATACCCACAAGCTTATTAGGCCTGTGGGCATTCTTAAATATTCTTATTTGAAAAGTGTGCGCTCTTCTTCCGGTCTGCTGAAATATTCCTCAAAATACTTCGATAAAATTTTTTCTGTAGCAACAGTTTTAGATATTCCTGATTCTTCGCAAAACTGTTCCAGCTGATCACTAATCTCTTTTGCTAGTTTGATATTGAGAATTTTTGCATCTTTTTTCTGTCTTGGCATATTACTCTACCTCCTATAAAAGACTTTCCAAATCCGTAAGAAGCGAGACAATCTGTAAATTATCAAACAACCCGGCAAAATGAAGTTCCTCTTTCAACAGGTCCTGGCAAACTGCCTTAATTCATTTATTTCCCCTTTATTTATTTCTATCTCTATCCCTTATAAAAATCTCTAACGTTAGAAATCTTGATATTTTGAGTGTTTCGTACTATCAATATTCTGAAAGGAAAAATATTGATATTATTTCAATTTAATTTAAGGTACATCAAATAAACTGTATCTGTTCATATTTCGCCACCCTTTCTTATAACTACTTTCTTTTGGTGCAATAGTATGGGTACTCCCCGTTTTATTGCGTGTGAAAGACAGAAAAGGTACTCAATCTGAGTTCCTATATTCTGTCTTTTGATCTATATTTAGTTAGCTTTCGTTTTTCCACAGCTGCTGCACTTATAGCCTGTCAATTCCTGCTTTGTCGTTGCAGGTGAATCGACCACATATCTTGTTTCGTACACTGCATCGTGATGTACAGTATTGTATCCCACAACTGTTTCACGCCATTCAGTGTGATAGCCTCCATTACCAGTGTCATTAATCATATGATCTTTCACATGTTCGTAAGTGTTTCCAGTAATATCTGCACCACAATCATTACAAATTGAATACGCCTTCATCTCAGTAATTGGAACCTGTTCGTCATAAGCCGCCTGCACCAAAACCTGCTCGTTGTGTCCTTTTTCAGGAACATTTACCGTCTTGTACTGAGCCACCCAGTTGTGCTGATGTTCGGCTGGTTTTGAACCACTGTTATTCGATGGTTTTGATGAGCCAGAGTTATTGTTACTGCTGTTTGAAGGCTTAGAAGAACTTGAGTTGTTCTTATTCGAGCTAGTATTTGTAGTCGAAGCTGTATTGTCCTTCTTTGAATCTGAAGTATTCGATTTGTTTGAAGAATCGGCTTTTGCTGTTTCTTCCTTCTTCTCCTCTTTCTTTTCTTCCTGTTTTACTTCAGACTCATCCTTTTTTTCTTCCTCTGTCTTAGCAGAATCTTCACTTGGTGTTAAAGTGGCAGTAGTGCCATCTTTTTTCGTTACATCTAGATTGACTTTATCTTCTTTTAAAGAAACGTCCACCTTTTTAGTATCTTCTGTATCTACATCTTTGAAAACGAATGTTTTATCCTGATCTTGTAAACCAATCTTTACATCTAACTTATCGTTTTCTTTTACATCATAGTATAATGTACGTTCTTCTTTGTTTTTTACAGCGTCTCCATCTTCCAACAAGTTATCACTGAAACTTTCTTCTGTACTTGATTTCGTTTCAAATACAGTGATCTTCTTTCCAGTACTGTTTGTAATCTTCAAGGATTTTGAATCCTTGGTTTTTTGACCAAGTGTTTTTACTTCCTTTTTCTTACCAACTTCGGATGTCTTTGTATCTTTTGTGTTTGAAGAATTAGAACATCCAGTCAACATTCCACCAGATAAAACCATACTAAGAGCTAATGCTCCTGCCATTAAAATTTGTTTTGTTTTCATATATAAACCTCCTTGGCTATTATATTTGCTATTATAACTGGATATTCAGTAAGGCACAATAATACTTTATAAACAAAAGCGCCGATTCATTGGCCGACGCTTATTTTATATAGTCTTCACTTTATTGATGATGATCGTGTCATTAGTACACTGAACATCAATCTTATCACCCACATGATATCCAAGTGCTTTTAGCCACTGGCCCTGAAGCTGAATTCTCGGAATCTGCTGCTTACTATTTAAACCAAGTGGTGCCTCATATACTTTGAGGCTACGTTTTGATTTATACATTGTTCCCTCCTGTAATTCCAACTTAGAAGTAATCAAATTCTAAAACGGACATAATTAAACTTACAATACGGACATGATTAAAAAACGGACATGATTAAATGGAAAATCACAATTACTGTATTTCCCCTTTAATTACTTCCGTTTAGATGCTCGAAAGCCGCATGTTTTCGTTTATTTTTCCCCGTTATTCACTTCCCTTTCCGAAATTCACTATGGAAATGAGAGCTTTTGTATCAGGGAACCTTTGATTCCAATTTTTCACAATCTCTTTTGATTTTTTTACCCCGGCAGCAAATTTAATAATCATAAATTTCCTTTCTAAACCTGTCTGAGCAGGTATTCTGCATGTGGATCAGGTTTCTCTCAAATGCTCCCGCATTTCCTTTTTTCAAAGTTGCCAGAACACTCGTTATACGATTCCCATAGCTTCTTGCATCAATGATATTCTCATTATATAAATAGATAGCCAGCTTTACTTTCTTTTTTGCTCTGTCCTTTGCATCCTTCTTCCGCTTTTTCAATACACGTCCAGTCTTTAAAAGGTAGTAGTTCCATCCAAGAAAACCGATTCCATTCTTTAATGGATGGATACTCGTCTTATCGTTGAAGCATAGATTCAATGCATTTCTTAATATAAAATCTATATCCTTGTATGCATCGATCAAAGTCTGTTTATCCTCTGCAATCAGTGCCAGATCATCCATGTATCTTGAAAACAAGGCACCGTAATCAAACATTACACCATACTTGTTCTGAATCAGTACATCCACTGGATGAAGATAATATAATGCCAGCAGCTGGCTTGTCTGATTGCCTAAAGGAAGACCTCCTTTGTCAAAACTGTCAATAATGTAGAACAGGAAGTCTTTGACTTCTCCATCTGGAAGGATTGGATGGAGCATGCGTTTCAATATATCATGGTCAATACTTTGAAAATAATGATGAATGTCAGCCTTTAAAACATATCCTGAATTTGAATCGCCATTTTCCCGATAATAATACTTCAAGTCTGCTTTCAGACAGTTGGCAGCGTAATCTGTGCCTTTGTCCTTTCTGCATGCACAGTTTCTAGGTACATATATCTGTTCAAAGAAAGGTGTAAGAAATACATCACAGAAGCAGTGCTGTATCACACGTATCTCAAATGATGTTGCCCATACGACCCTCAGCTTTGGCTGTGTGACTATAAAGCTATGATACGTGATTTCAGGATATTCTCCTCTCTTGAATGTCTTTTCGATTCTTCGTATATTCAGATACAGATGATTCAGAAATTCCTGTACGTCCTCTTTATGTCTGTGATTCGATGCTGAGCTTCGAAATGCTTTCAACAGATTTTCAAACGTAAATATTTCTGTTAAATGTTCGGGTATATACATTCATTCACTCCATTCAATAAATTAAAAAATCATGCACGTAGTCACGAGTATCTGTAGCCCTACTCAAGATCCGTGCATGACTGATTTGCGTACAATACGCAGGATACAGGATCCTTTATGTTATGCTCTGGTCTTTTCGACATATCGTCTTATTCTGACTGCTGGCACATCCTTTCTGGATGCTTACTAAAGCGGGACGCACGCCGATCCAAGTATTCGTTACATTGTTGTTGTTCATTGAACGATTGTTGTAATTCAAATTCATCGCATTGCGAGGCGAGCTGGAGACTAGACCCATAAAAAGGCCACGCAATCAACAAACACTCAAGAAACCCAACACGAACCGGCGTTTCTATCCTGTATCCCGACTTAGAGATTCTTTTTTCTAAGTTCTTCTTGTCTAAGTTCTTCACTTAGTTTTTTATTTGAATCTGACCAGCCCGCAAAATATTCCTCTACAGTTGCGAGCTGTCCACCTAAGTCCAATTCCTCTACAGGCGTAATACACTGCATCCGTCTGGCTCTTTCAAGTCTTCTCGTCATCCAGCGGATGTTGATTTCTGCCTGTTTTGTATATTTTAGACATGCCTGAATATCGGACTGCCGATATTCATTGGCCCAGAATATACTTTTCACTATATTTTCCGATGTTATCTGCAAGTCATGCACGATATTGTTGCGAAACTTCTTTGGTGCATGAGCACTTACTGTCACAAGTGCATCATCAAACAACTCTGCATGTCTCAGCAGATGTAACTCTTTCTTCTTTTCTGCCATAATTCAAAATCATCATGAGGGGATGTTTCCCCTCATACTCCCCTCTTCATTCGGACATTTGTTTCTCATAAGATGGCAGTTCTGCCACCTTCAAATGTCGGTTTGCCTTCATTTCTTGAGGAAATGAAGGCGTGGTTTTTATCTCTAGCCATGTTTCATCCTATTTGTAGTTCACAGAATCCACCACGCTTGCGGAGACGGTCGATAAATCGACCGTGAAAGCGGGACGCACGCCGATCCAAGTATCCGTTACAATGTCGTAGTTCAAGGAACGATTGTCGTAAATCAAATTCATCGCACTGCGAGGCGAGCTGGAGTTGCTGTCTCTGAACCACATGTGGGATAAGGAGTTATTTGTACCTTTCAAGAAATTATAAACCTTGTTGGCGTTGTTTAGATCCACTAGGTTGGATACTTCTTCAACGCTTGGCAGGAATACATGTCTTGAAATCGTGTTATAAGTTGTGTTGTTATAGCCTTTTTCACTGTACTTCCAACAATTCAAAGGATAGGCACCTTGTGCATCATCTGGGAAACTAGCCTTATAATAGATGACCCATTTCGGATTTTCTGTAGTGCCTTCATTATAATACCAATCGTTGTTCTTTCCTCCATTAGGATCAAACCATCTCCATTTTGGATTTGACGAAGTATTATTATATGCAGCCTGCTTGATGTCCGTTGCCTGAATCGCTTTCTGTAGCTTCTCAGGAAGCTGTTTATACCACGTATTTTCTAGATAGTTATCAATGTAGCTTCCTTCATAAGTGTTGGAATACTGGCCATCCGAACGCTTCTCATCCGGTGTTTCATAGGTTCCAACTTTGTAGTTTCCATCAGAATCTACATTTGGCTGGTACTGGATGTTTCCAAGACTTTCTCCATCAATCAGCATATATGTATCATCATCTGTCTGAGCCATGACGATGAACTTCATTCCTTCGATTTCAAGTACAGTACCTGTCGCATATCCATTCTGTGCTTTGAATGTCAATGTGTCATTATAAGTTCCTGAAGTCATAAAGTTGGCCGGATTTGCAGTAAATTTCAGGTCTGCTGTCGTAGTGCCTGATGATGTAGTCTCAAGAACAATGGAATTGTTTACGATTTGGTTTCCATCTTTTGTGATCTTATAAGCACCCATACGTCCTGAGCTGGATTTCATGTTGAATCCATTTTCAGATTTGACACTGATTTTAAGACTGGCGTTAGCTTCCTCATTGACCTTTGTAGCCGATACCGTCAAAGTATCCTGTCTATTCAAATCAATTTCAGAAGGAATCGTCCATGCGTAACTGCCATTGCTTGTATAGCTGACTCCTAATGATTTTGAATCATGACTAGCCTGTACAGTTGAATTTGTCTGTACGGATGCAGGTGCAACCGCATTTTCGTCTTGCTGTACTTCCTCGTTTTCTGCATCGACAATATCAAGTATCTTGAATCGGACCTGCTGAGTGTCGATTATAGTTCCCTTATCATCTTTAACATTCACATCAAAACAGTAGACACCATTTGAATTTGCAGTAAAATCTAAAGCATTCTTAGAAGAATCATTCTGTACTAAAAGCTTCTTATCAAACACATCCTTATAGAATTCACTCGAATCTTCCGTTAATTCTAATGTTTTACCAGAATCTGTATATTCCATGTGAAGTGTAGCTGATGTGTTGTCTGTAGAATACGTTGTCTCAGACTTTAATTCACCACTTGTCTGTTGTTCGGTTGTTTCCGATTCAGAGGAATCCACAGTATTCTGTGAAGAAGATACATTCTCATTTGAGGCAGGTTCACTTTCCTGAACTGTATTGTCGGTGGCAGTACTGCCATCTTCCTCCGTTTCCATTACAGTATTCATTTTAATGTTCGATGTAAATTTTAAATCATTGACTGGCTTATATGTATCCGCCTCGTTGGCCATGACTGGCATAGATAAAATTCCTGCCATCATAGACATACTTAAGATACCTGATAAGATCCTAGTTCCCGTCTTTAAACATATATGTTTCATATCTTATTTCTCCTTTCGATGTGGCTGTGTTCCATCCACATAATTCTTTAAATAGATAACAAGACCCATCTCAAACAAGGCAAGTACACCAATCAGGACCCAGCGTCCTGTATCCATGTCTACAGATGTATTCACATTGGCTGTTTGGTTTGATGAAGGCGTTTGTGGAACAGAAGCTGATTCCAGCTTTCTGTAGACAGCTTTCAATGTCATATTTGTGTTCACAACATCATTGAAATCCCACATTTTTCCTGTTTCTACATTCATCCATCCAACGAATTCATAACCATCCTTCAAATAATGGGCGGGTTCACTGATTCGACCACATTCATCCAGTTCCACAACCGATGAAATGTCACCATCTATCAATGTGATTTTTGCGGAAACTGCATAGGTTAAGGGTACAGTGGCCTCATCCGCAAGCACAGGCACGCTGATACCGCTTAACACAGGTATCAGCATCATCCCCAGTAATACAAAATGTTTTTTCATGTTCTCTCCTCCATTCCATTTACTTAAGAAACTGAAAAATCATTGATCTAAACCAGAAATATTCGAAAGGTGGCAGTACTGCCATCTTGATTTCTGACTTGGATCAGCAATTTTATAAAAGAATCAAAAGAAGAACAGACCTGTCATAGAAGCCCGTTCCTCATATATTCAATTGTACGTTCCGCTTTGAATTACTGAGCATCAACAACACTTGATGCGTAAGTGATTGTACCAGTATATGTTCCGGCTTTTTCAGCTGTATCTGTTGTTGTGCTTAATTTGAAGTCCATAACTGTTTCACCAGTATTGGTTCCTGCAACAACATCTAATACATCCCCGTCAACACCGACAGCTTTATCTCCAGATTTAACAGCATAATTTAATACTGTATTGCTTCCGTTAGTAATAGTAAATGTTTTATCTGTTCCACTACCGTGGGCAGTAATGTGAAGCTTTTTACCTTCCTCAATAACGTTTTCTGTTACTTTTACTTTTTGGTCACCAGTTTTTACAGTACCATTTAAAGTTGCATTCGTTCCACCGTCTTTACCAAAATCAATGTCAGAGTGGATTTCCCAAGTATAATGAGAACCTACTTTGTAGTTTAAAGTTGTTTCTTGACTATCCACAGTAGCAGGGTCTACATTTTTTGCAAACACATTCATTGGAGCTGCTAATGTAGCTAAAACTGTTGCACCAGCCAATAATAAATTTCTAAAGTTTTTCATAATCGTCTTACCTCCTAAATTAAAATTAAATTGCGATTATTTGTTCTGTACTGTGTCTATGACCCACATATACAGATATAAAGGGTTTATACATATAAGCCCTTATGTCTGGATGCACTGGAAAGGAGGAAGGTGTACATCCAATCATAAAAGCTCATATAACACGAAAGGATGGCAGTACTGCAATCCTTGAATAGATGTTTGATTATCTTACATTCAGTGTTAGATTCACAACGCCCTGATTTGTCTTTGTCTTCTTGTCAGAACGATAAGGCTGGATAACGATGTAGGCATCATAAGAGCCTTTTTTCAACGGCCTTATCTCCATCTTTTGAATGTAGTTGTTTGGTGATACCAGTCCCGATTGATACAGAAGCTCATCGTTTTCTTTAAGATATAACGCAAACGTCATGTAATAACAGTCAGACTTAGATTCAACGCCAATCTTATGACTTTTACCGTCTTTGGTTTTGATCTTGATAGCCTGAACTTTGTCTGAATATCCAATCGCCTCGATTTGGTATTGCCCTTTCTTGGTCTTTGTGATTTCAAACAAATCTTTGTCATACTTTCCGATAGACTTTACTTCAGAATCAATTCCATTCAGTTTCAAATAGTGGTTCAATTCCACTTTATTTCCACTGTCTACAACAAGGTCTTCCACTTCCTTGCCGTCTACAGACATTTTATCAACATACCAGTAGTTCTCTTCTGGATTATGAAATTCAAATCCCTGCGTAATTTCTTTTGTATTGGCAGGAATATTGAATGCACCCCAGCCTGGCAAAGTTACATTTTTACTGCGATCCACAGGGGTTTCTGGCTTAACATAACTGCTCTGTTCTGTATCTACATCCAGAGGCTTTTCGTCATCCTTTCTGTTGAAAAGAAAGAAGCCGCCTAACGCAATAATCAGTACAAGTATCAGTATAATAATGTTCTTTCTTTTATCCTTTTTGTTCTCATCCATAAATATCATCCTCCATATTTTCAGATGGCAGTACTGCCATCTTGTTAAAGCTCTGAAAAAGCATCCAAGACTCCGTTGTTTTAAGACGGAGAGGGATGCTATTTTGAATATCTACATAAACAGTACACTTATGTCAATTCCATTCATAACATACCCAACAACTCTATTCAGACATATTATTCTCCTCTCCTTTGTAAGGGCAATCTGCCTTAACAAACAATATCTGTAATAAAACTGTTATCTTTTGTCCATCCTTCTGCACTTGATTTAAAATAACCATATACATCCGTAGTGGCAATATAAACATTGTTTACTTCTGTATCGCTGTTTATAGAGAAATCCATCCGTACTATCTCCCTTCTAATTTCTCGAACTGATTAGCTTTTTCATATTTCTTCTTGAATATAATTGAAACAGAATCTGTCCTCGTATCATTATTCATCACTCCTTTTTTCTTGATTCACAATATATATGTCTGAAACTTTTCAAAAAAATGGCATTCCGGCAGCATATTTGGGAAAAAGAAAAAAATCCGCAGCATCTAACGCCACGAGGTCTTTTTTAATATTTGTTTTACCATCCTCTTCGCTTGTTTTATTTTAAAACCAAAAAGCGCCTGCTTTATAAGCCGACGCTTGTTTGTTTTATATAGTCTTCATTTTATTGATGATGATCGTGTCACCAGTACACTGAACATCAATTTTATCGCCCACGTGATATCCAAGTGCTTCGAGCCACTGGCCCTGAAGCTGAATTCCTGGAATCTGCTGTTTACCATTTAAACCAAGTGGTGCCTCATATGCTTTGAGGCTACGTTTCGATTTACACGTTGTTTCCTCCTATAGAACTTAATACGCTATATTTAACAGAATATAGACATGATTAAATCTCCGAACGGAGCTAATCAAATTTTGCGAACAGAACTAATTAAAATCACGAATGGAACTGATTAAATGGAAAATATCCCATTTAAAGAGAACTGATTAACGAAGAGAACTGATTAAATGGAAAATTACAACTATTGTATTTCCCCCATTAATCACTTCCCTTTAAAGCCTGGCAACTCGCATGTTTTCGTTCTTTTTTTCCGTTAATTACTTCCCTTTCCGAAATTCACTATGGAAACGAGAACTTTTATATCAAGGAACCTCTGATTCCAATTTTCCACAAACTCTTTTGATTTTTTTACCCCGGCAGCAAATTTCCTTTCCTGAAGGCTGTTTTTTCAAAGGGTGTTTTTGAAGATAAAAAGGCTCACCATTACTGGCAAGCCTCTCCATTTTGTTTTGTTGCTCGTTTACCAAATACTCTAACTATTCCTCTGTGTGGAGAATAATTAGAATTTTTCATCAGTGTGCTTTTTGTTTTGGCACGAATTCAATTTTAAGCATCATATCCATGCCTTCCGCTAATCTTTTTAATAAATTGATAGACGGATTCCTTGTACCGTTCTCCAACTTACTAATATCTGCCTGATGAATACCCGTTTTTTCTGCAAGCTGCTTTTGAGTAAGATTCTGAGATGTTCTGGCATCAACTATTGCTCTTATGATGTCGAACTCCGGCTGCAAATTATCGTATTCTTTTTTTAATTCCGGGTTCTGCATTTGTTCTCTTAAATAATCATTAAATTTTTTCATTTTTCTTTCCTTATGTTCTCTGCTAAGAGCATATGGTATATATGCCATATTGTCAATATTATTTTAACTATATTTTCGGCAGAGTACAACACCCGAAGTATTTCGGACGTGAATCTGCATATTTGAGTGGGAAATAATATCATAATGCAGATGAATGACTTCAGAAACACGCATTTCGGCAGCATATTTGGGAAAAAGAAAAACCCGCAACATCAAACGCCACGAATTTGGTTTACCATCAAAAAAGTCCTATTTATCAAGGTTTTAGTGGTATCGTTATTTCAAATATCAGGGAAACAAAAAATTTCCCCTATACGATATCTCATATAAGAGGGAATTCTCTTCGTTTATTTAGTCTTCATTTTATTGATGATAATTGTATCATTAGTAAACTGAACATCAATCTTATCGCCCACATGATATCCAAGAGCTTCGAGCCACTGATTCTGAAGCTGAATTCTTGGAATCTGCTGTTTACCATTTAAACCAAGTGGTGCCTCATATACTTTGAGGCTACGTTTCGATTTATACATTGTTTCCTCCCTATGAGTCAATATTTAATATGACTGGTAATTTAGGATATTAGTTGCAAATTTGATATTAAAGTTATAAGGGTATTGTTAGACGCATTATAAAAAACCCTATTAAAGATGGAACGTAACAAACATAACCATTTGATGTTTCATTATTAAGGTTGGATAGGAACACTTAGTCAAATTCTTAATTTCAATATTAAAGATGGGATGTAACAAAAATGCCCCTAATTTCTCTTTTCACGAACATTCTTGTTACATTTATATTTTTAATATTGAAAAAATAACACGCTGTTTCACTTACATTCCAAATTTAATATTGAATTCGGAAACTGATTTTTTCAGTTACATCCCATTCTTAATATTAAATTTTGTCACATCTACAATATTCTGGAACCCCCCTATTTTAGGCTATTTCCCCTATTCGATATTAAAGATGACTCGTAACAAAAAGAATCCCTCATCATCAATATTAAGGATGAGAGGGAATTCTATTGCTTATTTGCAAAATCAATATTAACTAAATATCGCCAATATTAAGGATGGAAATGTAATTTACCAATAAATGGGTACACTTAATTCTAAGCACTCATTTACCGTGATCATAGTACCACTTTTATATGTAGCTTCAATCACCACTAAATTGTCACTTAGTGCTGCAATCAAACGATTTCGCCATGGAAAATGATACGCCAATGGTTTTACGTGCATCGGATATTCACTTAAAATAAGTCCACTTTTTTTCATCCTCTCATATAGATATGCATTTTCCTTTGGATAAATAACATTGATTCCACACCCTAATACACCTATTGTTTTATCTGCATTTAAATGAGCCCTTGCATCAATTCCCTTTGCTAGTCCTGAAACAATCACATACTTTGATTTTAATCTTTGAACAATTGTATCCGTGTTTTGTAATGCTTCTAATGAGCAATTTCGTGCTCCTACAATACCTATTCCTTTTCTTTTTAATAAATCAATGTCTCCTTGATAGAAAATAATCCATGGCGGATAACGTAGCCTTTTAAATGCATCTGGATACATATCATCTACGATTGTAAAGTATGTATATGGATATGAAATGATGGAATAATCTTCATGTGCCTTTATAGCATTGCCAATTTTTTTCCAATCTCCATCATATTGAATGGCATACCATAAAATAGCTTCCCGTTCTATTTTCATATACTCATATACGAAAAAAAAGAGACTTTTTTTTAGAAAAGTCTAATTTCTTCAAGTTTTTTTACAGGACCATAGCTTCTACGATAAAAATCTTGTAGTCCATATTGATTTAAAGCTTCAATATGAGCCTTTGTTGGATACCCCTTATGTTTTGCCAAACCATATTGAGGATACATTTCATCTAATTTTTTCATCCAACGATCTCGTGTTACTTTTGCAAGAATACTTGCAGCCGCAATCGACAATGATTTTTGGTCCCCTTTTACAATAGCTTCATACGATTTATCAATATTCGGTAACGGCATCGCATCACTTAACACAAAATCACATTTTGCACGATTCGCTATCTCCATCATTGCTTCTTGAGTAGCTCTATAAATATTTTTTTTATCAATTGTTTTTTCATCCACCACAAGAATCTGATAATATAAAGCATCTTGAATAATTGTTTTGAAAAGCGCCTCTCGCTTTTTCTCACTTAACTTTTTCGAATCATCGATCAATGCATTTTCATATCCAACTGGAAAAATAACACCAGCAACCATTAATGGACCTGCGATGGGTCCTCGGCCTGCTTCATCCATGCCTAGTATAATTTTATTCTCATCCCAAAAATCACACTCTAATGGTCTAGCAAGCATTTGGTTTCTCCCAAGTTATCAATTCACACTTGTTTTCACGAATATCCTTCACAAAGCTTAACATCAAACGATTTTCGTCTATGTCACCCTTTAATAAATACCCACGCTTAACAGCAATATTTTGCAATGTTTCGTAAGGTGTATCGGCAATTTCAACATGATATACTGTATCAAAAATTTCCGGCTTTTCCTTCATTAGATATTCACACGCAAATAATGCCAAATCATCCATGTTTACAACTTGATCTTTTACAGATCCAAGTAAAGCTAGCTTCAAACCAATTTCCTGATCTTCGAATTTTGGCCATAAGACACCTGGTGTATCTAACAACTCAAGCGTTTG
Organism: Eubacterium sp. AF22-8LB; assembly: GCF_003458715.1. Lineage (GTDB taxonomy): Bacteria > Bacillota_I > Bacilli_A > Erysipelotrichales > Erysipelotrichaceae > Holdemanella. The sequence goes on from NZ_QRVI01000021.1 coordinate 34,223, forward strand.
TCCAACCTTGATCCATTGTAAACTCTTCGTAACACCTGGACGATCTCCTGTTTGTGCTGCTTTTCTTTTCGCAAATGTATTAATAAAAGTACTTTTTCCAACATTAGGAATACCGCAAACCATTGCACGCAAGGCTCTTGGTTTCATGCCACGACGTTTTTGTTTTTCGATTAAATTCACACATAAATCATTGGATGCTTTAATTAGCTGCTTTGAAAAATTCTCATGAATAAAATCTAATGCCAAAACCTTTTGATTCTCTGTTTCTAAAGCAGATACCCATTGTTTGGTAACTTCCTTATCCGCCTTATCCTTTTTAGATAAAAGAATCAGTCTTGGCTTATTTTGTATCAATTGATCCAACATTGGATTCTTGCTTGCCTCTGGCATTCTGGCATCACGAATCTCAATCACAAAATCAACTTTTTTTAAATTCTCTTCCATTTGCCTTTTGGCTTTGGTCATATGACCTGGAAACCATTGAACATTTGCCACTAGTCTTTCACTCCCATATCTGAAAATGGTAATAATACCAACATATTCTTCGCAAATAACTGTGATTTTTTCACAGGACCCACATATCTAGAATCTTTAGAATATGGTCGATTATCCCCCATTACATAATATTCATCGTTATCTAATTTAACTTCATCAAAATCTTTTACATCTGTATTGTCTTCATTAGGCACTTTATTAAAATACCCAAATTTATCAACACAAGATTGACGATAATCAGGATCAATATATTGTGTTTCATCCAAAACCTTTCCGTTTATAAACACAACATCATTCACACAAGTAACTGTATCACCAGGTAATCCAATTACACGTTTTACCCAGTGTGTTTTTTGGCCATCTTCTTCCATTGTTACAACGACAATATCCCCTCGTTCTACACCATTTAATAGAACGCCACCGACGTTTGTGAAACCGAATTCCCCATCTTTTAATGTAGGATACATACTCTTGCCATCAACACGTACTGGGTGTGCAACAAAATTCACGAATAATAAAATTACAATCGCACTAACAACAAATACTTTAACAAAGCCTAAAATATCCTCTAATAATGTGCGATCATCATCTTCGTTATATCTTAGCTCACTTTTGTTTGATTTCTTCATATTCTTTTTATCCCCCAAATTGTTATAAATCTATTATAAATCTATTTAGAAAAAAAAGCCTGAAAATCAGACTTTTTTAAACAATTAACGAACTTCTTTAAGACGAGCAGCTTTACCTGAACGGTTACGTAAGTAAGTCAACTTATTACGACGTACTTTACCGTGACGAACTACTTCAATGTGATCAATGATTGGTGAGTGGATAGGGAATTTACGTTCAACACCAATTTGATTAGAAATCTTACGAACTGTAAATGTTTCAGAGATTCCTCCACCTGCACGTTCAATTACAACACCTTCGAATACCTGGATACGGCTCTTGTCACCTTCTTTGATTTTAACGTGAACACGAACAGTACTACCAGAACGGAATGCTGGAATGTCAGTCTTCAATTGTGATTTTGTTACTTCATTAACTAATCCTAAGTTCATTTTCTTTTCTCCTTCTCTTCTAATATTTGGTTATCAGTTCATTCACACAATGTGTCAGCGGAACTACCTATGCGTAAACGCCTATTTATATTATCATGTCAATAGGTTTTACGCAAGGTTAATTTTCTTTTTTTAATACTGCATCGACAATCTTTTGATCTTCTTTATTTAAATCTAAATTTTCTAATAAATCCGGACGATACATCGCTGTTCTTTTTAAAGACTCTTCATGTCTATACTTCTTGATGTTCGCATGATGACCACTCAACAATACATCTGGAACTCTTTTTCCATCATAGATTTCTGGCCTAGTATATTGAGGATATTCTAAAAGTCCATTTGAGAAAGAATCATCATCACTTGAATCTTGACGAATAACTCCAGGCAATATACGTAATATACAATCACACATAACCATGCATGCACTTTCACCACCTGTTAATACAAAGTCACCTAAAGACATTTGAATATCTACATAATCGCGAATTCTTTCATCAAATCCTTCATAGTGCCCACAAATAAAAATTAAATGTTCTTTTAATGATAATTTTTTAGCTACCTTCTGATTAAAGGTTTTTCCTTGTGGTGTCAATAAAATGACCGTACTATTTTCCGTACGAATGGATTCTAATGCATCTAATATAGGCTGACACATTAAAACCATTCCTGCTCCACCACCATATGGAGTATCATCGACATGGCCATGTTTTTCTTTTGTGAATTGACGAAAATCAATAGTTTCAAATTCAAATAACTCTTTTTCTTTGGCACGCTTAAGAATACTTGTCGTCATCAATGGTTCAAAATATTCTGGGAATAATGTTAATACTGATATTTTCATCGTAAACCATCCATTTCGCGAATTGTGATTTCATGTGTATCTTTATTTACATCCAATATGAATGCCTGTACAAAAGGCAATAAGAAACTATTTCCCTTTGATTTAACACGAAGTACTAAATTGGCACCTGTTTCTAAGATATCCACGACTTCACCAAGATTTTCTTTTTCCTCATTATAAACTGTACAATGCATCAATTCATGATAATAGTATTGTCCGTCTTCAAGTTCAGGCAAATCCTCTTGGGCAATAAATAGATTCTTTGTCTTCAACAATTCAGCTTTTTCAATTGAATCTACCCCTTCAAAGTAACAATAACCAAAACCCTTTTGTTCGCGATAACGCACAACGGTTAAAGTACGACCATCTTCTAAATGTAATACTCTACCCTTTTCAAAACGATGTTGCGGATCATCTGTCACAAGATATAATTTACATTCACCCTTAAGTCCATGAGTATTAATGATTTGAGCTACTTTTATCATATGTTCCTCCTAAAAAAATCAGGATGTGAAATCACATCCTAATAAGCTTCAAATTTTACTGAAATTCTTTTATGTACATCACGAGCTGCAATAGACATCATTTGACGAATACTGCTGGCCATAATTCCCTTACGACCAATTAAACGTGCGACATCTTCGCTATTGGCATATACATACAATAAAATTTCATTATCATTTGTAGTTGCCATTGTTTTTACAGATAATGCTTTTTGATCATCTACAAGTGGTAAACAAATGTCTAATAATGTTTTTTCTAAATCAATCATTATTTTGAACTTTTAGCTTCGTGCATTTCTTTTAAAACACCTTCGTGTGATAAAATTGAACGAACTGTATCAGTTGGTTGTGCACCATTGCTTAACCATTTCTTTGTTAATTCTTTGTCTAAAGTTACTTTGTTTTCTGCTTTAGTTGGGTTGTATGTACCGATTTGTTCGATAAAACGACCGTCACGAGGACTACGTGAGTCAGCAGCTACTATACGGTAGAAAGGAGCACCCTTTTTACCCATTCTTTTTAAACGTAATTTAACCATATTTAAATTCCTACCTTTTCTAATTTATTAAAGCTCATAAAGAATAACACGAATAAAATAAGGTGTCAAGTATTTTTACTTTACACCTTATAATTTTTATTTTTTCTTCTTTTTCTTCTTTGATTTTTGTTTCTTGCTACCAGCATGCTTTGACATTCCAGGCATTCCACCACCACGTTGCATATTCTGCAGTGCTGACATATCTGGCATTTTTGTCTTACCACTCATCAATTTCGTCATCATCTGCATTTGATCTAACTGATTGATCAATCGGTTAACATCCATGACTTTAACACCAGCACCCTTCGCAATACGATTCTTTCTTGATGCTTTTAAACATGATGGATTTTCACGTTCATACTCCGTCATAGATAAAATAATGGCTTCACTTTTTTTCATTTGTGAATTCATTTTTTCATCATCTAAATTTTTGGCAACTTTATTAATACCTGGAATCATATTCATCATTTTTTGCATAGATCCCATTTTAGATACTTGGCCTAGTTGCGCTAGCAAATCATTGAATGTAAAAACACCCTGTTTCATACGTTCAGCTGTTTTCTTCTGAACATCCATATCTAACTTATCTTGTGCCTGCTCAACTAAAGATACAATATCTCCCATTCCCAAGATACGGTCTGCCATACGATCTGGGTGGAATTCTTCTAAATCATCAACTTTTTCACCATTCGATACAAACAAAACTGGCACATTTGTGATTGAACGTACAGATAATAATCCACCACCACGTGCATCACCATCCATCTTAGTAACGACTAATCCAGTTATAGATAATTGTTCGTTGAATTCCTTTGCGACAGTGACAATATCTTGACCCGTCATCGCATCTACAGTTAATAAAATTTCATCCGGAACAACAAGCTCCTTCATTTGTTGAAGTTCTTGCATCAATGCTTCATCAATATGTAAACGACCAGCCGTATCAAAAATAACTAAATCTTTTTGACGATCCTTTGCGTATGATAATGCTTGTTTTGCAGTTTCAACAGCCGATGTTTCAGGTCCACAAGTAAAAACTTCTACATCAATACTCTTTCCTAATGTCTGTAACTGTTCAATTGCTGCAGGACGAACAACGTCACATGCTACTAATAAAACACGGCGTGCCAATTTATTCTTTGCATAGTTAGCAATTTTCGCACTTGCAGTCGTTTTACCAGTACCCTGTAAACCAACCATCATAACAGTTGTCATGCCTTGCTTTTTAAAGTGAATACGTGCATCCTCTTCACCTAATAATGCTTGCAATTCATCATGTACGATTTTAACAACCATCTGACTAGGGTTTAAAGAATCTAAAACTTCTTGTCCTAGTGCTTTTTCTTTTACATTTTCGACAAAACTCTTAACTACATCATAGTTAACATCTGCCTCTAACAATGACATGCGCACTTCTTTTAACATGTCAGTCATATTTTTTTCAGTTAGTTTTCCCTGTCCTGAAATATTTTTAAATGCTTTATTTAAACGTTCACTTAATGATTCAAATGCCATAAATAATAATCTCCCTAAACTATTTTAGTTTACCTAATTTTCCTTTAAATTACAATGGAATGCCAATCTACTTTCTCCATTTTTTAAATAAATTGTTCCAACATGTTTAAACCCATGCTTTAACATGAAATTTTGCATTGGTTTATTATCCATATGTGTATCCATACGAATATTATCAATTTTATTAGAACAATATTCGAGTATAATATCTGCCATATGTTTCTTTAATCCACGTGTTGCGATACGATGGATTACACCATATGGTTCATCATTTAACCATTCACCATCATAAATTATATTATAACAAGGATCAATACCACAATAAAAGACAAAACTAGCCTGAATTCCATCTTCATCTTCCAACACGTACATTTCATTTTTTTTAATATCTTCAGCTAAAAGATCTCTTGAAGGATAACCATTTTTCCATTGATTTGTATTTCCTGTAGAAATCATAAAATTTCTAGCTCTTTCATATATCTCTAATAATATAGGCATATCTTCTAGAGTTGCCTTGCGAATTAATTTTCTTGCCATTTTAAAGACCATCCAAACTTAATACAAGCAATCAGACGCCACACAACATATCCGATTCGATAAAATATATTGATTTTAGACCAATCAATGACAGCCGGCACATAGACTGGCTGATCCTTTCTAGAATAGAAGAATATTAGTGTATAAAGAATTACCATATCACTATTGTAGAAATTAATATCATAATAAAAATTTTCTTGTGGAAACCACTGATGTAAACAAAGCTCTTGATATTCATAAGCTGCACGCATTTCATATGCCTGTACAATATCCATATGATCTGTCAAAGAGCCAGGTCGTTTAACATAGTGATAGTAACAATTTGGTAAAATTGAAACACGATTTGCATTATAAATAGCTTTAAAAACCGTATAAGTATCCTCAAAGCCTTTCTTCTCATCTGGAAATTGTACATTTCTAAAGCAAGATGCAGCATATAGTTTTCCCCAAGGATAATTGTTAATACCTTTATTTTGACTTAAAGCACGTAATGCCGATAATGAATCCATTGTTTTTTTTCGCATGGGGCTTACAGGAATCGACAATCCTTTACATTCAATACGATATCCACAAGTGACAATGTCACTATTTGTCGTAATAGCTTTTTCTATCATATTTTCTATCATATGAGGATGTAAATAATCGTCACTATCAACAAATAAATAATAATCACCCGTAGCTTTTTCTAAAGCCCGATTACGAGTAGTAGATATACCGGCATTGTCGTAACTAAAAACATGAATAAAATTATATTTTGAAGCATATAGGTTTGCGATATCTAATGATGAGTCTGTAGTTCCATCATTTATTATTATTATTTCAATGTCTTTGTATGTCTGTTGAATAATCGAATCCAGACATTTAGATAAATATTTTTCCACATTATACACTGGAATCAATACACTCACTTTATACATGAATCAGCCTCCCTGCATGCCCTAAGTCAATACTACAAATAAAAAAATAACAAATTTATGCTTAAGAATCAATAAATATTTATCTATTCATCAAACATAATGTTTCAGATATTCAATGAATAAATATAATTTAAAGACAATGTAAAAAAAAAGGACCCGGCAGCTAGCTATCTTCGCAGGGGCAAGCCCAACTATTGTCGCC
>NZ_QRVI01000022.1 GCF_003458715.1 Eubacterium sp. AF22-8LB
CACAGATATTCTATCAGATTTTAAAAAGACTGTCGACAGTCACTTTGTCAACAGTCTGATCTTCTATAGAATCTTTAAATACTAAGGCACGTCCTTTATCTTTTAAAGCCTCAATTCCATATCCTAGTTCCTCTAACATGGCTACAGTTTGCTTTTCTAGACGACCTTTTGTCAGTGCAATTGATAAACTCATAGTTAGACCTCCTCAACATAAATAGAATCATTCAAGGAAGGTTCAAGCACTGCACTTCCCTCTTTACGTAGCTGCATTGCTTGTTTCATAGCTTCAATTTGTTTGTCTTCTGGATAATACAGCTTATATTTTTTTCTTAGTTTTACATCCACTTGATCAATTAGTGGATCGAGTTTGACACTAAAGCCACATGCAGGAAGGTCTCGACCAAATTTTTTCAATAAACAATCGTATCTTCCTCCACTCAAAACGCTCGTTCCTACACCGGAAACATACCCTTCAAAAATAATTCCAGTGTAATAATCCAGATGCGCTACTTTACCTAAATCGATTGTCACATTTTCCAAATAGCCCAATACATCCAAGGATTGAATACATTCTTTCATTGAGTCTAGGACTTGTTTTAATGAATCATCAAAACAATATGCATATGCCTTATCTAAAATTTTTACATCGCCACAAAGGAACGGTAAATGCATAAAGAAATCCACGATTTTTTCACTTAAATACAATGAATCTAAATACACTTTTAAATCAACCATACTCTTTTTATCAATCAAATCAGCCAATGTACTAATTTCTTCCTGGCTTAAGCGAACAACTTTACATGCTGCCTGAAAAAATTGTACATTTCCAATTTCAAGAGTGTAGTTTTTAAAATTCTTCATCACCTCAAGTGCACAAGCTAAAACTTGCACGTCACTTTTAGAGTCCAAGCCAATCAATTCAATTCCACAATCAGTAACTTCACTGCGTTTACCTGCAAATTTTTGACGAACCTTAAATACATTTGAAGTATAGCGAAAACGAAATGGTGGTTTTGAATCTTTAAATTTAGATGCGCATACACGGGCAATTGGAACCGTCATATCCATTCTTAAAGTTAAAATTCTTCCATTTTCATCAAAAAACTTATACATATCTGTCGATTGAATACTTTTAAACGCATTTTCATATGTCTCATAATATTCAATTGTTGGTGTGATGATTTCTTCATATCCAAAAGAATCAAATATTTCTTCTAATGTATTTTGTAAATATTTTTTCTTTTCACACTCAGTTAAAATTGTATCTTTCATTCCCTGTGGTAATTGTATCTGTTGCATAAGAGCCTCCTAATAAACAAAAAAACTTCCGCCCAAAGGACGAAAGTTTAACTTACGTGGTTCCACCTTATTTTACTAAATCATAGCCTCAAACCTGATAACGCCAGGAATACGTTAAAAACTACTCTATTTCATCTTTACAGCTCGAAGACGTGTTCAAATAGCCTTACTCTTTCTTTGCACCAACCAGAAAGTCTCTTAAAGCAGTACCATTTTACTATTTCTTTTCATTGCTTTGAAACCAATATAGTCTTTATGAAAATATTTGTCAATATAAATTGTAAGTTTTTACATTATTTCTCCCACGAATAATAAGAGCCCCCAAAGACAAATAAATGTTCAAATGGAACAATAGAGCGAATATAGTCATTTAATCCATTTGGATTCTTTGTATCATGTACAATCGTTTTTACAAGTCGATTCTTTCCACCAACACTTTTATACATTCTCAGTTGCCAGCCATTTTCTTCTACTTCTTTTGATTCTAAATCCAAATTATTGATCGCATTTAAAATCGCATATGCACCTTCCTTAGAAATTGAGGCTTGTTGTGTTTTTAGTGCTTTGATTCCCTCTTTTGACATTACATATCTTGTTAGGTACACCCTTCCACTAGCGCTGATGGTTAAATTTTGTGCCACCTCTTCAGAGACACTCGCATAATGCCATTTGCTTAAAAGATTTCGATTTAATTTCATACATTGTAAAGTATCCGACTCTTTTAAGGATAAATAGTGAAGCAGCAATTCTTTAAATATCCCAGATTCAATTGTACTTTTTAAAAAGTTCGGTACATAGTTTTCTTTTTCAAATACATATGTAATATATGTATAAACCTCTGTTTCTGTTAAATCATGAATACTTTTATTCAATACACTATCAATATGCAGCATATATTGATCATCGTTCAACCTCTCCATTTTTAAACAATGATATACATTTAAAATAATGGGATCATAATGTTCTTTTACGCGATATCCCACATGTAAAAGATCTACACAAGCATGAATACTTTCAAGCATCGTTTCACCTACTTTGTATTTGCGACTGCCCAGTTTGCATCGACAATATAGTCCTGTTTGATATCGGATAAAAACACTTCTTCAACCTGTTTATAAACTTCTAAATGAAATGGCATAAAATGCATTTTATCACTCTTCTTTTCGTCCAGCACAATAACATAATGTGGATTTTCAAAATTTTGAATATTCCAATAATACAACCCACTCACATTATCTGCGTCTTCATATTGTGAAAGCACAAGCAGCTTATAAAGCTCCATGATACGATCATCCAAGCCACTGTCTGAAATCAAAATCTTTTCAATCCAGTCACGTTCATTATCAACAATACGAACAGTATAGTCTTCACCTACATTCGCATTTTTTAATATTGTTTTTACGGGTTCTAAATCTTTTTCTTCAGTAAATTGAATCAACAATTTCTTTTCCATATCATGATATAAAACTGGATATGGAATATGGAATTTAGCATGACAATGTGTACATTCCATATCAAATAGTTTCCCACTTAAAACCTTGTTTTTCATTTCTTTATCCAATTGAACATTTATAGATGTATATATATATGCATTAAACTTCTCATTACATTCAGGGCATACTAGTGCGATATTTTTTTCCATAAAATCCTCCTATTTATTCGCATATACATTAGGAACAAGTTCCACAAAACAATCCTCATACTCTTTTTGTAGAGCCAACTTTAGCTCTTGATTAGCCACTTCCAGCTCCGTAAAAGACATGGTATCAATTCGGGTTGTGAAATAGATAGATATCCACATTTTTCTTCCTGTTGTTGTTATATCATAAAAAACAGGGTCATACGGATAGTTATCTAGTATAGAAGCTGCAATTTCCTTAATCTTTAAAACTTCTTTTTCATCCGGACTCAATAACATCAAACTACGAAAGCTTTCTCCAATCATTTGAATAGGTTCTTTCATCATACCTAAGGCAAGCACAATAGCTACAATTTGATCAAAGTATGGAGAAATAAACGAGAGTGGTGTATGAACTAAAAAAGAAGATAAGAAAAACGCAATTGAAACACCGACACTCGAAAACACATCAATTTTCCATCCATATATTTCTACATCCACGGTAGGCGATGTTACTTTTTTATTGATTCGCATTAAAATCAATAAAATCAATGCAGAAAAACATGTTAATATCGTTTCAAACATAGAGACCTGCATATGATTTACTTCATTACCACCATTCATCATGATTTGAACATTATTCATGATTAAAGCCATCATAACTGCTATAAACATAAATCCTTTCAACAAAATCAAAATACTTTCCAATTGTGCATATCCAAATGGATGTTTTTCAGTTACTGGCTTATAGAACAAGGGAATAATATAAATAGTTAATCCAATTACAGCGAGTTCTGTCGAATCATAAACTGTATCTGCCAAAACAGACTGAGATTTAGAAAAAATTGCCATAACAAGTTCTGCCAACGCAAATAGCACACCTGACCAAAAAGAAATTCGCATTACAATTTGTTCTTGTTTCTCTTTCATTTTTTCACCTTATTTCTCGAGTATTATACCATAAGAAAAAGGAACGTTACTTATATAAACGTTCCTTTAACATATTATTGTTGATTACGAATATAATTTAAAGCTCCACCAGCCATCAGAATATCAATATCTTCCTTACTGATTGGTGCATGAACTTTGTATGTTTGATTTTTTGTGATGTTTTCAACTGTCAAATCAAAAGAGTCATATAGAGATTTCACATTTTCAATTTTTAATTCATCCATCTCGTCAATCTTATCATAATCAGATTTATCGTCAAATACGATTGGCAACAAACCAAAGTTAACTAAGTTAGCCAAATGAATACGTGCAAATGATTTTGTAAGAACAGCTTTTACACCTAAATACATTGGTGCAAGTGCTGCATGTTCTCTACTAGAGCCTTGTCCATAGTTTTCTCCTGCAACAATAATACCTCCATTATTCTCTTTACAAACTTCATCGAAGTGTGGCTTATTGTTTTCAAATACAAAAGTAGATAATTTTTCAATATTTGAACGATAAGGTAAAACCTTAGCACCTGCTGGAGCAATATCATCCGTTGTGATGTTGTCAGGTAATTTAATAACTACTTTTTTATCGATTGTCTTATCCATTGGAGTATTCACTGGCAATGGTTTGATATTAGGTCCTCGAACAATTTCAACACAATCTGGATTTTTGCTTGGAGAATAAATCAACGAATCATCAATATAGCTTTTTTCTTTCTCAAAGTTATCTTCATAATCCAATGTTGATAGATCTGTAAGAATTCCTGTGATTGCACTGGCAGCCGCAACTTCTGGTGAAACTAAGTAAATGCCTGCGCTTAATGTTCCACTACGCCCATAGAAATTACGGTTAAATGTACGTAAGCTTACAGCATCACTTTTAGGACTTTGTCCCATACCAATGCATGGACCACATGTACATTCTAGAATTCTTGCTCCACAAGCTACAAATGTTGCTAAAGTACCATTCTCAATTAATTTCATTAACACTTGTCTAGATCCAGGAGATACAACTAAACTTACATTAGAAGCAATTTTTTTACCTTTTAAAATAGCGGCTGCTTTCATTAAATCTTCATAACCTGAATTTGTACATGATCCAATCGCAACCTGATCTACCTTCATGCCTGCCATTTCTGATACTCGCTTTACAGCGTCAGGTGAGTTCGGACAAGCAACTAAAGGTACAAGTGTATTTAAATCAATTTCAACCGTTTCATCATATTGACAACCCTCATCTGCACTTAATGGAGTATAATCTTCTTCTCGTTGTTGACGCTTCAAGAATTCATGCGTTACTTCATCGCTTGGGAAAATAGATGTCGTTGCACCTAATTCCGCTCCCATATTTGTGATTGTGGCTCTTTGATATACGCTCAATTGTTTTACACCTTCGCCCGTATATTCAAAGACTTTTCCAACTCCGCCTTTTACACTTAATAACTCTAATAATTTTAAAATAATATCTTTACTTGAAACTCCATGATTCAAGCTTCCTGTTAATTTTACTTCGACTACCTTTGGACATGTTAGTCGATAGCCAATTCCTGCCATAGCTTTCGCAACATCCAATCCACCGGCTCCAATTGCGATACATCCCATAGCTGAAGATGTAGGTGTATGTGAATCCGAACCAATCAATGTCTTTCCTGGCTTAGCAAAACGTTCCAAGTGGACTTGATGACAAATTCCATTTCCTGCTTTAGAAAAATAAATACCATGCTTGCTGGCAACACTTTGAAGATATGCATGATCATCTGCATTCATAAAACCATTTTGTAAAGTATTATGATCTACATAACTTACAGATAATTCTGTTTTAACTTTCTTTACTCCCATAGCTTCAAATTGCATATAAGCCATTGTTCCTGTAGCATCCTGTGTTAAAGTCTGATCCATTTTAATTTCAATCGGTTGACCCGCTTCTAACTTCCCGTTTAATAAATGTTTTTCTAGAATCTTATATGTTAAATTTTGCATAGACAACATCCTCCGTTTCGAATTATAACAAAAAATGTAACAAAATGAAAGATTTCTGTTATAATATGAAACATATGAAAGGAGGTTTCATTTGTGAAATCACTAAAAGAGATTTATCAAGACAATGAAGAACACAACTTTATTGATCCTTCCTTATACTCAAGATATCGCGTAAAAGCTGGGCTTAGAAACGATAATGGTACAGGGGTAAAGGTCGGATTAACAAAAATTTGTGATGTTATCGGATATAAAATTATTCATGAAAAGAAATACAACATCGATGGACAATTAATTTTTAGGGGCTATCCTATCAACTATTTAGTAAATAAACAATCCAAAGAGAAAATTTGTGGATTTGAAGAAACCGCTTATTTATTGATTTTCGGTTCTTTACCTACGTCTCAACAGCTAAAAGAATTTAGAGACTATTTATTAAACTTTAAAATGGGGCCAGTTGATTTACAGTATGAAACGCCCAACATTTTAAATGCTCTTCAAATTGAAGTATTAAAACTGTACGCCAAAGATCCAAGTGCAGATACGGATGATTTAGAAGAGCGAATGATAAAAGGATTGAACATTCTAGCTTCTATTCCTCTTTTCACTTTTTCTTATGCCTGCAATAAAGTATTTAAAGCATATCCATATCCAGATCGTAGTCTAGCTGAAAATATCTTATGCATGGCCAGAGGCAATGATCAATATACATATGAAGAAGCAAAAATCATGGATACATTATTAATGGTTCATGCTGATCATGGTGGTGGAAATAACTCCACATTTGCGAATGTCGTTATTTCTAGTACAGGAACTGATATTTATTCTTGTATATCAGCTGCCATTGGTTCTTTAAAAGGACCTAAGCATGGAGGTGCCAACTGTAAAGTAACCAATATGTTTAAAGCAATATTTCATGAGGTTGGATTTACGACCGATAAAACTACATTGAAAAAGATTGCGAATCGTCTATTAGACAAAGATTTTTTTGATCACAGTGGACTTATTTATGGTATTGGTCATGCGATATACACAAAAAGTGATCCTCGCTGTCTTTTGATTCAACAACAATGCGCAACCTTGGCAAAGGCAAAAGGTCAAGAAGACATATACAATTGTATACATACTTTTGAAAAAGTTGCGGTTGAGGTGATGAAGGAAAGAAAAGGTATCGATGTTTGTGCCAATGTAGATTATTATTCAGGCTATGTATATTCTCTATTAGGTATCAAAAACGACTTATTTACCCCTTTATTTGCGATAAGTCGTACTGCAGGCTGGGTAAGTCATCATTTGGAAAACAGACAGTCAAATCGAAAACTAATTCGACCAGCTAATGTGTATGTAGGAGAAATGGAGGAAGTGGAATGACTACAATAACTGTTTTTAAAGGAGATGGCATCGGTCCTGAAATTACCGATGCTGTAATTAAAGTATTAAATGCCGCAAATGCAGATTTAGATTACGAAGTTTTTAATGTTGGGGCAAAGGTATATGATGAAACTGGAGAATATATTCCAGAAGATGCCTTTGCGTCATTTGAAAAGAATAAAATCTTGTTAAAGAGTCCAATCACAACACCAGTTGGAAAGGGATTTCGTTCTTTAAATGTAACATTACGTAACAAATATGATTTATGGGCTAATATACGTCCAGCAAAGTCAAATCCATGTATTCCTACTCGATTTGATAATGTAGATATTGTCACTTTTAGAGAAAATACAGAAGATCTTTATGTTGGTAAAGAAGAACAAGTTGATGAAAATACAGTGTATGCTTATAAAATCATCACAAAAAAAGCAAGCACAAGAATTATCAGAGCTGCCTTTGAATATTGTGTAAAACATAATCGTAAGAAATTAACTTGTGTGCATAAAGCGAATATTCTAAAAATGAGCGATGGTTTATTTCTTCATATTTTTGAAGATATTGCCAAGGAATATCCTCAAATTGAAGCAAACTCATTAATCGTAGATAACACTTGTATGCAATTGGTCATGCGTCCAGAACAATTTGATGTTATGGTAATGCCAAATCTATATGGTGATATTGTCTCAGATCTAACAAGCGGTTTGATTGGTGGCTTAGGACTACTTCCAAGCTGCAATAAGGGAGATGATTATGCAATGTATGAAGCTGTTCATGGAAGTGCTCCAGATATTGCTGGTAAACACATCGCAAATCCTAGTGCATTGCTTTTATCGGCTTGTATGATGTTAGACGATCTACATCAAGAAGATGTTTCAAACAAAATACGAAATGCTTTAAATAAAACATTTGATGAACATACAGTATTAACACCTGATCTTGGTGGAAATGCGACTACCGATGCATTTACTGATGAAATCATCAAAAATTTATAAAAGAAAAGACGAAGCTCTTAGTCTTCGTCTTCATCCTCGTCAGCCAATAATGGTTGGCGATTTTTTAATGTTAAAATATATGTTCCATCTTTTGGATATGCACTTTTGTCTTTTTGATCACTTAAGATTTCCAATTCACATGGATATCCTTCATTTTCAAGAATCTGCAAAAGATTATCCTTACCAATTTTTTTAGTAATGGCACGTCCACATGCACAGTTACCATATTGATCAAGGCATTGTTTAACCCACACAGGAATTTTTGAAGTTGCCATTGTATCCTCCTTGATTAAAAGTATTCGCAATGTATATCATATGCAAAACACCTTTAAAAATCAAGCAGATTCCTTATTAACCTTCTAAAACGGCAATAATGTTTGGATAATAAGTAAAACGATCATCTACAAACTGTAAAGCTTGATTAGCGATTTGTTTTGCCTTATCCTTGTCAACACCTTCATAAATAGAAGCATAACGATAATAAATATAATCTTTAATTTGATTTTCTCTTAAGATATATCCATAATCCGCATCACCTAATCCATAATCACCGTGTAAGATGTATAAATCAGCCACATCCATCATAATACGATTTCTATATGTGTTGTGTAAATCTTCTAATTGCGATAATACAGCATAAATGAAGTGTTCATAATAATCCACATCTTCATATTTCCATGTTTTTAATACACTATACGCAAGATCCATAAATTCTTCTACGAATTTTTCAACATCAATACCAATTTCCTCATCTAATTTCTTTGAATCATGAATATCCTTGTGCTGAGCAATCATCAACACTTTACGCATTGTATCAAATTGAGATTTATATTCTTCTCCATCTGCTACTACATCCGTATATTTATAATTTAAAGCATGGTCTACATCTGCTTGTAAGTCTTCTGCTTTTTGAGGCTTGATATCTGCAGTTGCATACACTTTCGATACTAAAACTTCAACTAAATCTTCATCATAGCCATCTTCTTCAAATTTAAATTTACCTTTTATTTGATATTTATTGACTAAATCCTGTGCCACTGATTTTACATCTGGATTTAAAACCAATTGTTGAATAATTGAATCACGAGTCACATCCATTGACATTGCCTTTGCCAAATCAAAGCATGTATCTACTGATAACTTAGCGTATTGTTCTTCCTTTGTCATTTTCTTAGTTGTAGCCTTCTTAGTAGTTGTCTTTTTAACTGTTGTTTTCTTAGCAGCTGCTTTTTTAGCTGGTGCTTTTTTTGTTGCAGTCTTTTTAGCTGGTGCTTTCTTTTCTTCAGCAGTTTTTTCCTCTGCTTTCTTTGCAGCTGTCTTTTTAGCTGGAGCTTTCTTTACTTCAACCTTCTTTTCTTCAGCTGGCTTTTCTTCTACTTTCTTTGCAGTTGTCTTTTTAGCTGGTGCTTTCTTTTCTTCAGCTGGTTTTTCTTCTACTTTCTTTGTAGCTGTCTTTTTAGCTGGAGCTTTTTTTTCTTCAACTGGCTTTTCTCCTACTTTCTTTGTAGCTGTCTTTTTAGCTGGAGCTTTCTTTTCTTCAACTGGCTTTTCTTCTACTTTCTTTGTAGCTGTCTTTTTAGCTGGAGCTTTCTTTTCTTCAACTGGCTTTGCTTCTACTTTCTTTGTTGCAGTTTTTTTAGCTGAAGCTTCTTTTACTTCAACCTTCTTTTCTTCAACTTTTTTAACTGGAGCAACTACTTTTTTATCTGTAACTTTTTTTGTCGTTTTTGCTGGCATACGAAACCTCCCTTAAACGTGCTTTCTATAAAGGTATTATAACACTGAATGTTAATATTCCAAAATTTGTATATACAAAAAGATATATTTGATTCATCACAATTCGTTTAGAATAGTGTATACTACTGAATATAAAATAAAATTAAAATAAGGAGGATAACTTATGCAGACACCACCTGAATTTAGGTCAAAAACCTATGTCCCAGTACACAATAAAATTCTAACCACAATTGGTATCGTTCTCATTTCGGGAGTTGTTGGTTTTGGCTCTGGTTTTGCGGGAAGTCAATTATCTAACAAAGCCAATGTCACTATTCAGCAACAGACCACAAAATCGAATAAAGGTACAATTCAAGTATCAGATGTATCTGACATTGTTGAAAAATGTAAGGATAGCGTTGTTGAAATTACCACAGAATCTGTATCAAGTGGAAATTCCATATTTGGTCAATATGTCTCTCAAGGTGCAGGAAGTGGAGTTATTATCAGCACAGATGGATATATTGTCACAAACAATCATGTCGTAAGTGATGCAACAAGACTTAAAGTCACTACAACCGATGGATCAGAATATGATGCAAATATCGTAGGTAAAGATTCTCAAACAGATTTAGCCGTAATAAAAATTGATGCCGATAACTTACAAGCTGCTACATTTGGAGATAGTGATATTCTACAAGTAGGAGATCCTGCTATCGCAATTGGCAATCCCCTAGGTGAACTTGGTGGAACAGTTACAACAGGCATTATTTCAGCTACTGATCGACAAATTACTATTGATAACGAAACCATGACACTTCTACAAACAGATGCAGCCATTAATCCAGGAAACTCTGGTGGTGGATTATTTAATGCAGATGGTAATTTAATCGGCATTGTGAACGCAAAAGAAAGCTCTACAGGAATTGAGGGTTTAGGATTCGCAATTCCCATCACACCTGCAAAAGATGTCATCACAGAGCTAATGCAAAATGGAAGTGTAACATCTAGACCCGCTTTAAATGTAAGCTTATATGATTATACTTCTAATAATCAAAGTTCTAATTCTAAATATGAGGATGGTTGCTACATCGTGCAGGTTGTTAAAAATGGTGCTGCTGATAAGGCCGGACTTAAACAAAATGATCGTATCATAAATTTTGATGGACAGAAAATCCAAACAACTAGTGATGTTAAAGGAATCTTAAAAAAGCATAAAATTGGCGATACTGTGAAAATGGTTGTCGAAAGAAATTCCAAAGAAATCACGGTTGAAATTACACTACAAGCACAAACTCAGTCAAATTAAGCCAGTGAACACTGGCTTTTTAGTTTAAACTAACCTATAATAGTAATATAAAAATAAGAAAGAGGTTTAAGTTTATGTCTGAAAAAATTAAAAAAAGAAAAATCATGCTGGTAGGTACTGGATTTGTCGGTATGAGTTTTGCCTATTCTATGCTTTCAGAAAAGGGAATCGATGAACTTGTTTTGGTCGATGTAAATGAAGACAAAGCAAGAGGAGAACAAATGGACCTAAATGATGGTCTAGTTTATGCAGACACTAAAATGAAAATTAGTGCCGGTACATACGCAGATGCTGCCGATACTAACATCGTTGTCTTAACAGCTGGTGCTGCCCAAAAACCAGGACAAACTCGTCTTGATCTAGTTAAGATCAACGCCAATATCACAAAGGGCGTTTGTAAAGCATTAAAGGAAAATAATTTTAATGGTATCTTAGTTGTCGCAAATAACCCTGTAGACATCATGACTTATGTAGCTTGGAAGGAAAGTGGATTACCTAAAAACCACGTTATTGGTTCAGGTACTGTATTAGATACAGCTCGTTTACGTCATGCATTAAGCGAAAGATTAGGATTTGCCGACAGCAATATCCACGCATATATCATGGGTGAGCACGGAGATTCAAGTTTCGTTCCTTGGATTCATTCATATATTGGATGTAAAAATTTACTAGAATACTTAGATGAAAATAATATTTCTTTAAGTGAATTACAAGAAATCTACATTGATGTACGTGACAAAGCTTATAAAATCATCGAATTAAAACGTGCTACTTATTATGGTATTGGTTTAGCATTAAAACGTATCGTTTCATGTATTTTAAATAATGAACGAGCAATCCTTCCAGTATCTGCATATCAAAGTGGAGAATATGGTAAAGAAGGATACTTTATTGGTACACCAAGTGTTGTAGGATCAAATGGTGTTGAACAAGTTGTTTGTTTACACTTAAATGAAAATGATCAGCAAAGATTCGATCATTCATTTGACACATTAAAAAGTACAATCGAAGAAAATTTACAAGATATCCTATAAAAAACAAAACCTGGCTAAAGCTTAGTCAGGTTTTTCATTTCTTCATCAATATTATCTAATAAAAGAACTTTATCAAATAAAGTCAAACAAGGCTTATTTGAATCGGAATAATAAATCAAATCATCATGATAATGTCCACTAAACCAGATTTTATATTCTGTCTTCTTTTCTATCGTTTCTAAACAATCATGCAAATCATAATAATCATCTCCATACAGACTCATATCCGTTTCATATTTATGAGCTAATGGATGTGAAGAATATATATCATGTGACAATATATAATCAACTTCCCAATTATTTTTCTCTAATGTTTCAAATGCATGTTTAGCTTCTTCAATCGTACAAATTTCATCTTTCCACCAATTTTTATGTTCTGTACGATAAGCAACATCGTGTGAAAATCCTCCACCCATCGTAAAGAATTTATAACCATCGATATTAAACACTTCTCCTCGCATCAAATGAAATATTTTCGAGCGAATACGATGTACTTTCCCACCCTTATACTCTTCAACAGGATATGTATTTAATACATCAAAATTCTCATGATTTCCATCCACAAACAACGTATTCCATGGAAGTGAATCTAACCATTTTAACCAAAAATTATCTCCTGTACTACCATCATAAACACAACCAAAATCGCCACATATAATAACATAATCATTTTCCGTTAAAGTATTTCCAACAGTAAACTCTCTCGGATTAATTTTATGAATATCTTGCTCTCTATGAATATCGCCAGTTATATAAATCATCTGTCTTCCTCCAGCATAATTCAATATTATAGCACACACGTTCAAAAGTTAACAATCTAACGATGATTGTAATTAATGTAAATTGTGAAAATATCAATTTACATTTTGTTACATTTTTATTGACATATTTTTCATTTTGTTTTATTATACAACCACAAATATTCAAAGCTATGAACAAGACACGACTTTAAGCAAGCCCGGTTTAAGAGAGTATCAAAATTGGTGAAATGATAACAACGGCCCTTAGAGCTATCACTTGTGAGCCAATCATTTGAACTTATAGTAAGATGATTCGTCCTTCGCGTTAAGAAGTTCTAAGTGGCAACAACGATGTTGCAAACTAAGTGGTACCGCGGAATAGTATTAGATTTCGTCTTAGATAGACGAAGTCTTTTTTTTATTATTTGAATATTTGGATAGAAAGTTTTAAGGGAGGAAAGTTATTTATGAATGGTCTATTATTATTAGCTATCGCTGCTGCATTATTGCTTACGGCTTACTTAGTTTATGGACGCTATTTAGTTAAAACATGGGGGATTGATCCAAAAGCTAAGACACCCGCTTATGAAAAGGAAGATGGAGTTGATTATGTTCCAAGTAATAAATGGGAAGTATTTGGACACCAATTCTCATCAATTGCTGGAGCTGGTCCAGTCACAGGTCCAGTACTTGCAATGGTATTTGGATGGTTACCTGCATTTTTATGGGTAATGGTCGGAGGAATCTTCTTCGGTGCCGTACAAGATTTTGGGGCTCTATACGCATCTGTTAAATCCCACGGTAAATCAATGGGACAAATCATAGAAACATACATTGGTAAAACAGGACGTAAATTATTCTTCTTATTCTGCTGGTTATTTACATTATTAGTTATTGCTGCATTTGCCGACATGGTTGCAGGATCATTAAACGGATACAACGCTGCCGGTGCACAATCATTACCAAGTGGAGCTGCTAGTTCAATTACAATTCTATATGTATTTGTTGCTATCGCATTTGGTTTCTTCTTAAAGAAAACAGGACTTTCTGGATGGAAACAAGCTGTTCTAGGTATTGCATTAATCGTTGCAATGTTAGCATTAGGAATCGCATTCCCTGTTTACTTCACTAAACAAACATGGGTATATCTAGTATTCGTTTATATCTTCTTTGCAAGTGTTACACCTATCTGGGTATTAAAACAACCACGTGACTATTTGACTACATTCTTATTCATCGGAATGATCGTTGCTGCAGTTGTTGGTGTATTCGTATCAAACCCTACAATCACATCACCTGCATTCACTGGATTTAAATCTGCAACTGGAAGCTATATCTTCCCTACATTATTCGTTACTGTAGCTTGTGGTGCTGTTAGTGGATTCCACTCACTTGTATCTAGTGAAACAAGTTCTAAACAAATCCGCAATGAAAGCGATATGTTACAAGTTGGATACGGAAGTATGTTACTTGAATCTTTATTAGCTGTTTTGGTAATCGTAGTTGTTGGATCTTTAACTAGCTTAGCTAGCAAAGGTGTATTAAATGAAACATTATCTTCAATGGCATTTGCTGATACTGCAACACCATTCATCAAATTCTCAGTTGGTGTTACTGGATTGATTTCACAATTTGGATTCCCTCAAGAATGGGGTCTATGCATCATGACAATGTTCGTTTCTGCTTTAGCATTAACATCATTAGATGCTGTTGCACGTATCGGACGTTTATCATTCCAAGAATTATTTGAAGTAAATGAAGATGCTGAAACAAATATCGTTGTTCGCTTCTTAACAAACAAATATGTAGCTACCCTAATCACTTTAGCTGGTGGTTACCTATTAAGCTTAGGTGGATACTTAAATATCTGGCCATTATTCGGCAGTGCTAACCAATTATTAGCAGCTATGGTATTAGTTTCATTATCTGTATTCTTAAAAGTTACAGGACGTAAAGGATACATGTTATATGTACCAATGATTATGATGTTAGTTGTTACAATGACAAGCTTAGGAATGTCAGTATACAACATCTGCTTAAAATTATTCGTAACTGGTGGATTCGCATTTATGACAGACGGATTACAATTATTCTTCGCTGTTCTACTAATGGCATTAGGATTGATGATCTTCATTGGTTCTGGAAAGAAATTGGTTCAACCTGTTGAAAAGGCAAAGCTTCAAGAACAAGAACAAAACGCATAAAACAATCAAGACCGCATCAAGCGGTCTTTTCTTTCACTTATATAATTTTTTTAACAGAGATCCAATTCAATGTAAATGTAAAGCCACTATGCAGTATACCTATACATACAATCCTTTAGTGAACTCAAAGAATGACAGAACATATAGAAAAAGATGCATTGATGAAATGATTCGAATGTATAAAAGAAGAATATAACCAATAAGAGTTCTATCCTAAACAAGGCTATTTATAAAATAGTCTGTTTTGTCATGCCAACAAAATTCAAAATCCAGATAATCAAATCATTTTTTCCAAATTCATCTTCTCCAAAACCAATTTCTTAATATATAAAAACTAATCAATTTAAGCCAAAAATAAAAGGATCAGTTTTCACTGACCCTTATTCAACACCAATAATAAATGAGTAAACAGGTTGATTCCCTTCATGGATTTCAACTTCTGCATCACTGTTATCTTCGATATAAGCAGCAATTTCTTCAGCCTGTTCTTCAGTTGCTGTATCACCATAAATCAAAGTAACAAGTTCGCTATCTTCGTCTAACATTTTATCCAACAATTTTTTTGTTGCTTCCATGCAATCTGGACACGATACGCAAATATCTTTTCCAAAAATACCCATATATTCATCTTTTTTGATTTCAAGACCATCATATGTTGTATCTTTAATCGCATAAGTCACTTCACCAGATTTAACATTTTCGATAGCTTCATTCATTTCAGCTAAATTATCTTCCAATTCAACATCTGGATTAAACATAACACAAGCACTTAATCCTTGTGGAATTGTTTTACTTGGTAGTACATGAATATCTTGATCTGAGCATACCTGCGCAGCCTGACTAGCAGCTAAAACAATATTTGAGTTGTTCGGCAAAATGAAAATATGATCTGCATTCAACTTTTCAACAGCTGAAACAAAATCTTCTGTACTAGGATTCATTGTTTGTCCACCACCAACAACAATATCAGCTCTAAGTTCAGTGAACATCTTTTTAATTCCATCTCCAGGAGCTACGGTAATAATGGCATATTTCTTGTGTTCTGCCATTTTTTCCTCTTCTTCTTTTTCAATAATATTGTCATGCTGTTCCTGCATGTTTTCAACTTTCAATTTAATAAAACGACCCTGACGACGTCCCATCTTAATAGCTGTAAATGGTTCTAATGTATGAACATGTACTTTGACTAAATCTTCATCTTGTACACAAACAATCGAATTACCAATTGTTGCTAATTCATCTTTAAAGCTTGCTTCAGAAAAATGACGAATACCATTTTCAGATAATTTCAATATAAATTCTGTACAGAATCCATACTCTTCTTCTCCACCCTCTACTTTAGCTTGTGCACTTTCACCAGCTGCTTTCGCACCTTCAAGTTGAACTGGATGTCCTTCCATAGCTGCTAAAAAGCCTTCTAAAATCACACAAAGGCCTTTTCCACCACTATCAACAACACCAACTTCTGCAAGTACCGGTAATAATTCTGGTGTTCTTTGTAAAGAAGCATTGGCTTCATCAACCATCTTCTTCATGACATCCATACAATCCGTAACTTCTTCTGTCGTAGTATATGCATATGTATAGTCTGCTGCTTCACGAACTACAGTTAAAATTGTTCCTTCAACTGGACGCATAACAGCACGATAAGCTACACGACTTCCATTAACTAAAGCATGTGCTAATTGAGCTGCATCCATATCATCTAAATCTTCAACAGCTTGATAGATTCCTCTGAAAATCTGTGAAGTAATAACACCAGAGTTACCACGTGCTCCCATTAATAAACCACGAGATAATGTTTTCGCAATATCCTTTACTGAATCCGAATTTGTTTTAAGTGCTTCCTTTACACCATTAGATACTGTTAAATGCATATTCGTACCTGTATCACCATCCGGTACAGGGAAAACATTCAATGCATCAATTTCAGCAGAATGATTTGATAAATTATTCATTCCCGATTCAAGCATCTGTTTAAATAATACACCATTAATTCTTTCCATCTCTTAACCCCTACTTAATCGCACGAACACCTTGAACATAAATGTTTACAGCGTTACATTTTACTTCCAAAGTTTTCTCTAAAACATATTTAACACGCTTCTGTGCCTCATAGACAACTTCACTCAATTTAATTCCTTGTAATGCAATAATATAAAGATTCAAAACTAAACCCGTTTCATCTTGTGTTACAACGACACCACGAGCATAGTTTTCTTTTTTTAATAATTCTGCCCAGCCATCCTTTAATGTTTTCTGACTAGCCATACCTACAATACCGTAACATTCAGTAATTGCACCACCTGCTAAATTGGCAATCGCATCTAATGAAATCTCGATATTTCCGTACTCTGTTGATTTATTAATAGGCATAATAAAACCTCCTGTTTTTATTAATTATACTCTAGTTAAAATATAAACACAAATCCTAATATGCTTCTACAAAGCTTTGTGATTGGTCATCCCAATAATAATATGTGCCATTTTCATCCATATAATATCCTGTATTTGGATCATAATATAGGCCTAAATTCTCATCATATTCCAGACCTGCATAAGGATCATCGTATGTATCTTCAGGCTCTGTTTGTGATGGCTGCTCTTCTTGTATCTGCGTTTCTTGTTGGCTATCTTCAGTCGTTTCCTTCTTTTCCGATGTATCCTCTTTTTTCTCTGCTTTTTTCTCCACTTTTTTCTTTTGATTCAAATCATCACAATTCACTTTTTCAATTGTCGAATGCGTCGAATCCAAAACAAGGCATACAGACTGTCCCTTTAATTTTGTTAAAACACTCTGATATTTAGAAAGCATCTTGATACTTTTTAAATTCGTATACACAACATTTCCATCTTGCATCGTGATCTTAAACATATTTTTGTCATAACTTGTTTTATAAGGAACAATCTCCGCAAATTTTTCTATTAAATTCCGTGTTAAAACCTTCCGATGTTTTTGAAATTGTTCACACAATAGCTTACGTTGCTTTGCACTAAAGTTAGACAACAGAGGAAAATGCACAATTGTATTCAAATATTGCTCTTCAATTTCGATAGAAGTTCCATCTTGGCACAATACGTAGTTTTTATCCTTCTTGACATAATAGCCTATAATCAATTTTTCCTGCAATTCGAAAGTTAACTTACGATTTTTCTTAGAAACCTTACAAGATTGAACAAAAGGCATTTTTTCCACTCTTTTTTCTAATATAATTGAAGGCATTAAATAAATACGTGTTTTTGTACTCACATTTGCCAAATCATAAACTTCACTATCTGACAAATAATAATTATTTTTACATGTTAAAACCTTGACATGGGAATCCGTAGAAAAGTAATACACAAAAGCACTAACAAAAAACATCAAAACAATACTACAGATAATAGTTTGTTTTATTGTTAGTTCTATTCTTTTTTTTACCAATAGAACTGCTCTACTTCCGTTACCATGTCAATATTGTATTCTTTTTTTGCTCTTAGCTTAATTTCATGAATTAAATCACGAACATCCTGCGCTGTAGCTGTCATATCATCATTCACAATAAAATTACAGTGCTTCTCACTGACCATTGCACCACCAATTTTATAGCCTCGTAGACCTAAATTTTCAATTAATTTCCATGCTGGAATTTCTTCTGGATTTCTGAATACACTTCCTGCACATGGTTTATCCAATGGTTGTGCACTCATTCTTCTTTCACGTCTAGAATTCATCAAATCACGAATATCACTTTGATTTCCTTTATCTAATCTAAAACGTCCTACTAAAATTGTCCAATCTTTGTGTGATTGGAAAATTGAATGGCGATATGCATAATCCAATTCATCCTTTTTCATCCAACAAATTGTATTATCCTTCAATACACATACATCAATTAGATGATTGGCGATATTATCCTTATAGGCACCCGCATTCATGTAAAGACATCCACCAATTGATCCTGGAATTCCACTCGCCCATTCCAAACCAGTTAATGATCTTTTCATAGCTTCTGTAGCCATATTTATAATAGAACATCCCGCTTGTGCAACTAATACTCCATCTGGTTCAAAATAGAAGTCATTCAAGGTACGATCTAAATTAATGATTGCACCGTGAAAATCTGTGTCTGAACACAAGATATTAGATCCTCGACCAAGTACATAATATGGAATATTTTCCTGTGCAAGTATTTCTAGTACACACATCAAAGCTGTACAATTTTTAGGATATATATAATAATCTACGCATCCACCAATTCTAAAAGTAGAATGTTTTTTCATAGATTCATGTTCTAAAACTTCTGCATACGTCATTAAACGATCCTTAATGCTCATATTAGTTCCCCTTTTTACATATATTTTTCAATAAATCTATAATATCATATGCTGCATTCGGTTTACCCATCTGCAAAGCATGTTCATGTGTTTGTTCATAAACAATAGGATTTGCGTATAGAGAAACAATTTGCCCCTGCAAAGTTTCCGCATTTAAATCCTTCTCTTCAATAATACGACAAGCCTGTTGCCTTAAAAGCATGCTCGCATTATAAAACTGGTGATTATTTGCCACATACGGACTTGGAATCACAATGGAAGGAATACCCAAAGCGGTTACCTCAGCAAGCGTTGTTGCCCCAGCACGACAAACCATACCATCAACATGTCCATATATACGTAACGTATCTACATATGGAACAACATGAATGTTCTTTTGGTTTTCAAATAAATTCAAATCTTGAGAATTATCTTTTCCACATACATACAAGAATTGTAAATTGTCATCAACACCCTTTAAAGCACTCTTCATTAATTCATTTACTGAACTTGAGCCTAAAGACCCCATGACAATAAGGATTGTCTTTTTTTCTAAATCCAATCCTAATGATTTAAAATATTCTTCATCAAATTTAGCTTCTTTCGCAATTGTTGCTCTTGGATTTCCCAACATATGAATTTTGTCTTTTGGAAAAACCTCATTACATTTCTCATAACAAGTTACAATCGCATCGACTTTTTTCATTACAAGCTGATTTGCCTTGCCCACAATTGAGTTTTGTTCATGAATTACCGTATGAATTCCCAATGCATGTGCTGCCATAATAACAGGAGCACTCACATATCCTCCAAATCCAATCACAACGTCTGGCTTAAATTCTTTTAAGTATTTTTTTGCCTGTACTTGTGCCTTTAACATCTGACAAACAGCCATACATTTTTTTAATGCATTTCCCACTAATCCCGATGTATGTAAAGATTTGAACGCATATCCATTTTGAGGAATCAAATCCTTTTCCATACGATCATCATTTCCAATAAATAATATTTCCGTTGAAGAATCAAGCTCCATCATTTTATCCGCTAATGCTAAAGCAGGATAAATATGTCCTCCTGTTCCCCCTGTAACAAAACAAATTTTCATATTAAAAACCTCACAAAGTATAACATATATTAATCTTTCAAAACAACATCGTCACTTGTCTTTTCCAGATGACCTGTTAAGACAAAACGGTGATTTGAATCAAAGCCATAATCTAAATCACAAGTAGATAAAGAAATAAAATTACCTTCTGTACTTACTAAATCATTTAAATATGTAGCAGATTCCTTCATCGATTCAATCGTTTCTTGTCTAGACCCACCAAAAGAAGTTGTATAAAACACACTATCTTCAATTGTCTTAGCAAAAGTAAAAACATTGCATTTATAATTTGCCTCAGGCGTCAACAAATAGAAAACGGAATGTTCTTTAAAGAATTGTTCATCACAATAATTCTTTAATAAAGTAAACATACCTCCACCTTCAACTGAATGTCCATAAACAATTGAATTATCATTTTTAAATTGAGCATCTGCATTCGCATCTAAAAAGATAGATCCTCTAGGATTATATTCCCCATTTACAGTATGATTCAAATAATATTGATTATCTTTTGCCTGCAAAACTGGAAAAGATATCTCACAATCCGGAACATAAAGCCATCCAATAATATTCGCATTCTGTTTCTTTAGCGTTGTCCAATCAGGTTGCAATACATTCTTGATTTCTTTATCTTCTTTTTTTGTCTTAACTACTTTTTCCTCTAACTGTTTTGTCTCTGTTTCTACCTGCTGTTTTTGTGAATAAATATCCCACAAGTTATAAGCACTGTATCCAAACACACCAAGACAAACAATAAGTAAAATTCGATATATCCATTTTTTCATACAAGATTATTTTAACACGAAACCGAACCCTTAACAATTTTTGAAGCAATTCAATCAAAAAAAAGGATAGAGAAATGAATTCTCTATCCAATAAATTAAGATAATTATTTACTTAATTTGCTGGCAGCTGCTTGGTCTAATACTACAACTACATCCGCATGATTTTGTAAAGCGCTGGCTGCACATGCTGTATCAATTGGTCCTTCAATCATTGCTTTAACAGCATCTGCTTTATTTTCTCCATTAGCTACCAATAAAACTTTTTTAGATTTCATAATTGTTCCAATTCCCATTGAAATAGCTTGTGTTGGAACTTTATTGATATCATTATCAAAGAAACGAGCATTTGCTTCACGAGTATTTTCTGTTAAATCAACAATGTGTGTCAATTCTTCAAATGGTGTTCCTGGTTCATTGAATCCAATGTGACCATTTTGACCAATACCTAATACTTGTAAATCAATAGACACTTCACTTAAAGCATCTTCATAAGCTTTGCAATCAGCCTCTGTATTTCCATAAGGAACATGTGTATTATTTAAATCGATATCAATATCTTTAAATAAGTTTTCATACATAAATGTATAATATGACTGAGGATCTTTACGATCAATTCCCACATATTCATCTAAGTTATAAGATTTGATATCTTTATAGCTATAACCATCTTTATGATATTGAATCATTTCCTTATATAATCCAACTGGACTTGATCCTGTAGCTAATCCTAATACTGCATCTTTTTTTGCATCCAACAATTCTTTCATGACTCCAAATGCCTTAGCTGACATTTCATCATAATCTTTACAAATAATAACCTTCATCGTTATCTCCTCCATATCTCTTTAAACATTATAGCATAGCGCTTACAAAATAAAATGAACATTTTAGTCAACCTTTTGTCATTTTTAACAAATTAGTAATATTTGCACTTTTTAATTGACTTTTACTCAAAAAGAAGAAAAAAAGTTAAAGATACTGTATAATGGAATCAGCTAAGGAGGACATATAATGCCTAAACAAAATCCATTATTAAATATTGTAAAAAAACAAAAAGAAGGTCAAGCTGTAGCTATTTATTCATGTTGTTCAAGTAATGCGTTCGTTATCGAAGCTGCTATGGAAACAGCAAAAAAACAGGATTCATGCGTTTTAATTGAATCTACAGCTAACCAGGTAGACCAAAATGGTGGTTATTCTGGAATGACACCTCAAGATTTCTTTAACTTCTGTCATGAAAAGGCAAAAGAAGCTGGTTTATCAAGTGATCGTATTTTCTTAGGTGGAGACCACTTAGGACCATTAACTGTTTCCAACAAACCAGAAGCTGAAGCTATGGAATACGCAAAAACTTTAGTACACGATTATGTACGAGCTGGATTCACAAAAATTCATATTGATACAAGCATGAAGGTTGCAGATGATGATCCAAACACTCGTTTAAGTGATGAAACAATCGCTCGTCGTGGTGCGACATTAGCTAAAGTATGTGAAGAAGCTTATCAAGAATTACTTCAAGAAAACCCTGAAGCTATTCACCCAGTATATATCGTAGGTAGTGAAGTTCCAATTCCAGGTGGTGCTCAAGAAGAAAATGCTGGTATGCAAGTTACGAAACCAGAAGATTTTAAAAACACAGTTGCTACATTTGAAAAGGCATTTGATGATGCAGGAATTACAGATGCATGGAATCACGTTATTGCTGCCGTTGTACAACCTGGTGTTGAAGAAAAAGACGCTGGATGTGAAGAATACGATAGAGAACGTGCAAAAGATTTAATGGCAAGCATTAAAGAATTTGATCAATTAGTATTTGAAGGTCACTCAACTGACTATCAAACAAAATTTAAATTGCGTGAATTAGTTGAAGATGGTGTTGGAATCTTAAAAGTTGGTCCAGGACTTACATATGCAGCTCGTGAAGGAATCTTCTCATTATGCATGATTGAAGAAGAACTAGCTAATGTTTATGGATTTGAAACTAGTCACTTCCGCGAAGAATTAGATAAAGCTATGTTAGCTAACCCTGTTAAATGGGCTCCATATTATCACGGAACAGAAAAAGAAATCGCATTTAAACGTAAGTATTCTTTCTCTGATCGCTGCCGTTACTATTTGCCTCAGGAAAATGTTAAAAATGCTTTAGCTAAATTATTAGCAAACCTTAAAGAACATCCAGTACCATTACCATTGTTAAGTCAATACATGCCTTTCCAATATACTTTGGTACGTGAAGGTAAATTAAACAATACACCTGAAGACTTAATCAAAGCTCGCGTTATGTATACAATTGAAGAATATACTTACGCTAGTCACCAGGAAGAGTTAGTTCGTTAATTCCAAAAATTGCGCATCTTAAATGATGCGCTTTTTGTTTATCCTAAAAAGAAAAAAAGGTCATTTGACCTTTTATCCGTTGTTCTTTCTAGAAATCAATTCTTTGACATGATAAAGTGCAAACACAAATGTCAATGCACTAATCACATAGTTTAGATATAACATCCAACCTTGGTAATTTTCATTCTTCGCATTAATAATAATCAAAATTGCCAAAGCAAACAATAAAGCCATTTTCAAGATAACTTTATTTGTTTCCAACGTTTTGATTGATGCTTCACTCTTCATTTTTTCATTACATTTAAAGTTCTCTACACGAACCAATGTTTTTAAGAATTGTCTAAACTTAAATTCTAAGAATGCATAAACGACAACACCAACCAAAAGACATAACCAAATTGGCATATTAAACATTAAAATTAAGATAAACGCGATAGCCCCCATCACAAAACGCATGCTAAATTGTTTATATCTTTGCTCATTATTAGCTAAAATATATCCTGTTTTAGAAAATACATCATAGTACACAGCTCTTCCACGCTCATCCTTATAAATATGCCAACCAGATACATTCCCCTTTAAATCCGTTTGTTGCTTTTGTCTAGTTTTTCTTCCTTCTGCCATAAAAATCTCCTTACCACTCTACTACTTTTTCTAATTCTTCTTTTTTTAGATTTTGTCGTTTCTCCTCTTCCTTAAAATCAACATAATCCGTATATGGTGTCAAGCAACCATTATCTTGAGGTTGATCATGACCATCCATGTGTACCATTATTTTGTCAAGAATATCCGTTTGTGTCAACTTTTCTCCAACTTTTGAAGCTTTCATAAAACTTGGAGCACGACCAATCTCCATAAACATTGTTTCTAATTCAGCATAATCTGCTGTGTGAAGACCTTCTGTAAAATATTCTAATTCTTGAAGAATCATTTTACAAAAAGTCTTCACATCACGCATATCGATATTTCCTCTAAAGATAATGAAAACTTTATGATCATTTGTCACTTTCAACGGCTGAGACATTGTAAATTTATTCTGGATTGCCTTATAAACTTCTTCTCGTGTCTCATCCATATATTCTAAATAATAAGGTTTATCTTCAAGTTCCTTATTATTATATACATTAAAATAAATTGTATTATAAATTCCACAATGTTTAAAAATAGTACCTTTTATACTTGTCGCATAAAGTACTGGATATTTTTTATCTGCCATAATATATAGACCTCCTTAATTTCATTTTTAATCCATCAAATGATATTTAATGGGCTAAAAATAAAATTAAAGGTTGTAAGGATATAATCCGTTACAACCTTATATTTGAGAGAAAATATTCTAACTTCGTTAGATTAGCCTACGCAACTACTGACCATGGAACTGGTACTAGAGGTGTATATGAACCTGCCCAGATTCCGAATGCAGCTCCAACAATACCGATTACTAAGAATAATGCGATACATTTTACTGGAGTCCAGTTTTTCTTCTTAATCAATACATAGCACATCATAGTGAATGCGAATGCGATTAAGCAAGGTAAAATCATGTTTAAGTAGTTTTGGATTACGATTGGATCCCCTTCACCATTAGCAATAGAGATACCTAATTTAGTTCCTCCACCATAGTTAGAAATTAAAGCACCAACAACGAATACACCTAATACACTAGCAGCGTGAGTGAATGCTTTAGCGTTAGCAGTCATCATCTTAACAGCAGTTAAACCTAAGTTATATGACCAGTACATTAAAGCATAACGTAATACCATTTCAACACCGAATGCGATAACGAAGTATAAGATTGGTCCCATGATGCTTCCATCAATAGCCATGTTTGCAGTTAAACCAGCAGTGATAGGAATTAATGTATACCAGAACAATGCATCACCAATACCACCTAATGGAGCAGCAGTTGAGATACGTACAGAACGAATTGTCTGAATATCAGTTTTTTGTTGTTCCATTGATAATACGATACCCATAACGAATGTTACGAAGAATGGGTGAGTATTAAGGAAATCCATGTTGTGAGTCATAGATGCAGCTAAGTCATCTTTATTTGTGTGGATTTTTTCCAAACCTGGTAAAATAGCCCATAACCAACCAGCAGATTGCATACGTTCATAGTTGAATGCAGCCTGTAATTGGCAAGAACGCCATACCATTTTATTTAAAGTCTGTTTATCTAATCTTGCAGCAGGAGTAGTATCCTTGTAAGAAGTCATTGCATTAGATTCCATCACTTACACCTCCCTGCGCAGCTTTTGTTTCAATAGAAGTAATCTTGAAGTCTAATAATGCGATTGCAACACCGATGAATGCAACTAAGATCAAGCAAGCAGAAGCTGTAGCTTCAACGTTACCAAATAGTAATGCAGTTGCAAAACCACCTAGTAACCATCCCCACAAGTCGTTAGAAAGCATAATCTTTAACAATACAGCGAAACCTACGAAACGCATCATTCCACCGGCAGCACTTAAACCACCCATGAACCAGCTTGCATTTTCACTTAAGCTTTGTAAAGCACCAGAAGCAGCAGTTCCACCAACATATGCTAAAATAGCGATTACAGCAAATAAAGTACCTAAGATAGCCATAGAAGTATTACATACAGCTGTAATTCCTTTAGGGTTAGCTTCATTAGCAGCTTTATCAGCTTTAGCCATTAAACCAGACATAATTGTAAATGTTAATGTTACAACGTATTGTCCGAATGTAGCGAAAATCATACAAGCTCCTAAAGCAGCATTAATATCCATTTTTGCTTTAACAGCGAAAATCATAGCAACAACTGATCCTAATACAGCGTTAGGAGGCTGTGCTCCACCAACTGGCATGTTACCAACCATCATTAACTCATATGTACCACCAACAACTAAGCCAGTGTTTACATCACCTAAGATTGCACCAATAATTGGACAAGCAATGATAGGACGATAAACGATTTCAGTTAATGAGAATTGGTCGATGGCAAAGAAGAATGTTACAATTGCCAATAACACAATTTCTACAATATTCATTTTTCATTTTCTCCTTTTTTGGATTAGCTCCAAAGTTTATTAATATCTTCAGGTGCGATGTCAGGTACACGTTGAATTTCTAATTCAACACCTAATTCTTGCAATTTTTTGAATGCAGCAACATCATCGTCGTTTACAGCTACTGTAGTAGCAACTTGACGTTTACCTTCAGACATGTGCATGTTTCCAATATTACATTTTTTAATTGGAACACCACCCTCAACTAGACGTAATACATCTTGAGGTGTTTCACAAATGATGAAGATTTTTTGAGCAGGACTTGCTTTTCCAATAATGTCGATTGTCTTCTGAATTGAGAAGTAACGAGTCTGAGCATAAGCTGGAGCAGCCATGTTCATCAAACCTTGACGGAATTCATCTTTTGCGACAGCGTCATTTGCAACCAATAATAAGTTAGCTCCTAAAACTCCACTCCATTGAGTTGCAACTTGACCGTGAATCAAACGATTGTCGATTCTTGTTAATAAGATATTTGGCATATTCTCTCTCCTTCCTGATAGCGCTTTCTTCTTTAAAGAATAACTATCTTGCCTATATTATACATTTTCTATTCATAATTTCTTTACACATTTTAAGAAATTATTTGCACTTTTTAGTAATTTTTTATTATTTATCACTAACAATTATAAAAATTGGCTAAAAAAACACATTTTTATCACAAAATCTTCTTAAAAGTCTAAATTGAAAACCGTTTCAAAAGAAAAAGGAACATTCAAATCTATTCCCTTTCACATTTTTCTATTTTTTTAAATTATCTAACCGTTTTTTTAATTCCTTTACCTTGATCAACGATACACACTCATAATTATCCGTATCATCTAAATAACTGTATGAAATATCTCCATATGATGTCGTATGATCTTGATGAAAATCTTTACAAGATGAATGAATTTGATTTGTATGCGTATAATTAACAATCTCTGAAACATTATCAATATTGATGCTGCCACCAGGTAAGATTTCTATCTTTTCTCCATACGTATCGATTATATATTTTATTTCTTCTTTTGCTTCTAATACTGTTCTTTTTTGTGCACTCGTCAATACACGATCTACATGACATTCAATTAACTTTTCAATTGATAACGTATAATTCTCGCAAACATCAATTGCTTTATGAAATACTGCTTTTTTATTAAAACTATGAATTACAGTCACCATTTTGCGTACAAATTCGACATCAATTTCTCTATTTTTAGTCAAGCACCCAAACACAATGGCATCCGCACCATTTTCCAATAATATTTTTGTATCTTCTAGCATTACAATTTTTTCTCTATTTGAATAACAAAAACCAGCAGCTCGATTACGAACCATGCATGCCACTTCTAAACTCATTTCCCTTTTGACATTACGTAAAGTTGCAACAGACGGTGTTAACCCACCTAAGCTCAACGCACTATTTAACTCAACACGGGTTGCTCCACCACGATAGGCATTCACACAATCACTATAACTACCGGCACAAACTTCTAATATCATACATTTCTTCCTTTCGTTATTTAGAAAAAAATCAAGCAAGATCATCCTGCTTGATTTGTAATTTTATAAATTATAAATTGTTACACCTTTAACAACACGGTTAACTTCTCCACTTGGACATGGATCATCTGGTGTAATTCCAACATGAATAGATTTGAATAACGCTGTAATTTGAGCATATACGATATAGTTTAATCCTAAGAAGAAATTATCTAAAGATTCAGGCAAATCAATATCGAAACTAAAATCAGCTAATTCATGCAATTCTTCAATGTGATTTCCTACGACTACTAATTTATTTCCTTTTCTTTGACTACTCATTTCTTTAATCAAATCCAGCTCATATTTTCTTGTATATTCATCATCACTCACATATACCACAGTCAAAGTATTATCATTCACAACTGACTTTGGACCATGTCTAAATCCCATAGGTGAATCAAACATCGTTGTTACAGCACCTTGTGTCAACTCAAGCATTTTCAATTGACTTTCTTGTGCAACACCTTTTAAACTATTAGACCCTAAATAAACAATACGATTAAAATCATAACTATTAACTAAATCAGAAATTTTTTTCCAATCGTTTTCCAATGTATAATTGGTTGAACCACAGATTTCATTTACACATTTTTCGATTTCATCTAGCTTATCTAACTGAAAACAAAGAACTGTTGCCAACATCATATTTGTATATGATGAAGTCATCGCAAAACTCTTATCCAATGTTTCAGGGGTCAAATCAATTGCATAAGCATTTTCTTCTTTTTCTGCATATTTAGAAAGAGCTCCATCTTTATTGCAAGTAATTGCTAAATGATAAATATTTTCACAAACTGCATTTGCTACTTTAAGAGCTCCAACCGATTCAGGAGAATCTCCACTACGACCATAAGATACTAATAATGTTGGTTTCGTTTTAGATAAATATTTTGTAGGAGAATTTACCAAATCCGTAGTTGCATAAGATTTTACTTTAAAATCATATTTATCATTTAAATAAGGGAACACACTATTTCCAACATATTCACTTGTTCCTGCACCCGTTAAAATAATGTCATAATCATCACAACTTAACACTTTATCTAAAAATGCTTTGATATTTTCTTTGTCCTCTTTAATTTGTTTAACTGTCTTTTTCCAAGTGGAAGGTTGTTGCGTAATTTCTGTTGCTGTATAAACACCAGTTAATCCTTCCCATTCTTCTTTTGTTTTACCAAACATATTTGTGCCTCCAATTACTTAATTTCAATTGTATAAGTATATTCTTTACATTGACCTGCTTCTAAGCTAGCGACTTCATCACGATTTTTAAATTCTCCGACATTTCCCATATAATCAGAATGTCCTACCCATGGTTCAAGGCATACAAATTTCAAGTCTTTGTCTTGAACATATGGAGACCATATGGCTAAATTGTCAAAACCTTCAAAGTTTAATTTTACTTCATGAGAATTTGTAATACTCTTAATACTAACTGAATTAGATACAGGATGTCTAAATCCTAAAGCTTCTTTCATAAATAAATCTTTTCGAATAAAGAACTTATTTTCATTTTCAAAGAAAGGAACTGTTTCTGGTAATAATTGACCTGAATCAGATAATGCAAATACACCTACGCGTTCATTTTTTTCAAACTCAATATAATAATCATTACAAGTTTCATTATCATATAAAGGAGTTCTAAAGCCAGGATGTCCTGCATAATTGAAATACATCGTTTTATTATCATCATTCATGATATGAGTCGTTACAATTAATTTATTATCAATTAATTCATATCTAATTTTTACTCTACAATCAAACGGATACATCTTTTTAGTATCTTCAGTATTAGTAAATAAGAATTCTACAAATGAATCTTGTTTTTCAACTACCGGTATTATTTCATATCGGATAATCCCATTTGATTTCATAGAATATTTTTCTCCATCAAATAGAGTTTCCATATTATTTAATTTACCAATAATTGGAAATGGTACAGGAGCACTACTTTTCCAATAGTCTGGATCTTTCTGCCAAAGAAATTCTGTCCCATCTTCCTTTAAATATATAGAACTCATTTGAGCACCTAATTCATCAATACAAACTGTTAATTTATTAGATTCAATTTTCAACATACTCTATATCCTTAAAGAAGAGTGTATGATACACTCTTCTACAAATAAATTACCTTTCCTGTTTCAGCTGATTCATGAACAGCTGCAGCAATTTTAGTTGCCTGCAATCCATCGAATGCTGATGTTCTAAATTCTCTACCATTTACAATATCAGATACGAATTCTTGCATTGGTTCTAATCCAAATCCACTAGCGCTATTTTCGCCGAAATTCATGAAAATATAGTTTGGAATGCCTTGTTTCTTGTCGGAATATGATTTAACACCACGATATGACTCATTCTTGAAATATTTGTTTTCTGTTAGAATTACTAATTGTCCATCGTTTGATTTAGGGAAAGTATTAGGTAAAATCCAACTTGTTTCAACTGTCCAGTTACTTCCATCTTTCATAGTAAGAACAGCCTGTAAGTTATCCCAAGTGTTATAGCCTTTTTTCTTCAACACTTCTTTGTTTCCAACTGCATATACTTTTTCAACTTCGCTTTCAGTAATGTAACGAATCAAGTCATAGCAGTGAACACCTAAGAACCATGCTGGAGATGATTTGTCAGTCCAAGTAAACCATTGTTCTGGTACAGCGATAACATCATCCAATGACATATAACCTCTGATAATTTTCTTATCTTCTGATTTAATGTCATCTTTAATGCAGTTATATGCTGGATCCCAACGTTTGTGGAAGTCAACTGAAATTTTAACATTGTTCTTTTCTGCTAATTCCATTAACTCTTCACATTCTTTCACTGTTAAAGCCATTGGTTTTTCAATCAATAAGTATTTAACTCCTGCTTCAATTGCATCTTTACATGGATCAAAGTGATATGGGTCTGAAGTAGCAACACTTACAGCATCTAATGCTTCAGCTTCAACCATTTCTTTTACAGTTGAATATCCTTTTACACCATATTTTTCTTCTGCAGCTTTTTTACGTTCATCGTTCAAGTCACAGAATACAACTTTTTCTACATTTGGATCACATGCATATGTATGAATGTGATAATTTCCATAAATACCTGCACCTACAACACCAATTTTTACTTTATTCATTATATTCACTCCTTACGATTTACATTGATTCAATACCAATTGTTTCTTCAAATTTTGCATCTTCTTTTGCATAGTATTTTTCTAATACTTTACCACCAAAGATAACTACAACATCTAATGCGATCAACAATACGAATCCCACTCCTGGTACTTCAGCTAATAATGTTGGAATCAAGATGAATAGGTTACCTAAAGCAGTAGTTGTTGCGAATTGTCCTTTTGCGACTAAATCCATACCAGCACCTTTAGCAAGTTGAGTGAATAATGGAGCTGCCCAACTTGAAATGTAAAGTACGATTGGCAAGAAAATCAAACTTGACATGATAGTACGACGTTTGTTAGCACGGTGTACGATTGTTGCGAAACATACATAGAATGCTGCAAATGGAACTTCACCTAATGGAAGAGTAATGTTTCCTGGTAAAATTGCTGCGAAAATCATGAAGAATGGAATCATTAAGAATCCAACAGAAATTGTTACTGGGTGACCAATTGTAACAGCTGAATCTAGACCGATATTTAATGAACGATCTGGAAAGTGTTTAACGAAGAATGACTTAGCTTGGTTAGAAATTGGAATTAAACCATTTACTAACATCTTAACAACCATTGGGAACAATTCCATCAATGCTGCAGTTTTGATTGTAACATCAGCAATACCTTTGAAATCATATCCAGCAACGATACCAAAGAACATACCCATGATCAAACCTAAATAAATTCTTTCACCGAAGATAGCTCCAATTATGTGAGTAAATCCTTTTCCTTCGTCTTCTACATAATCATCTTCGATTGGTTTGTGAGCGAAATGAGGAATACGATCATAAATTTTATCTAATACCATGAAGAATGGAGCACTTGCTGCTGCAAATCCGTGAGGAATAGCAATTGCTTCAATACCAATAATTTGTTGAGTACGGTGTGCCATGATATCTGCAACCTTTAAGCCTAAAATAGCGTGACTTACACCAGCTAAGATACCTAACCAGAAGTTTCCAGTAATCAAATTAACAAAACCAGCAGTGATTCCAAAATACCAGAAGTTATAAATATCAACGTTAATTGTGTTTGTAAGTTTTAAAGCAACCATAACTACGTTTACTACGATAACAAATACAATTAATGTTGCACTAACTAACCCACCAAATCCAACGGCAGCTGCAGGAGATCCACCAACATCAATTGCTGTTAAATTTAAGTGAAGAACATTTACAGCTTCATTAATAACTGGTCCCAATGAGTTAGCTGTCAATGTTGAAACAATACTAACACCAACTAAACCGATACCAACAGTAGCTCCAGCTTTAATAGCTTTAGGAATTGATAAACCAAATAATAAACCAATTAAGCACATCAACATAGGAACAAAGATATAACTTCCTAATCCAACGATGTACGATATAACATCCATTACGACTTGCATTATTTTTCTCCTCTAATTTTTATTTTCTATTTTGATTTTTATGTTTTATTTTTTTAGAACTTCTAAGACTTGTTCTGTTACAGCATCTTCATTAACGCCTGATAAATAAGCACTTCCAGAAATGACTGGAGATTTATATTTTTTACGAACTCTCATTGTAGTAATAATTAAATCAACATCTCCATCGTAGTTATCTACTTCTGTTAAAGTACATTGAATTGTCTTAAATTGAATACCATTTTTCTTTAAGATATCTTCAACTTTAGACTTAACCATACTTGATGTAGCTAATCCAGCTCCACAAGCAATTACAACTTTTTTCATATTAATTTTCCCCCAATTCTTCTAAATATTTATTTAAGCAATCGCAGATTTTTTCATCTGAATCTGTAGTAGCTATAGTGTTAAGTAATTCTTCATGCTGGAACACCTTCATTAAGAATTGAAGCATTGTCAACTGTTCATGTGATCCACCAATTGCCAACATAAACATAATTTTTACATCTACTTCAGCATCCATGTCTTCCATACTATGGAATTTGACTGGATTCTTTAAAACACCAATTGCAACATGATTTCCTTTAATGCCATCATCAAATGCATGTGGAATCGCAATTGCAGGGCCTTTTGTCTGTAATCCTGTAGGATACTCTCGTTCACGCTCAATTACTTTTCCAGCATATTCTTCAGATACGTATTCTTTTGCAGTTAATAACTTACTCAATTTATTTATTGCATCCGAACTATCATCTGCGCTTAAATTTGTTGCTACCAAATCTGGTACAAATTTAAATTCCATATTTTCTTCTCCAATCTATCTTTTTAAGCAAATTTCTCATAGAGCTCTCTAATCGTTTCTGACTCTAAAATATCACTGACGTTGTTTTCCTTATTTAAAATCTCTGCCACCTTTTTCAACATCACAAGATGTGAAACGGAATCTGTAGAAGCAAGCACAACAATCAGTCTTATTGGCTCCCTCGAATTTTCATAATAGACAGAATGTTTTAAAAGCAGAACAGAAATTGCATTTTTGTTTACGCCTTGCTCAGGTCTAGCATGTGGAAGAATTATGTAAGGAGAAATAATGAATTTACTTCCAGCTCTTTTTAGATTTTCCATGATTGCTTCTTCATATTCAACTTTTACAAAGCCATTTTCAATTAATGGAGTAATTGCCTTTTTAGTTGCTTTATGCCAGTCAATTTCATTCGCATCAATTTGGAAATTCTTCATCAAAATAAATTCATCCATCTTTCTACCTCACTCACTTCGAGTTTGTTCAAAATATAAATATTGAATATCAAGCTCTTCTAAAGATGTGCACTTCTTTATGTCTGTATTATACGTTGAACCCATTTTTTAAAATAGTCCAAGAAGTTTGAACTTGTTTGTGCAATTTGTTGTACTCAATAGTTTTATGCAAAATAAATTGCATTTATTAATGTTTATAAACATAAAAAAGGGCTTACACACCATTTCTGGCATATAAACCTTTGTTTTTAAGTACGATTAACCATCTTCTTTATAAATTCCATAATCTCATCTACATTTTTATCAAGTAGTGCATTCAAATCTATATCATCTGATGCTAACATCGAAATATCCTTTAGTATTTGCAAATGCTCCTTTGGATTTGAACTCGATATTACAAATAAATAATGAATATTTAAATCATCTTCAAACTGAATATTTTTCTTATTTATCAACAAAGCTGTTCCAAGTGCATTCGCTCCAGCTTCTGTTTTTGCATGGGCAATCGCAATACGATTTTTTATGACAATATACGGACCATAATCTCGAACTAACCCAATCATTTCATTAATATAATTTTCTGTGATGATATTTGTTTTTAATAAAGGAACACTCGCAAGTCGAATTGCTTCATCCCACATAATATCTTTATCAATACGAATCAGATGATCCCTATACATAATGTCCTTCAAACGTAATTGTTTTTCCTCTACAACATCTACAATTAGATTTCCCTCTCTAAAATAATCATACACATCCTTTTTCAAATTTTTCATCTGAGTTGGATCTACATATTTTTGTATAATTGAAAACAAACCAGAAAAATTGTCTTTATTTAATTTATACGTTTGCATATTCAATGACATCATTGATGCAATCTTTGACTTATCATCCTTCGTCAATATCGCATTAACCTTGATCCAAGGAATATCTGTATCCAAATCAATTGTCGATACTATGAAATCAATATTTTCTTTATATTGCGCTATATTCTCTGCAGCTGTTGCAGCAATAACAGTTACATTCGCATAAAGATCTTCTACTTCTCGTTTCAACAAAGTTGAAGTTGATATACCACTCGGACAAACAATCAACACTCTAATTAGCGCATAAAATTTACCCTGTACTTGTTTTAAATGACCGCCAAAATGCATTGTTATATATGATATTTCACTATCTGTAAGAATAAAAGGAAATTCATCATCCATGCTTTCACATAAATTTTTTATCATTTGATATAAATTGCCATAATTTTCCTTTACATCCTCTAATAATGTATTTGAAATTTGTATGGATAGCTGATAATAATACATCGACAATTTAAAATGCATGTATAAAGAATTAACAAGCTCATTCTTCTCGCTAATATCACAAGAAGTCTGTCGCTCAAATAAATCAACTAAATGCAATGCTAATTCAAACAATTGGATATCTCTTTGACTATCATCTAAACGAATAACACTACCTGCCTTAGAACCGAGTAAATGAATCGTTAAATATAATCGTTCATG
Organism: Eubacterium sp. AF22-8LB; assembly: GCF_003458715.1. Lineage (GTDB taxonomy): Bacteria > Bacillota_I > Bacilli_A > Erysipelotrichales > Erysipelotrichaceae > Holdemanella. The sequence goes on from NZ_QRVI01000022.1 coordinate 35,600, forward strand.
TACATTCAAATCTTGAAAATATTTATCAATCATATGTAATTCTTCTGTTTTCTCAAGATCTCTTAATTCTAATATTGAAAAATCAAATTTTTCATCCACATAATGTACAATGTTCAACAAACATGCAATTGCTAAAAGATTATAATCATCATATTCATTATGCATCTTTAATGAAATTTGCTGTAAACGTGAATAAAAAGTTTCTACTTCTGAAACATCCAAAAATTCAATACTCTTATAATGTATTTTTTTCAACAAGATTTTTAAATAATACAACAACAATGCTCTCTTACTAAAAACCTGTCCATTTATCATATAACCATTCTTTATATCAAAATATAAAGACACATCATACTTCTCAATTTCACTTTTCAAATCCTTTAAATCATTAAAAACAGAATTCCGAGAAATATCAAACAATTCCATAATATTCTCTATATGAATATTAGCCTTAGGATACATCATCCAACAAATCAAATAATGAACTCTTTCATCTGGAGATAAATTTTGTAAAGTTCCATCGGAATGTAGTATTGAATCCACAACCTTTTTTTGATCCGATGTTAAATAATAACCCTGTCCACGCTTATTATTAATCGGTTCCATCCGTAAGTCATAGAAAACATCATTAATTTTATTAACGATATAATACACAGTACGACGACTAATATCTAACTGGTCTTGAATCGATTGAATGGATTGAGGATTTTCATTCTCTAAAAGCAACATTAAAAATTCTTTTTGTGATTTTTCTAGTTTAGCCATAATTATTTATCCCTATGTTGAATGATATAATCTTCAATTTTCTTCAATAATTTTTTACCCTTTTTAAAACTTTGTTTATCCAAATATTTCTGTCCAAACAATCCATTTTGCGAACGAATCGTACCATTTCCTTTTTTTGTTTCATAACTTTCTTCATAAGATGCTTCAATACCATCCTCTAATATATTTTCTATACGATATGTTACATATGTACGATCCACATCACTCTCAAATACAGAAGAGTATTCCTTTAAAGGAATACAAGATAACACCCTAACTGTCACCTCTGAATTTCCCTTAAAACGATTTGGCAATACCTTTTTATAATTTAATCCAGGCTTAATTTGACTCGCATGAATACTCTTGTTTGTTGTCTTTTTGATATCCCCTATTATAGAATCTGTAATCTCTTTAAAAAACTCATCTGCTGTTACATTTAATTTTTCGATTGCTTTCATTTCATGTCTCCTTGTTTTTAGTGCACAATAATATACTACATTTCTTAGAATACATTACATTGCACACATTGTAAATAGAATACGCTTACATTTTATTAAAAATAATAAGTGAC
>NZ_QRVI01000023.1 GCF_003458715.1 Eubacterium sp. AF22-8LB
AATAGTTGGGCTTGCCCCTGCGAAGATAGCTAGCTGCCGGGTCCTTTTTTTTGCCTTTTTCTTGCATAAATAAGTAGATGCATCTTAAAATAACAGTACATGATTTTAGCAATTGTTAACAAAATGTCAAATATTTCACAAATGTTAATAAAGTTATTATTCTTTTTTACCTAAAAGCGTTTTCAGGTGAATTTTCCCTTTTTTAAACATTCGTTATGTGGTATATTTATGATGAATAATGAGTCTATGGAGGACATATTATGGTTAAAAGAATTGGTATTTTGACTTCTGGTGGTGATTCACCGGGAATGAATGCTGCAATACGCGCGGTAACACGCGTTGGATTAAATAGTGGCCTAGAAGTATTTGGTATTTACAATGGTTATAAAGGAATGGTAGAAGGATATATTGAACCATTAACTCGTGAAACTGTTGGAGATATTGTAAATAGAGGCGGTACTATTTTAGGATCAGCCCGTTTACCTGAGTTCAAAGACATCGAAGTCAGAAAAAAAGCAATTGCTCAATTAAAGAAAAGAGGCATTGAAGCCGTTGTCGTTATCGGTGGAGATGGTTCATATCGTGGTGCATTATCTTTAACTGAAATGGGAATTAACTGTATCGGATTACCTGGTACTATCGATAACGATATTACTTGTACTGATTATACAATTGGATTCCAAACAGCTTTAGAAACTGTTGTTGAATGTGTCGATAAATTAAGAGATACATCGAATTCACATCACCGTTGTTCTATTGTTGAAGTTATGGGAAATCGTTGTGGAGACCTAGCATTATGGTCAGGTATTGCCTGTGGAGCAGAAATTGTAGTAACAAGTGATACTGGATTTGATGAACAAGATGTTTTAGATCGTCTAAGAGATATCGATATTATCAAAAAGAAAAAGCATGCAATCGTAGTAATTAGTGAAAAGATCACTGATGTCGATCAATTTGCAAAGAAAGTAAGTTTGAATACAGGTTTTTCAGGTAGAGCTACTGTCTTAGGCCATATTCAACGTGGAGGATCTCCATGTCCATTTGATCGTTTGTTAGCATCACAAATGGGCGAAAAAGCCGTAGATTTATTGATGCAAGGCATTGGCGGACAATGTATCTCAATTAGAGACAATAAAATTATTTCGTATCCAATTGAAGAAGCATTAAGCATGCCACAAGAATCTCGTAAACCACTAATGAACTTATTTGATCGTTTGGTTTAGGATAAATTAAAAGGAAGGACAAAAAAATGAGCAAAAAAACAAAAATTATTTGTACTATTGGTCCAGCTAGTGAAAGTAAAGAAGTTTTAACAAAACTTGTTGAAGCTGGAATGAACATTGCACGTTTGAATTTCTCTCATGGAGACTATGAAGAACATGCAGAACGTGTTAAACGTATTCGTGAAGTTAGTAAAGAAACAGGAAAACCTATCGGAATTTTATTAGATACTAAAGGTCCAGAAATTCGTTTAGGTGATTTTGAAAACGGTGGATGTGAATTTGCTGAAGGTGATGAAATTGATTTAGTTAAAGAAGAAGTTTTAGGAAACCACGAAAGATTCACATTACGTTGTCCAGAAGTATTCAATGACGTACAAGTTGGTGACTACATTTTAATGGATGATGGTAAAATGAAAGTTACTTTTACAGAAGTAACTCCTGATCGTATCCATGGTGTAGTAAATAACCCACATTTCTTAAAGAGCCGTAAGGGATGTAACTTGCCAGGCATTAAATTAAGTATGCCATTTATTTCTGAAAAAGATGAATCAGACATTCGTTTTGGATGTAAAATGGATGTTGACTATATTGCAGCAAGTTTTACACGTCGTAAAGATGATGTTTTAGCAATTCGTCAAATTTTAATTGATGAAAATAAAGATATGATTCAAATCTTCCCTAAAATTGAAAACCAGGAAGGTTTTGATAACATCCGCGAAATCTTAGATGTTGCAGATGGAGTAATGGTTGCTCGTGGAGATTTAGGTGTAGACGTAAGTTTAGAATTAGTACCTATTTATCAAAAACGCATGATTGCTGTTGCAAACGAAGTTGGTAAACCAGCTATCACTGCAACACACATGTTAGAATCTATGCAAGAAAATCCTCGTCCAACACGTGCAGAAGCAAGTGACGTAGCTAACGCTATTATGGATGGAACAGATTGTATCATGTTATCTGGTGAATCAGCTGCAGGTCATTACCCAGTTGAATGTGTTCAAACAATGACTAAGATTGCGAACGCTATTGAACCAATGATTCCTTATAAAGATCGTTTAAAAGCAAATGTTAAATCAAGCAAACGCACTCTAAATGATGCCATTGGTATTTCAGTAGCTGATACTGCATTGGCAATTGATATTAAATGTATTATTGCATTTACACAAAGTGGAAATACAGTTCGCCGTTTAGCTAAATTCCGTCCATGTGCTCCTATTTTAGGTATTACATTTGACGAAGTTACGCAACGCAGCTTATTACCAGTTAATGGTGTAACTCCAGTCGTTTCAAATATTCAAAATACTAAAGAAAATGACATTGATTTAGCTCGTAATTTAGCATTACAAGCTGGATTCAAAACAGGAGATCACATCATTGTTGTTGCTGGATATCCGGTAGGATCAGGTAACACAAATATGATGCGTATTGCACAAATCTAGTTAACATTGCCCTCATTTTGAGGGCTTTTTCTATTAAAAAAAGCTGTGGGTTATTCCACAGCTTTTAATGATTCAACCATTTGAATGTTATTTAGTTTTTTATGCATACACAAATTGATAATTGCATTGAAACCAATCGTCATTACAAAACTAATTACATAAGATATTGAATTGATTGTTCTACCAAACATAATATCATCCATCTCGGCCAAGTTCATTATCAAGTGATGTAATCCAATACCGATACCTAAGCCAATCAATGAACCTAAAATAGTTAATAGAGTTGTTTCTCTATTGATATATGCATCTACTTCTTTTCTAGTAAATCCAAGTACTTTAATCGTAGCAATTTCACGTTTTCTTTCGGAAATATTAACATTGCTAAGATTGTATAAAACAACAAATGCAAGGCATGCGGCAGAAATAACAAGAACAACAACGATGTATGATATACTGCTAATCATATCTTTGAAGTTTTTTTGTAGAGATGAATAGAAAGTAACGCTTTGAACACCATCAATATTCATAATTTTATTTCCCAGATTACGTTCAAACTTTTTGGTTGTTTTTTTGGATTTGATTAAGTAAATATGCGATGTCTTTGCTTGAGTATTCCAACTTTTATATAAAGTTTTACTAGCATATATGTGATGTTCAACATAGTTAGTGAATACACCTTTGATTCTTGCTTTTATGATTTTCTCGTTGGAATCTTTGAATTTGATTGTGTCCCCAGCTTTTTTATTTAATTTTGTAGCCATTTTTTGAGATATCAATACAGATGAATCATCAAGATCAAACTCTTTATTACCATTGAATAAAGTACAGAAATCTTTAAATTTATCATCATTTGAAATGATATGGACTGTAGTAGAAATATCTTTGTTGTCAATTTTAGTGGTAACAGCAAGATGATCTTCTTCATATACATCCTTAATACCTTTTAAAGACTTTATCTGAGGCGTAATTTTACTTGATTTAGCTGAAATCGTTGCATCATAATGATAAATGACATTATATTGTTGATTTACAATATCTGAAATACTATCATTAATTCCAAATCCAGCTACCAATAAGGCAGAACATCCTGCAATACCGATAATTGTCATGAAAAATCTCTTTTTATATCGGAAAATATTTCTTGCGGTTACCTTTTGCAAGAAGGATAATCGTTTCCATATAAATGGGATTTTTTCTAGAAGAATCTTCTTACCGGCTTTTGCAGCTTTTGGACGCATCAATTGACTAGGCATTTCAATTAATTCACTATAAATAGAATATAGCGTAGCTAGTAAAGTAATACCAGTTACCGATCCGCTTGCTAATAATATGAGTCCAGGCTGAAACAAGAACTGAATCTTGTCAATATTGTATAGTGTATTCCAGGCATTAAAAATTACAGTCGGGAATAAATACATTCCTATAGAACAGCCTAGAATTGAACCAAGTATACTAGCAAATAATGCATAAATAATATATTTAGCAGCAATTTGCATTTTTGAATAGCCAAGTGCTTTTAGGGTTCCCATTTCATTACGTTGCTCATCTACCATTCTTGTCATAGTTGTCATACAAACTAAAGCAGCTACTAAAAAGAAAAATACAGGGAATACTTTTGCGATACCATCCATACGATCAGCACAAGCTCCGTAGTCGCGATAAGAATAATGTGAATCTCTATCTAAAACAATCCATTCTCCATTCATTTTATCAATTTCAAGTTGTGCATCATTTAATTCTTTTAATGCATCTTGTTTTTGTATATTGAATTCTGCTTTTGATAAAGTTAATTTTTCAATATTTTGATTCAATTCGTTCTTTGCATTTTGGATTTGTGACAAACCATTTTCATATTGAACTTGTCCATTAGTCAATGTTGAATAAGCATTGTTTAATTCGCTTTGTGCATTTAATAATTGATTTAATTGCGATTGAAGTTCAGTTTTTTTATCGATACCTTCCTGAATTTGATCAATGCCGGATTGAATGGCAGATAAATTCGAATTTAGATTATTTAGTTCTTCATTACATGTATGAATACCATATTCAACTTTTTGTAATTCACCAATCAAATAATCTTTAGCTTCTGTACATTCTTTAACTTTATCCTCATAACCAGGAATGTCTTTAATTAAGTTAAGTTGATTATCAATCTCATTAATTTTATTTTGAATTTGAACCAGGTTTGTATTTAGTTCTTCAATTTTTATATTTATCTGTTTGATACCTTCTAATACTTGTTCTTTTTGACTCAGTAATTCAGGAAGTTCTTGTTCACCTTTTTCAATTTGAGCTATTGCACTTTGTAAAGTTGGAATGTTATCTAATACTTTGATGTTTTGATAATACTCATTCCATCCTTGATCAATTTGATTTTTAGAATTTTGTAACTTTAATTCATTACTTTGAATTTCAGCTAGTCCAGAATTGATTTTGTTTTGTGCATCATTTAATGTGTTTTCTACATCTGTGAATTTATTTTTTGCTTCTCGTTTTTTCTCATCTAAATCAGACTGATAAGATTGAATACGTGCATTTATTTGTTTATTTGCAATTTTTTTGATTTTCTTTAAGACAGGATTCACAACATCGAAATATTCATCACTATAGCAATCCAATTCTTTAGCGCCTTTAACACAAACATCAACTTCTGTATAATAATCCTTTATTACGTTTGAATTTTGTATATATATAAAGGAGTTTACAGTTCCTGAACCAATATTACTTGATCCTTTTTCATAAGATAAATAATTTGGATTGTAGCAAGTCCCAACAATTTTATATTTTGTGTTTTTTAATGTTTTAGATAAAGCTTCATCTGTGCCACTTTTTAATTTGATTGTATCACCAATGTGGAACGTACCATATAGTTTATTTGTAGCTGAACTAGCCTCAACTAAACACTCGTTTTCTCTTTTGGGCATTCGCCCTTCAACTACACGAATTTTATTCATCTTTTGATCAATTTCATAAGAAAGGACTTTAATAACCATTTGTGTAGAATCAATCTGAGACAATGTGTCTATCGCAAATGTAGGTTGTACAGATTTGACTCCTTTAATTTTTTTTATGGCATTTACATCTTTCTTGGTAAGCCCCAAAGTAGAATAGATTTGTATATCTTGCACATTGTATTTATCAAAATAAGTATCAGCACTGTTTTTCATATCCGGAGCACTCGCTTTGATGCCGGCAAAGAAGGCTACGCCAATTGCGACGATACAAAGGATAGAGAGAAAACGACCTAGGGAGATTTTAATTTCACGGAAAATATCCTTTAAATAAGAAGAAGGCATATTAATACTCTATGTCATTGACATCCATTGGATGCTCATTCCATGTGATACTTTCAATTTTTCCACTACGAACCTTAATTACCTTATCTCCCATTGGCGTTAAAGCTAAGTTATGAGTAATGACAATTACAGTTTTATTTTGTGTTCTACACGTATCTTGTAAAACCTTAAGAACCTGCTTACCCGTTTGATAATCTAAAGCACCGGTAGGTTCGTCACAAAGTAAAAGCTTAGGGTTTTTAGCCAAAGCTCTCGCGATTGCGACACGCTGCTGTTCACCACCAGAAAGTTGACTAGGAAAGTTGAACATTCTATCTTTTAGTCCAACTAATTCTATAGTTTCATCTATGTCAAGTGGTTTCTTACAAATTTGCGTTGCAAGTTCAACATTTTCTCTAAGTGTTAAATTTTGAACAAGATTATAAAACTGGAAAACAAATCCTACATCATATCTTCGATACAATGTCATATCCTTTTCTTTATAAGAACTAATTTCACGTCCATCTACGACGATTCTTCCTTCACTGACAGTATCCATTCCACCTAATAGATTTAGGATAGTACTTTTACCAGCACCACTGGCTCCTGCGATAATCACAAACTCCCCTTGTTGTATTTCAAAACTCACATCATCTAATGCATGTATATCGATTTCGCCCATATGATAAGTCTTTTTTACATTTTCAAAAGAAATGAAAGCGCTCATACAAATCACCTCAATCTAATTATATCAGAGATTTGAGAAAATTAATATTTCGTGTTAGGATTAGGATGATTTTAGAAAAAGGAGGGTTTTAATGAAGGTTCGTGTACTAACAGAAAGTGGTTGTGGATTAACCAAACAAGAAGCAAATGATTTAGGAATTGATTTTTTACCTTTACAGGTTCAAATAGAAGATAAAACATATTTAGATGGGGTGGATTTAACCGTACAAGAATTAAATTCATTTTTAGAAAGAGGCTTTATACCTCAAACAAGTATGCCACCATTAGGTGATATTGAGGCATTATTAGAATCATATAAAAATGATGGTATAACAGATGTTATTTTGATAACACTATCAAATGGATTGTCAGGAACAAACCAAGCTATTCAAGCCTCAGGGAAATGGCATGGTGTTAAAATCCATACATTAGATATATATACTACTTTAGGTGTGGAAAAGTACTTGGTTTTATCCGCACAAAAATTAGTTGAACAAGAAGTACATCCTGAAGAAATTATTTCACGTTTAAAAGAAAGTGTTGACCATTCAAGAGGATTCTTGATTCCAGAAGATTTAGATCATTTAGCCAAGGGTGGTAGATTAACTCCGATGGCAGCTAAACTTGCGGGTATGTTAAAAATTAAACCAATTTTGGAAGTATCTAAAAATACTGAAGGTAAGGTAGATGTTTTTGATAAAGTTAGAACTATGTCAAAAGCTATAAAAAAAGCTGTTAAAATTATTTCAAAAGATGCGAATGCACAAGACTATGAATTTTATATACTAAATGGAGATAATCCAGAAGGAACACAAATTGCGATTGATGAGCTGCACGATGTGTTTGGAGAAGATATTCAAATTCATACAGATCCAATGTATGCGGTAATTGCGGTTCATACAGGATTAGGTTCAGTAGGAATTCAATTTGTGAAAAAAGTTAAGGGGGCCTAGCTATGAAGATTGCATTTGTAACGGATACCGGAACAGGCCAGCATCCAGATTATTGGAAAGAAAAAGGCATTTATTGTTTACCTTTACAAATTACATGCGATGGTGAATCAAAAGATGAATATACAGAAATTACATATTCAGAAGTGATTCAAAAATTACATGAGAAAAAAGTGTTGAAAACATCATTACCTAGTTTAGGTAAGATTCAAGATTGCTTTGAAAAATTAAAAAACGAAGGATATGACACAATTTTTGCGGTTCCCATCTGTCGAGGATTATCTGGAACATTAGATTCAATGGAAATGATTGCGAATCAATTAGAAATGAAGTTTGTAGGTGTTGATTGTTATTGTACGGCTGTTGAACAAGGATGTATGATTGAGACGGCAAAAAAAATGTATGAAGCGAGTGCTTCATTGGATGAAATCATTAAAAAACTACAAAGCATTGCGGATAGTTGCGAAACTGTATTGTTGTGTGATGATTTAGACCATATGAAACGTGGGGGAAGATTAACTCCTATGGCTGCGGCATTAGGTGGTTTATTGAAAATTAAACCTATTTTGCATATTGGTAAAAGTACAAACGGGAAAGTCGATGTATTAGATAAAGTACGTACAATGACACGAGCACAGGATCGAGTTATTAAACATTTAAAGGAATTGAATGTGGATTCTAATTATACATTTATTGTTGCACATGTAGATGCATTAGAGGCTGCAAAAGAATATGCGCAAAAGATTGAAAGTCAAATTGAAGGCGCTAAAGTAAAAGTCATTGATTTAGTCAGTGCTGTAGGAATTCATACAGGACTTGGATGTTTAGCTTTACAAGTATTTAATGAGATGAAAGACTAGAAGTATCAAATGATGCTTCTTTTTCTTTTGGCCTATAAGAAAAAACGCCTATATCCATTGAATAGGCGTTTCATTGTTTTTAATTAGATATTCATTTGCAAGCTTAAAATGATTATTTCCAAAGAAACCACGATAAGCACTTAAAGGACTTGGATGCGGGCTTGTAAGAATTAAATGCTTAGGATTTGTCAGCAATTTCTTAGATTGAATAGCTTTGGATCCCCATAATAAGAATACAACAGGACCATCTTTTTTGTTGATCCAGCGCAAAGCTTCATTTGTGAAATTCTGCCATCCTTTATCTTGATGAGACAAAGGTTTGTGCTCTTCAACTGTAAGAATGGTATTCATTAATAGTACACCTTGTTTAGCCCAGTCGGTCAAATCGCCTGTACGATGAACAGGTGTTTGATATTCGTTTTCTAGTTCTTTATACATGTTTTGTAAAGATGGAGGCAATGGAAAATTGCTGGGAACACTAAAAGAGTAACCTTGAGCTTGTCCTGGACCATGATATGGGTCTTGTCCAAGAATAACAACCTTAGTATCTTTTAAAGAAGTTGTCTTAAAGGCAGCGAAAATATTTTCTTTTGCAGGATAAATATTTTTTGTTTTATATTCCCCAGCTAAAAAATAGCGTAAATTTAGTAAATAATCTTTTTGTATTTCTTGATCAAACAATTGATCCCAGTCATTATGCATAATCATATGATTCACTTCTTTCTTTAGTGATATAATAATACCATGAATGTACAAGAGAAAATTAATAAAATGGAAAATTGTCGTGGAAAAAACCATGACCTATTAGAATTCAGACAGTGGTTAACAGAAGCGTTGCCAAGTCACATAGCTTTAAAAAAGATTCAGGTAGCTGGTACAAATGGAAAGGGCAGCACCTCAATTTGGTTAAGAGATTTGTTGATGAAAAAAGGATATAAAGTAGGTGTTTTTACATCTCCGCATTTGATTCATCATACAGAAAGAATACGCGTGAATGATACATGTATTTCTTTAGAAGATTGGGAAAGAATCTATGATCAATATGAAGAGTTGTTCTTATTACATAAGATGACAATGTTTGAAATGGATTTGTGGATGTCACTTGCCTATTTTATAGAGCAAGAAGTAGATTACTGCATTATTGAAGCAGGGATGGGCGGTCGTTTGGATGCGACAACAGCTTTGGATTATAAAGCCTGCTTAATTACCAATGTAGGCCTTGACCATACGGAATATTTAGGTGATACTTTCGAACAAATCGCTTATGAAAAATCAGGTATATTTAAACCCAATGTTCCTGCATTGACAAAAGAAGATAAACCAGAATGCCAAAAGGTAATGGAACTAGTTGCGGATTATATGAAAACACCATTATGTTTTATTGACTGTCAGGAAACAGATGTATTGAGATGGAATGGAATGACTTTACATTTAAATCCACCATTATATCAAGCTAAAAACTTATCACTTGCACTAGAAACACTGAGTGTACTTGGGATTTGGCTTGAAGAAAAAGAAATTCAAGAAGTAATTAATCATTTCCAATGGGCAGGAAGATTTATGATTCTTAGAAAAGAACCATTAGTATTATTAGATGGAGCACACAATGTACATGGAATTACTGCATTAACACATTCGTTGAAGGGCTTTAATGGGAAAATTTATTTTTCAGTATTAAAAGAAAAGGATGCACCACACATGATTGAACGACTTCAATCCATCAGTAAAGATATTACTTTGGTAGAAATATCAAGTGCACGCTTATATCCACTTAAAAAATTAGGGTATCCTATTATTACAGTAGATGAGTTGATTTCAAGGCTTTTAGATACAAAAGAAGATAGTTTGTTATGTGGCTCTTTATATTATGTAGGAGAAGTATTAGAAAAATGGGGCAATGTTTGACATGCCCCATTTTAGCGCTTACAATAATTTTCATGGAACTGGAGCGATAATATGTTTACAATAGAGGAATTTTTGCGTATATCCAATCAAATGAGGGATTATTACGCCAAAAAGATAAAGGATAGTTTTCAAGAATTTAATTTTTCACCAAATGAAATTTCAATCTTAATTATTTTAAAAAATAATCCATCTATAACAACGAGTACAGAATTAAAAGTCGTATTAGGCGTTTCAAAGACTTTGATTTCTAGAAGCGTTGATTCATTGGAGAACAAGGGACTTATTTGTACTCGCAAAGATGAAAAAGACAGTCGAGTTCATCATTTGCAACTAACAGATGAGTGTAAACCTATTTTAAAAATCATTGATGAAGAGATTGGAAAAATAAATAAAACATTGTTCTATGATGTGTCTGTGGAAGAAATGAAAAATTTAAAGCAGACGATGAATAAATTACAGAAGCGAGTTGAAGAAGGAAAATAGTTATCTAGAATCTAACCAGTGAATTTGCTACAATAATAGTAACAAGGGAGGTGTTCTTATGGATAACACAGTTTTGTATGATCTTTCTTATGGTATGTATGCTGTAGGTGTAAAAGATGGCATGCGCGAATGCGGATGTATTGTGAATACTGTATTTCAGGTTTCCACGATAGGACCGCTAATTGCCTTGAGTATGAACAAAGATAATTATACTTGTTCATTAATTGAAAAAAGTAAATGCTTTTCTTTATCAATCTTGCCTGAAACAATAGATTCACAAGTCATTACAGAGTTAGGCTTTCAGACGGGAAAAGATAAAGATAAGTGGAAAAATTTGAACCATCATTTATATAAAGAATTGCCTGTTGTAGATGGTGCATTGGGGTACATGATGTGTGAAGTACAAAGTTATATGGATGCAGGAACACATTTTGTATTCTTGGCAAAAGTCATTGATGCTAAGAAAGGTGATTTTGGTAAATCAATGACCTATGCGTATTATCATAATGTATTAAAACAGAGTGCTCCTGAAAAAGCACCTACTTATAGAAAAGAAGAAAAGTGGGTATGCAGTGTTTGTGGATATGTATATGATGGGGATGACTTTGAAAGTGAATCAAATGATTATGTATGCCCGGTTTGTGGCGCAAAAAAAGAGATGTTTAAATTGCAGTAAAAAAAGGTGGACCATTAACGGTTCACCTTTGGTTTTAACTGGATACAGCTTTTCATTGCTAAATACAAAATAACAACTTGGAATGGTAATGAAATTAAGTTTTTGACTAGCTTTGGCCCTGCAATCATCAAAAATGGAGTTCCCCACAACATAGATGTAAATAGTGTGTTTAAGAATAGACTAACAACAACATCATATGTAATTCGACATAAGATGACGCGGACCCAAGTAATTTTTTCACAGTTATAGAAATATGCTGAGAAAATGCATGCGCTTGCCATTGTAGAAATCATAAAAATTGGATAATATGCACCCACAGGTTTGACCATGTAATTGACTAAATCTAATAATGGTGCAAGGACTAAGTTTGGAACTGGACCATATAACATGCAGCTGGCAGCTGTCGCAATGGATGCAAAGCCTAGTTTTAACTGGTTTCCTATTTGAATGGATCCAAACAAGTTAAGAATAACGTTTAAGGCAAAGAATAAGGAAACCCCTACAATTACGTGTACGTTTTTAATAGAACGTGCATTTTCTTTTAACATTACAAAGTATTGATTCATATATAAAAAGACCTCCTTTTTTCCATATTGCGATACAAAAAAAGAAAGTCTTTAATTTTTTCGATCACAACAGCGGGATGCAAAATATGTACCGCAAGAATAACTTTTCGTTCCTTAACCAACTCCCCGTGTTAAAGACACTTAACGCACATATTTTTACTCTGTATGTAGTTGAATTATATGTATTAAAAAGAGATCTGTCAACAGATCTCTTTAATTGTTATTCAATTGTAGCTTTGTCTAACGCTTTAACGAAGTCATACAATGCAGCTGTATCTAAGTTTTTGATTTTTTTGTTGTATAGATCATAGTAGCTTAAACCATTGATTGCTACATATGGACATAAAGCAGAAACCTTTTCGTAAACTTCTTTATAAGCAGCAGTACTTGCAGTTTGATCAGTTGTGTGTAATGCAGTATCTAATAATGCATCTAAATCAGGATCTGATAAACGAGCTGTGTTATCTGTTTGACCAGTTTGGCATAATAAGTTGATACCAGTGTCATCACCTGAACCAAACTGCCATCCCATGTAAGATACTTCCCAATCGTTAACGGTATCATCACCTTGAACAGTCGCAACCATTGTGTTGAATTCACTTAAGTTCGTTTTGAAATCAACACCAAGTTCATCACCCCAAGCTTTTTCTAGCATTGGAAGCATAGTATCTAATTGATCTTTACCTTTTGTAGAAACCATACGAACAGTTAATTTTTGTCCATCCTTTTCACGTTTTCCATCGCTTCCGACTTTCCATCCAGCATCATCTAAGATTTGTTTAGCTTTTTCGATGTCATAATCATAGTAAGTCATGTTGTCATCTTTTTCTTTACCAGTAATGATATCACCTAATTGTGATGAAATTGGGTTAGCCATTAATACTGGAACGAAACCAGGTTGAGTTTTCTTAACATCTTTGCTTCCTTTAGAGAATGAGTAGTAGCTATCTACGAATGATTGACGGTCGATCGCATAAGTTAATGCTTGACGTACAGCAGGGTCTGCAGTGACTCCAGCTTCACAGTTGTAAATGAAGTATTGCATTGAGCTTGATGCATAGTTGTTGTAAGTTAAGTTCTTATCTAAACTAGCTGTACCAACTTTGTCGGCATTATCAGCTTGTGGTAATAAATCAACAGTTCCTTTTTGAAGTTCTTGAAGTTCTGTTGAAGTATCACAAATCTTTATTACAACGTTATCAATTTGATATTCTCCATCTTTAGCTTTAAATTTATCATTCTTAACAAATGTGGCAGCTGAATCTTTTTGGAAGTTTTTCAATACATATGGTCCAGTACCAATTGGTTCACTAGCCTTGTCTTCAAACATCTTTGTATCACCTTTTTTGTATTTCTTGAATTGTGAATTAGAGATGATTGGGAATGTACCAACTTGACTGATGGCATCGATTCTTGGTGTTGCCAAGTGGAAAGCAACTGTATAATCATCGATTTTTTCAACACCACTTAGAGTTTTGGCATCTCCATCGTGATATTCTTTATAACCTTCTAAGTAATCAACATATGTTGAGAAACGACCAGTATAGCTTGGATCAGCCATGGCTGTAAATGTCAATACAACATCGTCTGCATCCAATTTAGAACCATCAGAGAATTTCACTCCTTTTTTCAATTTGAATGTTAATGTTGATCCATCCTCACTAATAGTTGGTTGTTCAGTCGCAAGTTCTGGTTGTAATTGATTATCACGATCATAGCTCAACATACTTTGATAAACCATTTCAATAACGTAATCATCATATGTAGTTTGATAATACAATGGAGAGAAAATTCCATTAAAACCTGTGTTTAAACCTACTGTCAACGTTTTACCATTTGCACCAGATGATCCACTAGCACAACCAGTCATCATTGCAGCTGCCATACATACGGCACCGGCCTTTTTTAAATAGTGACTTGTTTTCATAATTTGCACCTATCCCTTCTTGTGATGTCACTAGTGTAAAGCTTTACAAAAAAAAATGCAAGATAAATTTACATTAATTTTCATTTGTATGTAAAATAATTACAATTTGTGCAAAATGTACATACTATATGAACAATATGTTATTTAATGTATACACATTTTATGAATAAACTATGAGAAAAAGTTCACATTGTTTTTGTGGTAAATAAAGCATTTTTGGACTATACTTTGATAGAAAAGAGGTAGTTAAAGTTATGATTATTGATGAATTAGAAAAAAAGGTCCAAGGCAAGGGAGTACGTATCGTATTTACTGAAGGATGGGATCCACGTGTACAAAAGGCAGCTATTGATTTGAAAAACAATGATGTTGTTTGTCCAGTATTATTAGGGACTCCAGAAGAAATTGCTGGTTGTGCACAAAAAAATAGTTTAAATGTTGAAGGAATCGAACAAATCGATCCAAATAATTTCGAACATATGGATGAAATGGTTCGTAAAATGGTTGAGTTACGTCGTGGTAAAATGGACGAAGAAAAAGTTCGTACAGCATTGAAGAGCACAAACTATTTTGGAACTATGTTGGTTCAAATGGGATATGCTGATGGTTTATTAGGTGGTGCTACATATTCTACAGCGGATACTGTACGTCCAGCATTACAATTAGTAAAAGCAGCTCCAGGAAATAAATTAGTTTCTTCTTGCTTCATTTTAATTAAAGAAGAATCTCAATTGATCATGGGTGACTGCTCAATTAACATCAACCCTAACACAGATGATTTAGTAGAAATCACAATGCAAACAGCTAAGTCAGCTCGTCAATTTGGTGTAGAACCAAAAGTTGCATTATTATCATATTCAACAATGGGTAGTGCAAAAGGTGAATGTGTTGCTAAGATGACAGAAGCAAGCGATCGTTTACGTCGTATTGCTGATTTCGATGTTGATGGAGAAATGCAATTTGACTGTGCAGTAAGTGAAGAAGTTGCTAAATTAAAAGCACCTGAATCAAAAGTTGCTGGACATGCAAATACATTTATCTTCCCTAACCTATCAAGTGGAAACATTGGATATAAAATTGCCGCTCGTTTAGGTGGATACGAAGCAGTTGGACCAATCTTACAAGGATTGAATGCACCAATCAATGACTTATCTCGTGGATGTACTTCAGATGAAATCTACAAGATGGCTATTGTAACTGCTGCTCAAAAGGATATGGATATCTAATTTAAATAATTATATTTTCGATAAAAGAATCTCAATTGAGGTTCTTTTTTTCATATCATCAAAAAAAAGAGATGACTTTCATCTCTTAAACTACGATATTAAAAACATGTACTGCAATATTGAAATAAACTAGAATCGAACAGGTATCAACGATTGTTGTGATTAATGGACTAGCCATAATAGCGGGATCTACACCAATCTTATTCGCAAACAATGGAAGAATACATCCAATTAATTTGGCGACAATAACAACAACCATTAATGAAAGAGCAACGACAATTGCGATATTAAAGTTTTGGTATTGAATGAAAATACGTAAACCATTGGCTGCAGCTAAAATTAATCCAACTACAAGGGAAATTCTAAATTCTTTAAACATAACTTTAAAGATTTCTTTAAAATGAATTTCCCCCAAAGCCAAACCACGAATAATCAAGGTTGAACTCTGTGAACCACAGTTTCCACCTGTATCCATCAACATTGGAATAAAGGATACTAGTAATGGTACAGCACTGAAGGCATTCTCATATCGAGTAATAATACTACCTGTGATTGTGGCAGAGAACATTAAGACAAGTAACCATAAGATACGGTGTTTTGCCTGTTGCCAAACAGTCGTTTCAAAATAAGTTTTTTCATTGGGTTCCATGGCAGCCATACGAGAAATATCCTCATTGGTTTCATCTACCATAACATCCATGGCATCATCGAATGTGACAATACCAACTAAACATCCATCACTGTCAAGTACGGGCATCGCAATTAGGTCATATTTTCTAAATAAATGAGCAACCTGTTCCTGATCTGTATGGGTATGTACGGAAATAATGTTGGTATTCATTAAATTTGTGATATTTTCATCATCATCACTGGTCATTAAGCTCTTTGCGGTTACAATTCCAATTAATCGTTTATTTTCAGTGACGTAACAAGTATAGATAGTTTCTTTATGAATACCAATTTCTTTAATATGGTTCATAGCCTGTTTAACAGACATTGTCTTTTTTAATGTGACATATTCAGTTGTCATGATTGAACCAGCACTATCTTCAGGATATTTTAGAAGTTTATTAATTGTCGAACGCTTATTTGAATCTAAGTTTTTCAAAATACGCGTCACTAAGTTTGCAGGTAGATCCTCTAACATATCTACAGTATCATCCATATATAGATCATCTAATAATTCTTTTAGTTCAGTTTCTGAAAACATGTCTACCAGATATGTCTGCATCTTTGAACTCATACATGAGAATACGTCGGCAGCTTTTTCTTTAGAAATCAAGCGGAATGCCAAAGCACATTCTTTCGCATCTAATTCTTCCAAAAAAGCGGCTGTATCCATATCGTTCATATCGGAAAGTATATTCTGTGCAACTTTGTATTTTTTTTCTTGTAGTAATTGAATGAATTCTTCTTTGTTCATCATGATCATGTACCTCTGCTTTCTTTAAATAATTCAAACTATTCCCATCCGGATCCGTACACATACAAGCCTCACCTCCTTATATAAAGAAAACGTCATTGCCTAAACAATGACGTTATTAAACTAAGTATCACCGTTCAAGCTTTAGTATCACAGGGCATATCAATTACATTAAGCCAAGCCTTTGCGACTTAGCCTGCTGACCAACGAGTCGTGTCTCCACAACTTTGCGGCAGTAATCTTAGGAAATCCAAATCCCTGCGGTAACCTCACCTACCGTATTTCTTTATTTACATGAAGAGAATAATATATATATTGAATAGAGTCAACCTAAACAGTGTAAAAAATGTTTTAAATTTAGATAATGTGAAAACTGGTTTTATCTTTAAGTATTTCTGGGGTCCTTTTAAGAATAAAATCTAGAAATGTCTTTCCCGCATAAGAGAGAGTGTCGTAGTTATTATAAGCAATACCGACATGACGAAATAGATTTTCTTGAATGGGAATTAAACACAAATCATCATAATCGCTTAGAGCATTTTGGTACAAAATAGAAATACCTAAATTCTGACGAATCATGGCTAAAATAGTAGAATCATCATATACTTTATGTTTGATTTGTATAGGTAATCCTAATTCTTTACATGTTTGAACAGGTAAAGAATATTCACCTTCATCCAATTGAATAAAAGGATATTTTGTGATTTGTTCCATACTTAAAACTTTATATTTAGCTAACGCATGATTTTGTGGGACAAGCGCAAACATTTCATCATAATACAATTCTTGATAATGAATCTGTTTGATTGCATCAATACAAGTAAATCCCAAATCAAGAGTTCCTTCTATTAATTGTTGTTCAATATTTGTATATTCACTTTGATACAATTCAAATTGTATATTTGGATACATTTCAATAAATTTTTTCATTAAAGAAGGTAAAAGATGTCGAGATACACTTGTGAATGTGCCTATCCTTAATTTGGATTGGTTTAATCCCTTCATTTCTTGCTTCTTAGTACGAAGATTATCTAGATTTGCCTGAACCGATTTTAAATAGGGGAGATACTCAAATCCATCTCTACTTAGAATTACACCACTTTTTTGTCGAATGAATAAAGTGGTTTCTAATTCTTCTTCTAAAGACTTTATTGTTTGAGAAACTGCACTCTGTGAATATCCAAGCTCTTTAGCTGCTTGACTAATTGTTTTTGTTTCTAATACCTTAAAGAATATATCGTACTTTGTTAAAATCATATCTATCACATTTCCTTATAGATGTATTATAAATATTCGTTTTACAAATAACAACACAATTCTTATAATTCATAAAAATGGAAGTGAGATTATGGAATTCAGAAAAGGAATAAAAGATGGCATCCCAGTTGGAATGGGATATTTTGCGGTTTCTTTCTCATTAGGGATCATCGCAAAGAATGTTGGTTTATCACCAATACAAGGCTTTTTAACAAGCCTGTTCATAAATGCATCGGCAGGAGAATATGCTGTATTTTTAATGATTAGTACACATGGTACATTTTTTCAAATGGTCATTATGACTTTGGTGAGTAATGCTAGATATTTCTTAATGAGTTTTGCGCTAAGCCAAAAAATTGAAGAAAAAACGAGTGTATTTCATAGAATGTGTATAGGTTTTGATTTAACAGATGAATTATTTGGGCTGGCCATCAATCATGAAGGGAAAGTAAACCATAATTATATATATGGTACATATTTGGTGGCACTTCCATGCTGGGCATTTGAAACAGCGTTAGGAATAGTTGCTGGAAATAGTCTTCCTACAAAAATTGTAGCCAGTTTAAGTGTTGCGTTATACGGAATGTTTTTAGCAATTATTATTCCTCAGGCAAAAAAAGATCGTGTTGTATGCGTATTAGTTATTATTAGTTTTTTGTTGAGCTACATATGCAAAGATATGCCAATCTCAAGTGGAACAAGAACCATTTTACTAACGATCATTATTTCAGTGGCAGCCGCCATAATTAGACCTAGAAAGGAAGATGAGAATGTCTAATCCAATGATGTATGTAGCTACGATGGCTATTGTTACATATTTAATTCGTGTATTGCCATTAACACTTTTTAATAAACCTTTTACAAATATATATGTGCAATCCTTTTTATATTACGTTCCCTATGTGACTTTGGCAGTGATGACCTTTCCTACTATTTTGTATGAAACGAATACTCAATTAGCTGGATTTGCAGCCCTTATTGTTGGAATTGTTTTGGCATGGAAAGATAAAAGCCTATTTCAAGTGTCGATTGTGTGTTGTTTAGTAGTTTTAGCTGCAGAATGTATAATATGAAAATAATGCCACAAAAGTGACATTATTTTTTTAGTATATCAATTGTATGTGAGCTTGCACCAATCAGTTCTTGTCTTTCACAAGTAGCTAAATGATATTTTATAAATAGCTCAAAAGTTTCATTATCCATCTTATTTAAGATAGGTCGCATATAATCACTAGGGCCATCAGCAGCTATAATCTGAATACGCTTTAAACCAACATCTTCATTCAACTTATTGATTGTATTCAATCGAATATAGCTATATAAATCATCAATATTTGTTTGTGTTTGAAATGTTTCATCAAGTTTTCCAGATTCTAATGATTCTTTAATATGTCCATCTCTAAATCCATGTACAAGAACACTATATTCATTCATAACGTAGGCTATAAAAATAATTCCATTCGTTTTTGTGACACGCTTTGCCTCGGATATCGCCTTCAATTTATCTTCATAACTAAATAAGTGATACATAGGTCCAAATAAAAGAGTGATGTCAAAAGTTTCGTCCTGGTATCGAGATAAATCTAAGGCTGTTCCTTGATATGCCTTAACATTGCTTTTTTTTGCTTTTAAAACACCTAAGTTATATTTAACAAGCTCTATCGCATCAACCTCATATCCTTCATTACTAAGTGCAACGCTATATCTGCCTGTTCCTGCTCCAATATCTAATATACGATCTTTCGGTTTTAGATATTTATGTATGTACTTCATACTTGTTGTATATTCGACTTGACCATGGCGAGACAACAATCTTTTATCTTCACAGAATTTTCCGTAATAATTTTCTAATTTACTCATGTATTATTTCCTCAACTTCTTTAATATAATAAGGTATATGTTTGGATTTTTGCAACGTTTCATGTATGATTATTTGTGGATAAAAACACATATATGTTTTACATGTTAGAATAAATAATTAATAAATTTGGAGGTTGTTTATGGAAAAAGAGTATAAAGCAATATTTGGACAGGCAATGTCTGTTGTGACACATAAGCCAAGTCAATACGCAAAGAATATTACATTGCGTTATCCTATGAAATCAACGTTTAAAGGAGACAAAGTGCGTATTTGTTTAGATAACTTTACAGGAAAAGAAGGAGTTGTCTTTGATTCAATCACAATTGGACGAGTAATCAGTGGACGAGATTTAGATCCAACATCTATTGTAGATATTACCTTTAATGGCTCTAAGGAACTTCATTTAGATGTAGGAGAACAATGCTATAGTGATCCATTGGATTTTAAAGTTCATGAGCAAGAAACAATCGCAATCAGTTTCTATTTAAAAGAATTTACACATTTGCGTTGTGGTGTTTATACACAAGGACCATTAAGCACTGGCTATTTTGGGGAAGGAGACTTCTCACATGCAGGTATTATGGATCATGCGGCAAGCATGAAAACACCATGGGTATTTTTCTTAAGTGAAGTGGCTGTGCTAACAGAACCTGAATATCAAGTAATTACTTGTTATGGTGATTCTATTACTTCGCAGGATTGGCCGGATTATTTACAGAAGTTAATGTGGGAAAATGGGAAAAAGGTGTCTGTGGTTCGTAAGGCTGTTAGTGGAACACGAATTTTAAGACAATATTCTTGTATACAGTACGAAGCATATGGATTAAAAGGAGATTATCGCTTTGGGCATGAGATGCATGTTGCTGGAAGTGATACTCTGATTATTTTGCAAGGAATCAATGATATTATTCATCCTGTAGGTGTGGAAAAGAATGAATTTAGGCCATGGCAAGATCTACCTTCAAGCCAGGAATTGATTGATGGACTTAGAAAATATGTTCAACATGCAAAATCATTAGGAATGAAAGTATATATTGGAACTTTGATTCCAATTGAAGGCTGGCGTACTTATGCATATTTTAGAGAGAATCTGCGTAATGAAGTGAATGAATGGATTCGTACGACGGATGAAATTGATGGTGTGATTGATTTTGATAAAGATATTTGTGATGGACATAAAATGCAGGATGCATTTGATAGTGGAGATCACTTACATCCAAGTGATGAGGGATATGCGCAAATGGCAAAAACCGCATACAATAAAATGTCCATGGAGTAATTCCGTGGACATTTGTCATATATGAAAGAAATAGGCAGAAAGAGATAAGTATAGTGAGTAAATGAGGTTAACTGCTTATTTCTATATATATTATAAAAAAATATCTTAAACGTATCTTAAAAAGAAGGTGAAAAGATGATTCGAATTGGCATTTATGGACTAGGAAAAATTAGTAGGCGTGTGATACAAGGCGTTTTATCATCAAATAATGCGTGCTTATATGCAGTATGTTCATCAAGTATTGAGAAGGCGAACATTTTTAAAAAGGAATATCAGGCCGAAAAGGCGTATGATAATTATGAGAGAATGTTGGAAGACCGAAATCTAGATTTGGTTTATATTTGTACGCCTAACTATTTGCATACAAAGCATATTCAAATAGCTTTAAGCTATCGTAAGCATGTGGTTTGTGAAAAACCAATGTGTGTATCTACAAAAGAATTAAATGATTGTTTTGATTATGCAAAAAGACAGAACTGTTTTTTAATGGAAGCACATAAGACGGTTTTTACACCATTAAATCAAAAGTTATTTGAAATGATTTCAAATGAAGAATTTGGTGAAATAAAATCAATTGATGCTCAATATGCAACAAGATTAACAGAACAAATTTCTGATTGGCATTTTAGCCGACCAGGATCTGGTTGTATGTTTGACATAGGTGTGTATCCTATTTGTTATGCAAATCGAATGGCAAAAAGTTCTATATTTAGAGTATCTCGATTTCAAGATGAGGCTTTGATCGAATATGAAAATGGTTGTGTGGCACATATCGCAACAAGCTGGGATGTGGATATGGAAAATACGGCTCATATATATGGTACAAAGGGCAGTGTTTCTTGTAAGAATTTTTGGAAGAATACTGAGGCTGCGGTAAATGGAAGTAAAATAACAGTTGTTCAAGAATCAGACTTTACTGGGGAAATAGAACATGCTTGTACTTGTATAGAGAATGGAATGATTGAAAGTCCGGTTATGTCAAGAAAAGCAAGTTTAGAAATTCTTAAGGTCATTGGGGTATGAGAAGAAAAGTTAAATTAGGGAGAATTTTGATTCTTATATTGATTCCGATTTTAATTGTGAGTGGAGGCTTTTGTGTAATTCGCATGTTGTTTACACAAGAAGAACCGGTAATAGAAGAAAAGAGCTATTATGATTTAGATTTGTTTTCTATAGAAAATGGATTAATGACATATAAAGACTCTTCCTATAAGTTATCCACTGGAATTGATGTATCAAGTCATAATGGTGCTGTTGATTGGCCGACTGTAAAAGCTGATGGAATTGAGTTTGCGATGTTAAGAATTGGTTATCGTGGAGCTCAAGATGGAATCTTACACGAAGATGAATATATCGATACAAATATGGAGCAGGCCATTCAGAATCATCTTAGGGTAGGTGTTTATTTTTTCTCTAGTGCTACGTCATCGAAAGAAATTGATGAAGAAGTGGATTTGGTGTTGAATAAAATTAAGGGATATAAAATTACAATGCCAGTTGTCTTTGATATGGAAGAATTTGATCAGGGTGGAA
This sequence comes from Eubacterium sp. AF22-8LB, assembly GCF_003458715.1. Taxonomy (GTDB): domain Bacteria; phylum Bacillota_I; class Bacilli_A; order Erysipelotrichales; family Erysipelotrichaceae; genus Holdemanella. The sequence continues at coordinate 22,610 of NZ_QRVI01000023.1, forward strand.
GAATTGATGATTTATCGATGGAACAAAGGACAAAACTGGCTCTTCGCTTTTGTAAGAAGATCAAAGAGGTAGGATATACACCTATGATTTATGGAAATATGACTTGGCTATATCAAAATTATGATTTTGAAAGGATTTCAAAATATCCAATTTGGCTAGCTAGTTATTCAACAAGATGTCCGATGGAGGATAAATTTGATATGTGGCAATATTCAAATCAGGGTAGAGTAAATGGAATAGAAGGAGATGTAGATATAAATATTTATCTACAAAAGAAGTAAGTGAGTGTAATGAAAATGAATATAGTTGAAGGATATATGCCTTTTAAAGGATTTAAAACGTATTATCGTATTGTGGATGGTGGAGATAAGACTCCGTTGATTTGTTTACATGGTGGTCCTGGATCGACACATAATTATTTTGAAGTGTTAGATTGCATTGCCAAGACGGGAAGAAAAGTAATTATGTATGATCAACTTGGTTGTGGTAAATCATTTGTGGAAGGTCATGATGAATTGTGGAATCAAGATACGTGGATGGAAGAACTTGAAATGTTGATGGAACATTTAAATATCGAATCTTGTCATTTATTGGGACAATCTTGGGGTGGCATGTTAGCAATTGCTTATGCGATTGAAAAGAAAAATAAGAAACTTAAATCATTGATTCTTTCTAGCACACTTTCATCTGCTTCGTTGTGGGCAAGTGAGCAACATCGTATGATTGGCTTTATGTCTGATGATGAACAACAAGCTATTTTAAGTGAGGATTATGATTCTGAAGCATATCAAACAGCGAACGAGCATTATATGCAACTTCATTGTGCAGGTCCATTTGATGAAGCTACACCGGAATGTGTGAAAAGAGAAAAGAAAACAGGGGCTCGTGCTTATTTAATTGGCTGGGGACCTAATGAATATACTCCGCTTGGAACTTTGAAGGATTTCGAGTATACAAATCGGCTAAGTGAGATTCATGTTCCATCGTTAATTATAAGTGGAACGAATGATTTATGTACGCCATTGGTCGCAAAAACAATGTATGATGGTATAAAAAATGCGAAATGGAACTTAATGTCAGGCTGTCGTCATATGTGTTTTGTGGATGATCATGATACATATTGCGATAATTTAGTGGATTGGTTAGCATCTGTTGAATAAAACGGATGCTTTTTTACATGTTTAAAAAAAATAGCTATATTTATAATGTTTCAAACAAGAAAAATGACCCACTGATATCAGTTGTCTTTAGACGCTAAGTGAAATTGATAGAAATCAAAAAAATAAAACACAGTGAAACGCGATAAATAAGGGCTTTAAAAGATTTTTTAATTTTTTTTAATTTAGGGGTTGAACACATAAAATATATGTGTTAGAATACAGGAGCTTGCGATGAAGTGCGAGGTTGCTGACCCACTGAGAACCGTTGTCATGGGTGTGGCCAGGTAATTCGTATGGAGCATGTTTATCTAGAATAAACGAAAGGAGTTAAACATGGCAAAAAATACTATGAGAATTCGCTTAAAGGCGTATGAGCACAGAATCTTAGATGATAGTGCAAAGAAAATTGTCGAAGCTGCGACAAAACACGGAGCTAAAAAGGTTGTAGGACCAGTTCCATTACCTACTGAAAAACAGGTAGTAACAATTCTTCGTGCGGTTCACAAATACAAAGATTCACGCGAACAATTTGAAATTCGTACGCACAAGCGTTTGATTGAGATTGTTGCACCAAACAAGGAAACGATCGATTCTTTACAAAGACTTGAACTTCCTAGCGGTGTCGACATCGAAATTAAACTTTAATGGAGGTGTCAATGATGAAAGGACTATTAGGAAGAAAATTAGGAATGACACAAGTCTTCACTGAAGATGGTGTATTAATTCCAGTAACTGTAGTTGAAGTAACACCAAATGTTGTTTTACAAAAGAAAACAGTGGAAACAGATGGTTACAACGCAGTTCAATTAGGATTTGAAGAAATCAAAGAAAAACGCACAACTAAAGCAAACATCGGACACTGTAAAAAAGCAAATACAAGTCCAAAGCGTTTCATTAAGGAAGTGCGCGATTGCGACATGGATGTAAATGTTGGCGATTTAGTTAATGTTGATATCTTTGCTGCAGGAGAAACAGTAGATGTAATCGGTACAAGTAAAGGTAAAGGTTACAATGGTACAATCGTTCGTAACAATGCTCACCAAGGTCCAAAAACTCACGGTGGATCTAAGAACATTCGTCACATCGGTTCATTAGCTACAAACGGTATTACTTCACGTCAAGGACGTATTATGAAGGGTACTATCATGGCTGGTCAAGAGGGTGGATATACTACTACAAATCAAAACTTGACAGTTATTAAAGTTGATACAGAAAACAACTATATGTTGATTAAAGGTAACGTTCCTGGACCTAGAAAAGGTTGCGTAATGGTACGTACTGCTAAAACTAGCAAGGGAGATAAAGAACCTGTTACTTTAGTTGACTATACTGCAAATAAGGAGGTTCAATAATGGCTACTATCGACGTAATTAACCAAGCTGGTGCAGTTGTTGGTTCAATCGAATTGAACGACGCTGTTTTCGGAATTGAACCACACCAACAGGCTATGTATGATGCATTAGTAATGCAAATGGCAAGCCGTCGTCAAGGAACTGCCGACACTAAGGGTCGAAGCGAAGTTTCTGGTGGTGGACGCAAACCTTACCGTCAAAAAGGTACAGGACGTGCTCGTCAAGGTTCTATCCGTGCTACTCAATTTAGAGGTGGTGGAACAGTATTCGGAGCTACTCCACGTAACTATGCATACCGCATTAATAAGAAAGTTCGCCGTTTAGCAGTTAAATCTGCTTTGAGCGAAAAAGTTCAAGAAACAGCATTCAGCGTTTTGGATAAATTTGAAATTGCTGAACCAAAGACAAAAACATTTGTTTCAATTATTGAAGCTATCCAAGCGCCTAAGAAAACATTGTTTGTTGTTGCTGATAGCGAAGAAGCAACAAACGTTTACTTATCAGCACGTAACATCGCTGGAGCTACAGTAATGTCTGCTTCTGCAATCAACACTTATGATTTAGTAAATGCAAACAAAGTTGTTATGACAAGCGCTGCCGTAAAACAAGTTGAGGAGGCATTGGCATAATGAAAGATTACAGAGACGTAATTATCCGCCCAATCATCACTGAAGCAACTATGAAGATGATGGCTGAAGATAACAAAGTAACTTTTGAAGTAGTTAAGGGTGTTAGTAAAATTGAAATTGCTAAAGCTGTTGAAGCTGCTTTCAATGTAGAAGTTGTAAAAGTAAATACAATGAACTACAAACCAAAAACAAAACGTGTAGGTCGTTATGTTGGAAAAACAAGCGCTGTACACAAAGCTATTGTAAAAATTAAAGAAGGACAAACAATCGAATTGTTCGGTTCTGAAGAATAATCAGGGAGAAGACGCTATTTCCTGAATAAATATTGCGATAAGGAGGAAAATTAAGTTTATGCCAATTAAGAAGTATAAACCAATGACACCTGGACGTCGTGGAATGACAACTTTGGCTAAAGATGAAATTACAGCATCTAAACCAGAAAAAAGCTTGTTAGCTCCATTGAAATCAAAAGGTGGAAGAAACAACACAGGACGTATTACTACACGTCACCAAGGTTCTGGACACAAAAGAACATACCGTATCATCGATTTCAAACGTAACAAAGACAACGTGCCTGCACGTGTTGCTACAATTGAATACGATCCAAACCGCTCAGCAAACATTGCATTGTTAAACTATGCTGATGGTGAAAAACGTTATATCATCGCTCCAAAAGATTTGAAGGTTGGTATGACAGTTGTATCAGGAACAGAAACAGATATCAAAATTGGTAACTGCTGTGAAATGAGAAACATGCCTGAAGGTACATTCATTCACAACGTTGAATTGAAACCAGGTAAAGGTGGACAGATGGCTCGTAGTGCTGGATGTTCAGCTCAGATCTTAGGTATTGAAGACAAATATGTAACTTTACGTTTATCTTCTGGTGAAGTTCGTAAAGTATTAGCTAACTGCCGTGCTACTGTAGGTACAGTTGGTAATGAAGATTACAGCTTAGTTAACTATGGTAAAGCAGGTCGTAACCGTTGGAGAGGTATTCGCCCAACTGTTCGTGGTTCTGTAATGAACCCTAATGATCACCCTCATGGTGGTGGTGAAGGACGTACACCTATCGGACGTAAATCACCAATGACTCCTTGGGGTAAAAAAGCATTGGGTGTTAAAACTCGTCGTAACAAGAAGGCTAGTACAAAATTAATTGTACGTCGTCGTAATGGTAAGTAGGCAAGGAGGTAAGATACAATGAGTCGTAGTTTGAAAAAAGGACCTTTCTGTGATGACCATTTGATGAAAAAGGTTGTTGCATTAAACGAAGCCGGAAAAAAAGAAGTTATTAAAACTTGGAGCCGTCGTTCTACAATCTTCCCTCAATTTGTTGAACACACATTTGCCGTTTATAACGGTAAGGAACATGTTCCTGTTTATGTAACAGAAGACATGGTTGGACACAAATTAGGTGAATTCGTTCCAACACGTAAATACACTGGTCATGGATCAGATGATAAGAAATCTAGATAGTAGGAGGAGAAGAAATGGAAGTAAAAGCTACCGCAAAAACTCTACGTATTCAACCTCGTAAAGCAAGACTAGTCTTAGACTTGATCCGTGGAAAAGACGTAGAAGAAGCAGCTGCTATTTTGAAATTCTTACCTAACAAAGGTGGATACCTTGTTGGTAAAGTATTACACTCAGCTGTTGCTAACGCAGTTAACAATAACGATTTAGATGAAAGCAAGTTATATGTGAAGGCTTGCTGGGTTGACGAAGGAATTACTTTGAAACGCTTCATGCCTCGTGCAAAAGGTAGTGCGAGTGCTATTCACAAACGTACAAGCCACATTACAGTTGTAGTGGCTGAAAAAGAGTAGGAGGTAAGCTATGGGACAGAAAGTAAGTCCAATTGGAATGCGTGTCGGAGTCATTCGTGACTGGCAATCAAGATGGTACGCTGACGATAAAGAATTCGGAACATTATTAATGGAAGATGTTAAGATTCGTGAATTAGTTGAAGCATACTATGCAAAATTATCAAACGAAGCTGTCGACAAACGTAAGGCAGACCCTCAAATCTCTCGTATCGAAATCGAACGTACTAAGGGTCGTATGACAGTTATTATCCGTACTGCTCACCCTGGTGTAGTAATCGGTCAAGATGGAAAATCAATCGAAGGATTGAAAAAGAAAGTAGCTAAAATTGCTTCTGCAAAGAACGTTCAAATTAACGTTGTAGAAGTTGCTAATCCTAACTTAGATGCTCGTTTAGTAGCTCGTTGGATTGCAAATGAATTGGAAGGACGTAAATCTTTCCGTGCAACTCAGAAGAAAGCTATTCAAAACACTATGCGTGCTGGTGCAAAAGGTATCAAAACTGCTGTATCTGGACGTCTTGGTGGAGCTGATATGGCACGTACTGAAGGATATTCAGAAGGAGTTGTTCCTTTACATACACTTCGTAGTGATATTGACTATGCTTGGGAAGAAGCTGCGACTCAATATGGTCGTCTAGGTGTTAAAGTATGGATCTGCCGTGGTGAAGTATTACCTGGTGAAATGGTTAAAGAACCTGAAGCTCCAAAACAACGCCCAATGCGTAAAGGAAAAGGACGTCGTCGTCCAGATGCTCGTTCAAACCGTGCCCCTAAAGATGCTGCTAAAAATGCAGCACCTGCAGAAAAAGGAGGTAACGAATAATGTTAATGCCTAAACGTACAAAGTATCGTCGTCCTCACCGTTTGAGCTACGAAGGTCGTTCAAAAGCAGGTCGTACAATTGACTTTGGTGAATATGGATTGGTTGCTGAATCAGGAAACTATGTAAGTAACCGTCAAATTGAAGCAGCCCGTATTGCTATGACACGTTATATGAAACGTGGAGGAAATGTTTGGATTCGTATTTTCCCTCACATGGCACGTACTAAAAAACCTCTAGAGGTTCGTATGGGTTCTGGTAAAGGTGCTCCTGAAGGATGGGTAGCAGTAGTTCAACCAGGACGTGTAATGTTCGAAGTTGGTGGAGTAAGTGAAGAAGTAGCTCGTGAAGCTTTACGTCTTGCTGCTCACAAATTACCAGTTAAAACTCGTTTTGCTAGAAAAGGAGAAGTGAAGTAATGTTAGCTAAAGAAATCCGCGAAAAAACAAATGAAGAGCTTCTTCAGGAAATCGATACGCTTAAAGATGAACTTTTTAACCTTCGTTTCCAGCAAGCCACAGGACAGTTAGAAAATACAGCTCGTTTAAAAACTGTTAAGAAGACAATTGCTCGTATTAAAACTGTATTGACAGAGCGTGAAAACGCTGGTCAAGAATAGGGAGGACGTATCTAATGGAAAGAAACGCTCGTAAAGTATACCGTGGTACAGTTGTGTCTGATAAAATGGACAAAACTATCACAGTTATGGTAGAAACTAAAAAAACACACCCATTATATGGTAAACGTGTTAAATATTCTAAAAAATTCAAAGCTCACGATGAAAACAACGAAGCTCGTATCGGAGATAAAGTAGTAATTATGGAAACTCGTCCATTATCAGCTACAAAACGTTTCCGTTTAGTAGAAATCGTTGAAAAGGCTCGTGGTTAATACTAGGAGGAGAAAGCAATGATTCAAAACGAAAGTCGTATGCGCGTTGCTGACAACACTGGAGCTAAAGAAGTTTTAGTTATCCGTTGTTTAGGTGGAAGCGTCAGAAAATTTGCAAACATCGGTGATGTCGTTGTATGTGCTGTTAAACAGGCTACTCCTGGTGGATCCGTAAAAAAAGGTGATGTAGTTAAGGCTGTAATCGTACGTACACGTCGTGGTGTTCGTCGTGAAAACGGAACTTACATCAAATTTGATGATAACGCTTGTGTAATCATCAAAGACGATAAGACGCCAAAGGGAACTCGTATCTTCGGTCCAGTTGCACGTGAATTACGTGACAAAGACTTCATGAAGATCGTATCTCTTGCGCCAGAAGTATTATAGGAGGTGTGTCTAAGTGAGAATTAAAAAAGGTGATAAAGTAAAAGTTATTACAGGTGCTTACAAGGGCACAATCGGTGAAGTAAAAGCTGTATTCCCTAAGGAAGACAGAGTTATCGTTGAAGGTGTTAACATGGTTAAAAAACACTTGAAACCAACTCAAGCAAATCCAGATGGTGGAATTGTTGAAAAAGAAGCTAAAATTCACGTTTCAAATGTAATGCTTTATGATGAAAAAGCAAAAGTTGCTAGCCGTATTACAACAAAAGTTGAAGTTGTAGATGGTAAAAATGTAAAAACACGCGTCTTCAAAAAGAGCGGTAACGAAGTGAAGTAGGAGGGTAGAAGATGAATCGTTTACAAGATAAATATAAAAACGTAGTTGTCCCTCAAATGATGAAAGATTTCGGATACAAATCTGTCATGGAAGTACCTCACGTTGAAAAAGTTGTTATTAATATTGGTGTAGGTGATGCTATCACTAACGCTAAATTATTAGACGAAGCTGTTGAAGAATTGGCAGCAATTACTGGTCAAGCTCCAGTCGTAACAAAAGCTAAAAAATCAATTGCAAACTTCAAATTACGTGAAGGTATGCCAATTGGATGTAAAGTAACTTTACGTAAAGAAAAAATGTATGAATTCTTAGATAAGCTATTCAACATTTCATTACCTCGTGTACGTGACTTCCGTGGAGTTAGCGATACTAGCTTCGATGGTCGTGGAAACTATACATTAGGTATTAAAGAACAAATCATTTTCCCTGAAATTGATTTCGATAAAGTAGACCGTACTCGTGGTATGGACATCGTAATCGTTACATCAGCGAAAACAAACGAAGAAGCAAAGGCATTATTAACTCAAATGGGTATGCCTTTCAAAAAGTAGGAGGAGCTTTTAAATGGCAAAGAAATCAATGATTAACAAACAACAGCGTCCTCAAAAATTTAAAGTTCGTGAGTACACTCGTTGTGAACGTTGTGGTCGTCCACACTCTGTATTAAGAAAATACAAATTATGTCGTATTTGCTTCCGTGAATTGGCTTACAAAGGTCAAATTCCTGGAGTTAAAAAGGCTAGTTGGTAAGGAGGTATATTGCATATGATTATGACTGATCCTATTGCGGATATGCTGACTAGAATCCGCAATGCTTTGCAACAGAAGCATGCCTCTGTCAGTATGCCAGCGAGCAATGAAAAGAAAGCAATTGCTCAAATTTTGAAAAATGAAGGTTTCATCGTAGACTTCAACGTTGAAGGCGATGTTAAGAAAACTTTGAACATTGAATTGAAATACGGACCTAACAATGAAAAAGTTATTAGCGGTTTACGTCGTATTTCTAAACCTGGTCTTCGTGTTTACGCTAAAGTAGAAAACTTACCTAGCGTATTAAACGGATTAGGAATTGCAATCATTTCTACAAGCAATGGAATGATGACTGACAAAGAAGCAAGAAAGAACCACTTAGGTGGAGAAGTTATTGCTTACGTTTGGTAATAAATATATAGGAGGATAAAACGTAATGTCACGTATCGGGAATAAACTGATTACCGTTCCTGCTGGAGTTACTGTTGAAGTAGCTGCTGGGAATGAGGTGACTGTTAAAGGACCTAAGGGTTCTTTAACACGTACATTCTCTTCTTTGATGGAAATCCACGTAGAAGAAAATGTTGTCACTGTAAAACGTCCAAATGACGATAAACACACTAAACAATTACACGGAACAACTCGTGCATTGTTACACAACATGGTAGTTGGTGTATCTGAAGGATTCACTAAAGACTTAGAATTAGTTGGTATCGGATTCCGTACAGCAATGAAAGGAAACGTATTAACTATGAACGTTGGATATTCTCACCCAGTTGAGATGCCAGTTAAAGAAGGCTTAGAAGTAACTTGTCCAACTGCTACAACTATCAAAGTTGCAGGTATCGATAAACAAGAAGTTGGAGAATTTGCAGCAAATGTTCGTGCTGTTCGTAAACCAGAACCTTACAAAGGAAAAGGTATTCGCTATGTTGGTGAAATCATCCGTCGTAAGGAAGGTAAAACAGCAGGTAAGAAATAGTAGTGGGAAAGGAGATCAAAAATGTTTACTAAAGTATCACGTAATGAAACTCGTGTACGTCGCCACAAACGTGTACGTACAAAAATTAGCGGAACTCCAGAATGCCCACGTTTATGCGTATTCAGAAGTAACGCACACATCCATGTACAAATCATTGATGATGTTAACCAAAACACATTGGTCAGTGCTTCAAGTGTTGACATGAAATTAGAAAATGGTGGTAACGTGGAAGCAGCTCGTTTGGTAGGAACTGAAATTGCTAAGCGCGCACTAGAAAAGAATATTAAAGAGGTTGTATTTGACCGTGGTGGATATGTTTACGCAGGTCGTGTACAGGCTTTAGCAGAAGCAGCTCGTGAAGCTGGCTTAGAATTTTAGGAGGTCGCACAATGGCAATGGATAGAAAACCAAAAAGAGACCAAAAAGAATTTGAAGAACAAGTAATCTCTATCAACCGTGTAACTAAAGTAGTTAAAGGTGGACGTCGTTTCCGTTTTGCTGCATTAGTTGTAGTTGGAGATCGTAAAGGCCGTGTTGGTATTGGTACAGGAAAAGCTAACGAAGTTCCTGATGCAATCAAAAAGGCTGTTGAAGATGCTAAGAAAAACATCTTCACTGTACCAGTAATTGGTACAACAATCCCTCACGAAATTACTGGTAGATATGGTGCAGGATCTGTATACATGCGTCCAGCTATCGAGGGTACTGGTGTTATCGCCGGTGGTGCAACTCGTGCAATCCTTGAGTTAGCAGGTATCAGTGATATCTTAACTAAATGTTTAGGATCACGTACAAAGATCAACGTTGTTCGTGCAACAGTTGATGCATTACAAAACTTAAGAACTGTAGAAAGCGTAGCTGCGCTTCGTGGTAAGAAGCCAGAAGAAATTCGCGGGTAATAGGAGGTAAATCAGATGAAATTACATACAATGAATTTAGCCGAAACTCGCACAGAACGTAACCGTGTAGGTCGTGGACCTGGAAGCGGAAACGGAAAAACAAGCGGTCGTGGACAAAAAGGTCAAAAATCAAGATCAGGTGGAGGAGTTCGCCTAGGTTTTGAAGGTGGTCAAACACCATTAGCAAGACGTTTACCAAAACGTGGATTCACTAACTTCAACCGTAAAGAATATGCTATCGTTAACGTTGAAACTTTAAATGCATTTGAAGATGGTGCAACAGTTAATGCAGCTGCTTTAATTGAAGCTGGTGTGATTAAAAAAGAACTTTCTGGACTTAAAGTTTTAGGTAACGGTGAGTTAACTAAAAAATTAACTGTACAAGCAGTTAAGTTCTCTAAGTCAGCTCAAGAAGCTATTGAAAAAGCAGGCGGAAAAGTAGAGGTTCTATAATATGGCAGGCAAGATAAAGGCAATGTGGACGAATAAGGATATCCGTAATAGGATCCTATTCACCCTATTTGCCTTTCTTGTCTATCGTTTGGGATCAGCAATTACTGTACCTGATGTAAATACAACAGATTTAGTAAATGGTATTGGAGAAAACTCATTGTTCGCAATGTTGAATCTATTAGGAGGTGGAGGACTTGAACAGTTCTCTGTCTTCGCTTTAGGTGTTACTCCATATATTACAGCTTCTATCATTATTCAGTTATTAAGTATGGATGTTATTCCTCATTTAACTGAGCTTAGTAAAGCTGGAGCAAATGGTCGTAAAACTTTAGACAAGTATACTAGATATCTTGCGGTCGTGTTTGCCTTTGTGCAATCATTCTCTTTGGTATACGGTTTTTCTAAAACATATACTGGATTGATTGTCGGCGGTGTTACAATCAGTAAGATTTTATATATTGCAACAATATTTGCGGCAGGAAGTATGTTTTTAGTTTGGATTGGTGACCAGATTTCAATGAAAGGTATTGGAAATGGTATTTCCATGGTAATTATGGCTGGTATTGTTGGACGTATGCCACAACAATTTTCTAGCGCATGGTCAAGTTTAATTACAGGTGAGTCTGCGCCTACCTATGGAGCTTGGTTATTTGCTGCATATATATTAGTATATTTATTAATTATTATCTTTGTTACGTTAATTAATACGGCTGAAAGAAGAATTCCAATTCAATATACATCAAGTTCAATTTCTTTGAGTAGACCAAGTGAAGCAAACTATTTGCCATTAAAGGTCAATTCTGCAAGTGTAATTCCGGTTATCTTTGCAAGTTCATTGATGATGGCACCAATTCAAATTGCTTCATTCTTCCCATCAAATGATTTCATTAAAGAAATGCAAAAATGGTTAGGATTGCAAACTTGGTATTCACTTGTGATTTATGTATTATTGATTTTATTCTTTACATTCTTCTACACAAAGATGCAAATCAATCCGGAAAAAGTTGCTGAAAATTTAGGTAAATCAGGTTCTTATATTCCAAGTGTTCGTCCAGGTACGGAAACAAAAGATTATATTAATCGTGTATTATCTAGAATTACAGTTTTAGGTTCAGTAGCATTAGCTATCATTGCTGTTATGCCACATATCATGCCACTTATTTGGCCTGATCTTCCAAACTCAATGGCTTTGGGAGGAACAGGAATGATCATTGTTGTTGGTGTTGCTATTGAAACAGTACGTCAAGTACAAGGATTAATTACTCAAAAATCTTACAAGAAATATTACGAAGATTAATATCTTCAGGAGAATAGATATGAATATATTTATTATGGGTGCTCCTGGATCTGGTAAAGGTACATTCTCTACAAAAATCAAAGAAGAATTTAACTTAAACCACATTTCTACAGGAGATATCTTCCGTGCAAATATTGCCGGAGGAACTGAATTAGGTCTACAAGCAAAAGCTTATTCAGAAAAAGGACTATTAGTTCCTGATGAAATCACAAACAAAATGGTTAAGGATTACTTAAACACTTTGGAAGATAAAAAGAATGGATATTTATTAGATGGATATCCAAGAACTTTGGCTCAAGCTAAAGCTTTTGAAGAAATGACAGAAGGAACTGACTTAGCAGTTGAAAAAATTGTTTATATGGATGTTCCATTTGACGAATTAACTCGTCGTATTACAGGTCGTCGTACTTGTAAAAAATGTGGAGAAATCTACAACATCTATTCAAAACCATCAAAAGTTGAAGGTGTATGTGATGTTTGCGGTGGAGAATTATCACAACGTAAAGATGACAACGAAGAAAGCTTAAAGGTTCGTTTAGATGAATATGCAAAAAATACTGAACCAGTAATTGCATATTATGAAGAAAAAAATATGGTTTCTAAAATTGACGCGTCAAAATCTATGGAAGAAATTTGGCCAGAATTAAAAGAAGCCTTGAAAAACAAGTAAGTTGCGCTTATAATATATAAGCGCAACTTTGCTTGCGATTTATACATTCACGTTTCTGTTAAAATCCGCATGTACACATACGCATTTTAGCAGGGCCATTAAAATACGTGAATCATTACGTAGGAGGAAGAAAGATGAAAGTAAGACCATCTGTTAAACCAATCTGCGACAAGTGTCGAGTAATTCGAC
>NZ_QRVI01000024.1 GCF_003458715.1 Eubacterium sp. AF22-8LB
ACATTCAGAGTAGAGGATGGAAAGTTAACAATCACTCCTAAGTCAATCGATCCAGAAGACGAGAAGACCGGCATTACAGCTACAGATCCAGCGGATTCAATCTATAATGGAGAAGCACATGTAAATGCATTGACAGTAAGAGATACAAAGACAGGTAAGGATCTAGTAGAAAACAAAGATTACACATTGACATATGTAGGTGATGTAGTCAATGTTGGAACAGTGAAGATTGAAGTCAAAGGTATCGGAAACTATACAGGCGAATTTACTAAGAGATATAAGATCACACCAAGAGAATATACAGTGACAACAGATAGTGCTGAAAAGACATATGATGGAACTGCATTGACAGCTGGTGGTAAAATTGAAGGTATCGTGGATGGTGAAGTGGTTGTTGTTCATACAACAGGTAGTCAGACGGATGTTGGTTCAACTCTTAATACGTATGAATTAGAGTGGAAGAAAGCTTCAAGTAAAAACTACAAGTTAAAAGAAGAGGTTATTGGAACATTAACAGTCACTGAACAGACAATCGATCCTGGTGAAGATCCAAAAAAACCAAATCCTAATTATTTAGGAATTGAAATCAGTAATCCAAGTGATGAAGTCTATGATGGCAAGGAACACAAGTGGTCTCCTACAGTTGTAGATAAAGAAGGAAATGCTTTAGTTGAAGGTACAGATTACACAGTAGAATATGCAACATCTGATTTTACAAATGTGGGTGCAATCGATGTGACAATTACTGGTATTGGAAATTATACTGGAACTGTAACTAGAGCTTATAAAATCACGCCTAAGGCTTATACAGTAACAACAGAATCTGCGACAAAGGTTTATGATGGAACTGCATTAACAGCTGGTGGTAAGGTTAAGGGTATTATTTCTGGTGAAACAGTAGAATTTACAACAACAGGTAGTCGAATTGATGAGGGTACTTCAAAGAACACGTATAGCTTGAAGTGGAATGGTTCAGCAATTGAGACAAATTACAAACTTGAAAAGGTATCAATCGGTGATTTAACTGTAAAAGCGAAGTCAATCATTCCGGATGAACCAGATACTCCAGAAGAAAAGAAGACAGGCATTACAGTAAATGAACCAAGTGATTCAATGTATGATGGTCAAGAACATAAAGAATTATTAACTGTAAAGGATGCTAAGACGGGTAAAGAATTAGTTTCTGGAACAGAATATGCAGTGGCTTACACTGGTGATTTAGTCAATGCTGGAACAGTAACAATTACAGTTACAGGTAAAGGCAACTACACTGGAACATTCGCTAAAGCTTACAAGATCACAAAACGTCCTATCACATTAACAAGTGCTACTGAAAGCAAGACTTATGATGGCAATCCATTAACAAACACATCCATTACAGTGAGTGGTGATGGATTTGCGAAGGGTGAAGGTGCTACATATGAAGTAACTGGATCTCAAACAGAGGTTGGAGACAGTGCAAATGCATTCGAATACAAGTTGAATGAAAATACATTGGCATCTAACTACGACATTACAAAGGTTGTTGGAACATTAACAGTTACACGAGATACAGCTCCAGTAATTCCAGCTCCAACACCTACAACTCCAAGCATGCCGCCAGTAGTTCAAAGAGTAATTCCTAAGCCTACTCCTACTCCAACTGAGACAGTGGAAAAGGATAGGACACCTAAGGCAGAACCGAAAGAAGAAAAGGTTGAAAAAGAAAAGACGCCAAAGGCAAAGACACAGAGATTCTGGGCATTGATGAACTTGATCTGTGCAATCGTAACAGTATTATTCGGATTGTTGTTGTTGATTAGTAAACGTCATAAAGATGAAGATGACGAAGAAGAGGATGATGAAACAAAACAACAAGCAACTACAAATGAAGACGAAGAACAAGAACAAGAAAAGAAACGTGGATTATTCACTCGCGTACTTGCAGTTCTAATCGCAATCGTATCTGTTGTATTCTTCCTAGTAACTGAAGATATGAGTCTAGCATGGACATGGACAGATCAATGGACAATTTGGATGGTTGTTATTGGATTGGTACAAATCGTAGTATTCTTCGTAGGACGTAAATGGAAAAACGTCGATGACGATGATGAAGACGAACAAGCACAACAAGCTTAATGAAATCAAAGATTTGGGGTAGCATAGCGCTACTCCTTTTCTTGTTGGTTAGATTTATACTTTGTAACAATTGTTCACATGGTGTATAATTTAGACAAGAATAAAGGAAATGGTTATGAAAAAACAATTATCTCAGTTAATGCCTACGCTTGTTGTTTTAATTTTAATATTGGCATTGACTGTCACAACGTACAATATAAGCTTAAAACAAGAAGAAAAGGAATGCTGGAATCGATTAGAAAATGCAAGTGAAGCAATGATTCAAAGTATTCAAAGTCGCGTGAATGATGATTTGAATTATTTACGCTTAATTGGTAAAGATTTTTCAAATGAAGATCATTTACCTACATATGAAGAATATAGAGGTAGACTTGCTACTTTTGAAGATGTATCATTGTTTGAACGTGTTGATTTATTGATGAAGAATAATACGTTGTATACGTTGCATGACGATGTTCAACAAATCTATTCTAATGAATTTTTGATATTAAATTCAACGGCAGAATATATGGATCTAGTTCATACAGATACTTTGACAAATGAGCGAAGTGTGAATTATTATGTGCCAATTCTACAAAATGATTCAGTCGTAGCTTATTTAGTCGGTGTAATCCAATGTGATACATTGGATGAGAAGTTTTATACACCAATATTAAATGGGAAGACACATAACTTAATTATTGATACAACCGATGGACAGGTTGTGATGGATAATAAAGATATGAATATTGATAATATTGCTTCGGATACGGATTTTAAATTGTTAACATCTAAGAAAAATGTTGTAAAGGCAATCAATTCACTTAAATCAGGTGTTGTGACTTTTAAGAAGGGAAATATTAATCAATATCTGATTTATAAACCTGTCAAAATATATAATTGGGAATTATTGATTACAGTAAGTGAAAATGTTGCCTTTGCGAGTACATTAATGTTGAAGCAGAATTATATGATTATGGTTATTTGTGAAATTGTGATTCTCTTATTGTATTGTGGATTCTATATCAAAAAGGTGCGTAGAATTTCTTTAAAATCGCATGAATTGTCTGAAGATTTAAATGTATCCAATACGTTGATTCAATGTGTTCGTATATTATCAAATAGTGCTGATCAAAAACGTTCTATTGATGAGATTCTTCAAATTATTTGCGAATTCTATCAAGCACAAAGATGTTACGTACTAGATTTAGATATGGACAATAAAAAGACAAATGGTATCTATGAATATGGAAAACAATATGATGACATTCATGTTGAGAACATGGTTCGATTATGTTTAGAACATATGGATTTAGTGAATCAATTCTTTGAAACTCAAAAATCATATTATATTGATGATGTGACAAATGAAATTTCTGTAGCGAGTCCAATTTATTCGAGTTTTATTCAACAAAAAATTCACAGCATTATTGTTGTGCCATTTATGGATGATAAACAGATCAATGGTGTATTTGCGGTTGATAATCCGAAACAAAATTACTATCAAAAGGATTTTTTAGAATCTTTATGCTTCTTTATAAAAACGGCTATGGCAAGAGAAAAAGAGAAGGCAAAACTAAAGAATTTAAGTTATGTGGATTCTTTAACGTATGCCCAAAATCGCAATCATTTCAATGAATATATAGAGCAGAATAGAAACAAAGAACTTCATTCTTTAGGTGTTATTTATTTGGATTTAAATGGATTAAAAGAAGTAAATGATAAGATGGGACATATCGCAGGAGATACATTGATTATTACAGCATCGTATGTATTACAGGAAATCTTCTTAGACAATTCATATCGTGTGGGTGGAGATGAATTTGTGGTCATTGAACAAGATGTATCTGAACTTTTATTCTTTGATCAATATTTAAAATTACTTAATCGCATGAAAGAACTTGAAATTAGTGTTGCGACAGGTTGTGTATGGAAAGAAACGTGTACAAATCTATCTGAAATTCTACAAGAAGCTGATCAAAAGATGTATGAAGATAAAAAGCATTATTATTCTTTGGCTGAAAATGATCGAAGAAAACGATAAAAAAGATTGGAAATTAAGCTCCAATCTTCTGTGTATTTTTAAAATGAAGCTTTGCCACTTGGTAAAGCTTTTCTTTTCCAAATTTTTTTACAAATGCCTTGCCACAAGCATCTACTCTATTTCCAGCACCTTTTTCGAATTTAAAATCATATTTTTCTTCCATTAAATCCCATGTTTCTAGAAAAGCATTACGAGCTAAGATGCTCGCACAAGCTACAGCTAGATATTTGTTTTCGGCCTTTGTCTCAAATGTGATTCCATGAATCACTTCAGGGAAGCTTTTTAAATAGCGATAATAACTTTTTTCCTGAACAAACTGATCGATAACAATTTGTTTAGGTAGAGTGTATCCCTTATGAACAAGGTTTACATAAGCCTGGTTGTGCAGGCGACACTTCATATCGACCATGTTACAAGTATCATGCATATCATTATATTTTGTATTAGGTACAACCAAAATACTATGAGGACACACTTCCTTGATAATAGGTGCTAATTTACGAATCTTTGCATCATCTACCTGCTTAGAATCCTGTATGCCTAGATGGGCTAGCTTTTCTCGAGCTTCTTTTGTGACAATGCAGCTTGCTACGACGACAGGACCAAAATAATCGCCGGTACCTACTTCATCGCTTCCAGCCTGGTCTTGCGCTTCTTTATGAGGGGTTGTAGGCTCTAACCAAGAAAGGTCAGCCCCCTGAAATACAACTTTGCCACTTGTATAGGCTGTAATCGTACACTCCTTCGTTTTGATTTGGTAGTATGTATATTGAGGTGTGCTTTCCTTTAATATAAATTTAGTTAGACGTTCCTTTAAATGAAGGATTTCATCTTTTGACATTTCCTTTGTTAATGTTGCCATTTTAATCACCTTATTTAGTTTACCATAAATTTTGTGTTAGAATATTCTCGAATGGAGTATTTTATGAAACAAAATTTTAGAGATGAATTAAACCAGGCAATTGACTATTCAAGTGTATTAACACAGATATCAGCATTTTCTAGCTTTTCATGCGCAAAAGAAAAGATTTTAAATGCGTTGCCTTTTTTTGATAAATTAGAAATACAAGCACAATTAAATTATGCTAAGGAAGCGATTCAATTTGAACAGGCAGGTGGACTTCTATCTTTATCTGGAGCCAATGATATTTCTATGCCTGTCTCAAAAGCTTCTAAACAAATGACTTTGACAAGTAAAGAATTGATTTCCATCTATCATTTTTTAACAGCTGTTAAGCAAGCCAAACAAAGCTTGGATTCATCGGACTATCCTGAATTAACAGGCTTAGCCCAATCCATGGATGGGTGTTCGCGATTAATGGATTCAATTATTTCAAAAATTGATTTAACAGGTTCTGTAAAGGAGGATGCTACACCAGCTTTAAAGAGTATGCATAAGGCGTTAGTGGATACACGTCTTGCGTTACAATCTAAATCTAGACAGTTTTTAAAGAAGAATAGCTCAAAACTAATGGAAAATATGACGACAACCGTATCTGGTCGTGTGGTTGTGTTGGTGCGTGCCCAAGACAAGAATGCCTTTGGCGGCATGATTCATGGACAATCTAGCTCTGGTTTAGCTTATTATGTAGAGCCATCTAGCTTTGTGTCAGATAATAATGAAATTTCTTCCTTAATGATTCGTATTGAAGAAGAGAAGAAAAGAATTTGTAAGGAATTGTCAGTGCAGGTTAAGAAAAATACATTATCTTTAACTTCGGCATTAGAAACATTAACCATTATTGATGTTGCCTTCACAAAGGCCAAATGGGCCGTGCGCTATGATGGGTGTATTCCATCTCTACAATCAAGAGATCATTCTTTATATTTAGAGCATGCCAAGCATCCGTTGATTGATGAAAAGAAAGTAGTGCCGAATACATATGAATTAAATGATAGACAGGCATGTCTAATGATTTCAGGTCCGAATATGGGTGGAAAAACCGTTACGTTAAAGACGATTGGATTATTTGTAGCCCTTGCACATGCAGCTTTTCCTGTGCTGTGTCACAAAGCTATTTTTCCTTTTTATCAATCGATGTATTTTGATATTGGAGATCATCAGTCGATTGAAAATAATTTATCGACATTCTCAAGCCATATCTCAAGACTTTCTATGATTTGTCATAAGAGTAATGAAAATAGCTTTATCTTACTGGATGAAATTGGAAATGGTACAGATCCTTTGGAAGGAGCTAGTCTTGCGGTGGCTATTTTAGAATATTTGATTTCTAAGAAAAGCACGATTATTACTTCAACGCACTATTCACAGGTAAAAACCTATGGAAAAGCTAATGATTCTGTATTGGTTTCGAGTGTGGAGTTTGATCCTGAAACATTGAAACCTACCTATAAATATATTCCTGGTGTATCTGGTGCTAGTTATGCATTTCATATTGCCAGAGAATATCACTTGGATGAGTCCATTTTAGAGAGAGCTGATTTTCTAAAGAATGAAAATGAAAAGCAGACAGAAAAAGAATTAGAGAAGCTGGAAAAACTACAAAATGATGTTTTGAAACAAAAAGAGCGTTTTAACGCATTGATTGAAGATGCGCATCGTGTACAAAAAGAGGCGTATGAAAAGGAAAAGGAAATCGAAAAGCGTAAGGCTGAACTGGATGCATCGTATCAAGAACAGTTGAATGAGATGTTAGAAAAGAAAAAGGCAGAGGCCAAAGAAATTCTAACGGTTCTTCGTAAGGAAAAGACAGGTAAGCAACATAAACAGATTGAGAAAATGCATGAATTGGATCTTTTAAATGAGAGTGTGGTAGAAGAAGTCGAAGAGAAAAAGGAATTCAAGGTGGGTGATTACGTAAAAATCACAGGCTTGAATTCACATGGTGAAATTGTGGATATCCGAAGAAATGAAGCGACTGTATTAACGAATGGAATGAAGATGAAGGTTAAGCTTTCTAAGCTAGAGCCTATGCATAAACCGCAAATAAAAAAGACTAGCTATAAGGCACATGTAGAATCGGTTTCAAGCCGTTTCCCATTAGAATTGAATCTAATTGGAATGCGTGTTGAAGAAGGTATTGCAGCTTTAGATAAATATTTAGATCAAGCGGTTGTGAAACATATTAAACAAGTACGTATTATACATGGTATGGGTACAGGTGCATTGCGTACGGCTGTATGGAAGGATTTAAAGAAACAGCCAAATGTTTCGAAATTTACAAGTGCTGGACCAAGTGAAGGTGGACTTGGTGCCACTATTGTATTGTTAAAGTAGGGGATAAAATGAGTATTTCTAAACATTTACAAGATAAATTAGCCTTACTTCCAGATTCTCCTGGTTGTTATATCATGAAAGATGAGAATCAGAATATCTTATATGTGGGTAAGGCAAAGGTGCTAAAGAATCGTGTTCGATCTTATTTTCATGGTACGCACAATAATAAAACGACGCGTTTGGTTTCGCATATTCGTGATTTTGAATTTATTGTGACAGGCAGTGAAAAGGAAGCTTTATTATTAGAAATCAATTTAATTAAGAAGCATATGCCGCCTTACAATATCATGTTTATGGATGATAAGACCTATCCATATATTGAAATCACAAAGGAAAATAATTTTGTGGTTCGTACAACGCGTAACATTAAAAGTAAAAAGAGTGAATATTTTGGACCATATCCAAGTAGTCAGTCGGCCTATGAAATTGTGAGGTTGATCAATCAAATTTTTTGCGTACGTAAATGTCGTCATATACCAGATACGCCATGTTTGTACTATCATATGCATCAGTGTTTAGGTCCATGTATTCATGAGATTGATCCAAAGGAAAATGAAAAGACGCGTAAGAAGATCAAGAAATTCTTACAGGGAGATACTAAGGAAGTCATGGATTCTTTGCAGGCAAGGATGTTAGAGGCGAGTGAGAATTTGCAGTTTGAAAAGGCACAGGAAATCTATAATACGATTCAAGCGTTGGAGCATGTCATTGAAAAACAGACGATTGACTTTAAAGACCGCGCCAATCGTGATGTGTTTGGATATTATGTGGATTCTGGTTATATCTCTTTTCAAGGTTTCTTCATTCGACAAGGAAAATTGTTGGAACGAAATATGTCGATTACGCCTTTATATGAAGATGAGATGGATGCCTTTACAAGCTTTATAATGCAGTATTATGAAAAGAATGTGATTCCTAGAGAGATTTTAGTTCCACAAGGCACGCCTGTGGATGTTTTAAAGGAAGCTTTAGATACCAATGTGCATATTCCGATTCGTGGAGAAAAGAAAAAATTGATTGATTTGGTTTATAAGAATGCGAAGGAAGCGCATGAACAAAAATTTCAATTGGTATTCCGTAAGGATAATGAGTTGAAAAAGGCGAATGAGATGTTGTCAAAAATCTTTAATGCCGATATTCATACGGTAGAGATGTTTGATAACTCACACATTCAGGGTACGTTTAATGTAAGTGGTTTAGTTGTGTTTAAGGATGGAGTTCCAGATAAGAATTCGTATCGTCATTATAAATTAGATGGCTATCGAAGTGATGTGGACAGTATGAAAGAGGTTATCTATCGTAGATATTTTCGTTTGTTGAAGGAGCATCAGCCTATGCCTGATTTATTATTGGTAGATGGAGGTGCCCTGCAAATCAATGCGGCCAAAGAAATTATAGATATGCTTCAATTAAATCTTCGTGTGGCAGGTTTAGTAAAGGATGATAAGCATGCTACTCGAGCTTTAATGGATGCTAATCTGAATGAGATTCCAATTGATTCAAAATCGAGCTTATTCTTCCTTTTGACGCGTATGCAGGATGAGGTGCATCGCTTTGCGATTACTTATCATAGAAAGCTTCGAGATCAGTCGATGACAAAATCGGTATTGGATACGGTATCCGGTATTGGTCCTAAGCGTAAAGAGGAATTATTAAAACGATTTAAGAGTATGAAACAAATGCGTCAGGCAAGCGTAGAAGAGTTAAGTGAAGTGATTCCAGAGGATGTGGCTAAGATTCTCTATGCTCGTTTGCATGAGAATTGATAGTTTAGTATAATGTTTTGCGTGAGGTGCATATTTTGATTACTAAAAAAGAATTAAGAGCACGTGTCCTTTTAATTGTGGTTTGTTTAGCTGTCGGATTGTATTGCCTATATACAATGGATAAGTCGTATGATCCGTTAGCGCGATATCCATATACAACGGATGAGAATCGAGAAATCTTATTAAAGTATTTTGATAGTGACGATATTGATTATTTGGTGAATCAGCATATATCGCCTGATAAATTTATGGATTTTGTCGAGTTAAAAGACTTTAATTTAAAGAACACGTTATATTATAAAGAAGCTAAAGAAACACAGGATGCAGATAATGAATACATTGTCAATTTTGTGAATCGTTTTCGCAAGAATTTTTCATATGAGTCTTTGAAGGAGTTGTTGTCACACTATTCTTATTTAGATTTGACAACCTTCTATGAAAATGAGGCTGTCTTGTATTCGGATTTAAGATTGGTTGCGGATCCTACCAATCCGTATGTTGTTTTGAATCAGGAAAATACGGTCTATAAATTTGCACCGGAAAAAATTACTTCCTTTAATGGGATAATGATTCAAAGTGTTCTAGTGGAGGATTTACAGAATATGATGGATGCCTATGCATCTGTTATGAATGAGCAGGATCATTTGACATTGACTAGTGGGTATTTAAGCTATGAACAAATCATGGACCAATATGTCAACGCATCAAAAGAATATGATGGCGTAGATAAGTATATGTACAATGCAGGTAAAAATGAGCAGCAGCTTGGATATACGGTAGTCTTTGAAGGGCAAGATGAGTGGATTCATCTTTGTAAGGAACACTTAAATGAAGATATGGATTATGCGCTACTAGACGAAGAGTTGTCAGATGAAGTTAAAAATCGAATGGAGTGGCTTGCGGAAAATGCATATCGCTATGGATTTGTGATTCGTTATGAAAAAGAGCAGGAAAAAAAGACGGGGCATTGGTATCAGCCTTTTGTACTTCGCTACGTAGGAAAGAAGATGGCAAAATATATGCATGACAGCTATAAGGTCATGGAACAAGTGTCTTTTCCTGATGAGCTAGAGTAGGAGTTTTTATGAAAATAATAGTTGTGAGTGATTCACATGGAAGAAATGATATATTAAAAACGATTCAAGAAAAACATCCGGATGCAGGTTTGTTTATTCATTGTGGGGATTTAGAAGGGGATCCAATGTATTTTCCTGGCTATATCATCGTTCGTGGGAACAATGATTATTTTGGACGATTCGAAAATGAAAGACAAATTCCCATTGGCAACCATCGTATTTATGTAACGCATTCGCATCGTTTTTCATATTATTCAAGAAGTGAACAACTGGCTCGAAGAGCTAAAGAGCTTAATTGTGATATCGTCTGTTTTGGACATACACATGTATCGTATGTAGAAAAGGTAGATGGTGTGTTATTATTAAATCCAGGATCTTTATCGCACGCAAGAGATGGAAAGCCTTGTAGCTATGCGATTTTGAATATAGATGAAGATCAGATTCAGGTTGAATTTAAGTATGAGCCTGAATGGTAAGAAAGAAGGAAGTTGTATGTATAAAATTAGTGAGTTATATGATTTAAACCACACTTTGGCAAGTGATTACTTAGTACAGTTTGAGTATCCTTGGCAAGCCTTAGCTGGAATCAAGGAATTGATTTTAGAATTAGGAAAAAATCTAGGTGAAGATTATGTTGAAGTTAAGGAGCATGTATGGGTACATAAAAGTGCACATGTATTTGAAAGTGCCTATTTAGGAGCTCCATGCATTATTGGCCCGGAAACAGAGGTTCGTCATTGTGCCTTTGTTCGTGGAAGTGCTTTGGTAGGTGCAAATTGTGTAGTTGGAAATAGTGTTGAATTAAAGAACTGCATTTTGTTTGATAATGTAGAAACACCACACTATAACTATGTTGGGGATAGTATTTTGGGATATCATTCACATTTAGGTGCGGGTGGTATCACAAGTAATTTGAAGAGTGCAAGAAACAATATCACATTGCGTAGAAAAGATGAAAATTATAATGTGGTTGAAGAATTTGAAACGGGATTAAGAAAAATTGGTGCTTTTATGGGAGATTATGTAGAAGTTGGATGTAATTCTGTGTTGTGTCCAGGAACAATCATTGGTCCTCATACAAATGTGTATCCACTATCTCGTGTACGTGGTCAGATTGCGGCAAATTCAATCTTCAAGGATGATACACATGTTACTTTAAAAGACTAATCTTACGGACTTGTAATTTTACAAGTCTTTTTCTTTGTGTTAATGTTTAGGTATGAAAAAGTTTGTTAAGTTTATATTTAAGTTATTATTGATCTTAATTATTGCCTTTGTGGGCATCTTTTTTGGTAAGGGCTACTGGGGTTATTTAGAGCTGACACAACAAGAATCAGTTGATCAAGTCGTTAGTAATGTGATGTCTTCACCAAACTATGTAAGCTATGAGGATATATCACCAGAGCTGATTCGTGCAACAATCGCAATTGAGGATCGTAGATTTTATGATCATGGTGGTGTTGATTATATTGGCCTTGTACGTGCGGCTGTATCGCAATTTGATGACGATCTATTAAAAAGTGGAGGTTCTACGATTACGCAGCAGTTAGCGAAGAATTTGTATGAAATGTTTGATAGTACATGGGATCGTAAAAGTACGGAATTTTTTGTTGCTAAGTACTTAGAGAAGCATTATTCAAAAAATGAAATTGTTACGCTTTATGTCAATGTGATTAATTATGGAAATAACTATACGGGTATCTATGAAGCTAGTATTGGCTATCTAGATACGTATCCAGAGGATTTAACAGTGGCACAAGCTTCTTTATTAGCGGGAATTCCACAGTCTCCAAGTAATTATGATTTGGTGTATCATTTTGAGGCGGCCAAACAAAAGCAGCTTTCTGTTTTAAGGGCCATGGCTGAATGTGGCTATATTTCAGAAAGTGATATTAATGCTTACTATAATGCATCTGTTTAATGGATGCATTTTTTTCATTTTCTTTAAAAAATGTTTAATAAATTTCGTAAAAGAGTATGTAGAAAAAAAACTACTAGAAAGGTGTGCTCATGCGTAGTGCAAATTTATTAAATGACTTTGCCTTTAAATATATTTTTGGAGAAGATTGTAAAGAGGCTAATGATGCCTTAAAATCGTTACTTACCGTATTTTTAGAAAGGAATGTGAATCGTGTTGTTGTAAAAAATTCAGAAATGGTAAAAGACTTTAGTAAAATGAAAAGTCCTCGTTTGGATCTGTTGGTTGATTTTGATGATTGTACAACAGTGGATTTAGAGATGCAGCTACGACAAACCAAAGACAATCTACCAATTCGTTTTAGTTATTATTTGGCCAGGCTGCATGGTTCGCAACAATTAGAAGGAAAATATTATGGAGAATTAAAGGAAACAATTGTCTTGGTGTTCTTCAATGTGAATTTGATTGATAATGATAGAAAAGCGTGTCGAAACCATATCGGATGATGGTTGGAAGAAAATAATAGAAGATTTTAGAAAACTACATGAAAATGAAGAACGAATGGAACGACAACTTGAACTTGAAGAGCTTCAAAAAGCGCAAGAAGAAGCAAGAAAGGTGCAACAAGAAACGGCAAGAATATTAGATGAATCGGGTAAGAAAGTTAATCAGATGAATCAAGAAATAAAAAAGATGATTCAGATCATGCTTTCAAATGGTATGAGTTTAGAATTTGTTTCTAAGTCATTGTCTAAGAGTGAGGACGAAATTTTAGATTTATTGAAATAGCCACTTATTAGTGGCTTTTTTAAAAAAATCCTTGCATGACATTCTATCTTTTGGTATAATATCCAAGCAATGCCCGGGTGGTGAAATTGGTAGACGCAGTGGACTCAAAATCCACCGGTAGCGATACCGTGCCGGTTCGAGTCCGGCCCTGGGCACCATTTTTAAAATTGAATATTACTTTTGCCCGGGTGGTGAAATTGGTAGACGCAGTGGACTCAAAATCCACCGGTAGCGATACCGTGCCGGTTCGAGTCCGGCCCTGGGCACCATTTTGAATTGTTGATCAAGTTATTCGGGCTTGATCTTTTTTTATGATATAATTTTTTTAACTATGGAGGCAATGTATGAAAGTATTAGTTGGATTAAGTGGTGGCGTAGATTCTGCGGTTGCGGCTTATTTATTAAAAAAACAGGGATATGATGTAACATGTTGTTTTATGCGTAACTGGGATAGCTTTGCGAATAATGATATCGCAGGTAATCCTACAATCAAGGATGATACTTGTCCTCAGGAACAGGATTATTTAGATGCGCTTGCGGTTGCGAATCATTTAGATTTGCCTTTACAACGTGTGGATTTTATTGAGGAATATTGGGATAACGTATTTAAAACTTTCTTGAGTGAATATGAGAAGGGGCGTACGCCAAATCCAGATATTCTATGTAATAAGTATATTAAGTTTGATTCTTTTTTTGAATATGCCATGAAACAAGGTTTTGATAAGGTGGCAACAGGACATTATGCTTCAAACAAAGAGGAAGAGAATGGCTTTACATATTTGACTCGTGCAAAGGATCAGAATAAGGATCAAACGTATTTCTTGTGTCAGGTAGAGAAGAGTAAGATTGCCAAAACCATTTTTCCATTGGCAAACTTAGAAAAGCCAGAGATTCGTCAAATTGCTTCGGAATTGAATTTAGAGTCGGTTGCGACAAAGAAGGATAGTACGGGGATTTGCTTTATTGGAGAAAGAAATTTTAGACAATTCTTATCCAATTATCTTCCTAGCAAGGATGGAGATATAGTGGATGTAAATACGGGGAAAGTTATTGCGCGTCATGTGGGCGTATTGTATTACACGATTGGACAAAGAAAGGGATTGAATATTGATCATGAAAAGGGGCCTTGGTTTGTAGTGGGTAAGGATGTTGTAAAAAACATTCTTTATGTATGTCGTACGGATCAAAGAGACTTATTATATTCAGATTCTTGTATTGTCAAAGGAATCAACTGGATCTTGCCAAGCTTAGATGAGATTCCTTCAAAATGTACTTGTAAGTTTAGATATCGTCAAAAGGATCAGGATATTGAAATTGAAAGAATTGATGATACAAGTGTCTTAGTTAAATATCCTCAGACCATTGCGTCTGTAACTGAGGGTCAGGAAGCTGTATTCTATGATGGTGATAAATGCATTGGTGGCGGTGTAATTGAAGAAGCGTTTAAGGACGGTAAAAACTTAAATCAATTGATCATGGAGACGGCAAATGGACATCGAGGCTAGACTTGAATATATCATATTTGAAAATAGAGCCAATCATTATGTCGTTGCAGGTTTTTCAGAATTAAAAACATATCATACATTTACAGCTGCAGGAAGAATTGAAGATCCGATTGAAGATCAGGAGTATGTACTTGAAGGTGAATATGTAAAGCATCCCAAATATGGGGAGCAATTTCGTGTGGATATGGCTAAGAAAAAATTGCCGAGTCATGCAGATGCGATTATTCATTTTTTGTGTGGTGAAAACTTTCCTACGATTGGAAAGAAAACGGCGGAAAGTATTTATGAAACGTTGGGCGAGAATTGTTTAGAACAAATTCATGACAATCCTAAGCTTTTACATGAAGTACCTAATCTTTCTGCTAAAAAGATTTTGATCATCCAAAAGGGAATCCAGGAATTTACGGGGTTTAATGAGGCGTATGCCAAGCTATTAAAGTATGGCTTAAGTCCTAGACAGATTCAGATGTTGTTGGATACATATGATAATGTTTTGGATGTGATTGAAGAGGATTGTTTTAGGCCATATTATGAAGTGTATGGCTTTGGCTATAAAACAGCATGCAAAATGGCACAGGCCATAGGTATATCGAATGATGATCCAAGAAGATTAGATGCGTATATCTATGAATTAGCCAGACAGCTTTCTATGGCCACAGGAAATACATATATTACTTTTGCGACCATGTTTCAAAATGTTCGTGGTGTAGATGAAACAACTATTCAGGAAAGTATTGATCGCTTGGTTTCAATGCAGTACTTGTATGTAGAAAATATGCGTATTTATCCTTTTACGCTATATGAGGATGAGGTTACGATTGCCAAGGAATTAAAGAAGCATTTATTTAATGTGGAGCAGATAGATGTCGAAGATAAAATTAAACAAGTCGAATTTAGTCTTGCGATAACGTATGATCAGGAACAAAAGGATGCGATTCAATTGTTCTTTGATCGTTCATTCATGATTTTGACGGGTGGTCCAGGTACTGGTAAAACAACCACAGTAAAGGGAATCTTAGAAATTGCCAAGGATATGTTTCCAGATGTGAATATTCAGCTATGTGCTCCTACAGGAAGGGCAAGTAAGCGTTTGGCTCAACTATCCAATTGTGATTCGAGAACCATTCATTCTTTGTTGCAATGGAATCTAGACGATAATTCATTTGGGAAGAATGAAGAAGAACCGTTAGATGTGGATTTTATTATTGTGGATGAGTTTAGTATGGTGGATACCCATTTGTTTGCGCAACTACTAAAGGCTTTACCAAACCATTGTCGTATTTTACTCATTGGAGATGAAGACCAGTTGGAGAGTGTGGGTCCTGGTAAAGTCTTACAGGATCTCATTCAATCAGGTACAATTGATACAGTACATTTAAAGAAGATTTTTAGACAGTCCAATGGATCTGGAATTGTGACTTTGGCTAAAGAGATTCGTGAAGAAACACCTTGTCATTATGAGGATGGGGTAGAGTTTGTTGAACGAACAACACCAAAAATCATGGATGCACTGATTGATTATGTAAAAGACATGGATCTAGATTCCATGCAGATCTTAGCGCCTATGTACAAGGGAGCCGCAGGCATTGATGAGATCAATCGACAGATGCAGGTCTTATTTAATCCGAAGAGTCCGCAAAAGAATCAAATCAAGGTAGGAACAACAATCTTTAGAGAGAATGATAAGGTTATGTTACTAAAGAATCTACCGGATGATGATGTGTTTAATGGAGATATTGGTACAATTGTAGAGATTGATACAAAACAGAACGTAATTTCGGTGGATTTTACAAATGCGATTGTTGATTTTTCAACCGATTTTCTCTATTATTTAAAACATGCATGGTGCATTAGTGTGCATAAATCACAGGGTAATGAATATCAAACAGTATTCTGCATTGTGGATGTAAATGCGAAGAATATGTTAGAGAAGCGTCTTTTGTATACAGCAATATCACGTGCTAAAAAGAAGCTATATATCATTGGAAATAAAAGCTTGTTTGAAACGCAGGTAAAGCTTAAGCAGAAGCGCATGCGACAAACAACATTACAGGAAAGAATAAAAAAATTGTAACTGAAAGAAACCTGTTTTCGACGCCAAAAGCATGGACAAAAAAAGAAGAAGTATGATTCCAAAATTGGACATATTTCTTTTCATTTTAGCAGGCTAAAGAAGTCTATAAGTTTCTTTTGGGCGACGACCATTGCAGTATGTGCAGGAAGTCATTTCACACGTGTGTTTTTCTACCCACATATTCACGCTGAGCAAATATTTACGACTAAATCTGTAACAATATTTTATATTTTGGTTTAATGATTTTCTGTTTTTGATTTATACTATAATTTAGTTTAATATTGATTCTTGGAAATGTTAAAAAGAAGCATAAAATGAAAGGAAAAATATGAAAACACTTGTGATGAATGGGATATATCAACATTTTAAAGGAAAGAAATATAAGGTTTTGTTGATTGCCAAGAATACGGAGACAGAAGAGGATATGGTGGTCTATCAAGCATTATATGGAGACTATGGATATTTTGTACGTCCTTATTCAATGTTTGTATCTGAGGTGGATCATGAAAAGTATCCTGATGTAAAGCAGAGGTATCGTTTTGAGTTTGTAAAGAATGAAAGTAAGTAAAATATTTTCATTTTCGTCATATGTTAATGCGAAAAGATTGAAAATGTGCTATTCTTATAGAAGTTAGATGATTTCTAGCCAACATAATGATAAATACGCCAACATGTCATTAAATGAATACTCATCTAACAGTCACTGAGAACTAGTCTCCTAAAAACACTAACATGCTAGTTCTCTCCTCTTATAAGTAATGATTGGGAATCCGTGTGATTCTTTTTTTTATGATTCATTATTTGAAATATTAATATATATTAACAAATGACAACATCCTTATATGGTATGGGATTATGGATTATGAGTATATTTTAATTTTTTTTGAAAGCATGGGGCTGTTGTTGCCCAAAAAATGAAGAATGGATGTTTGAATGAATTCGCTGAAGATACCTATATATTGAGGTATTTTTTTAAAGAATGGTCGTGAACATAATATTATGTATTTAAAAGGTCCTAATATGATAACGCTTTTTTAGAATCACGTTCGCATCTGTATTGAAAGTGTGGATGCCATTCTCTATCGCGTCTCAAAAGTGTCTTTTGTGGATTGGGCAAAGCTAAGGGAATATACGGAATATTTAAAAGGAAGTTCTTTCATTTAAGCTTCATTTTCTGTATATTATAAATGATAATTTAAGAGTTTGGAATATAATGTTAACGAATGGAGAAGGTGAAATTATATGGGTTGTGAATGTGTTTTAAAGTTTCTTGAAAGAAATAATATGCCTGTTCTTACTAAGAAAAAACATGATCATTTGATGTATGATGATGAATGTATATATATCTTAAAAGAAGGTGTTGTTAAGGTAAGTATGATTTTAGAGGATGGAAGAGAGTTTAATGTTACGTATCTAAAGGCGCCCGATGTAATTTCACTTTTTCTAAACGAATTGAATCAGGTTACAATACATCCTTTGCGTGTGCGTATTGAAAGTGAAGAGGCTGGTTTTTATTGCATATCCAAGGAAATGTTTGAGGATTTAGTAGAAGATAATGAGAATGTCAAAAATTGCATAGATACGTATTATCGAGAGAAATTAAAGAAGGCAATCTATCGACAGCAGTTTATGACAATGAATAGTAAAACAGGTGCGGTTTGTGCTTTTATTTATCGTTTAATTCCTTTGTTTGGAAAAACAACTTCGAAAGGAATTCTTATTGATTTGTTTGTGACAAATGATGATATTGCAGGCTTTTGTGGTATTTCCACGCGTAATAGTGTAAACCGGATTTTGCGTGGATTAAGAGATGAGAAAGTCATTCAAATTGTAAATAATAAGATATTGATTAAGAATGTTGATTATCTTAAGCAATATGCCTAGTGTGATGGTGTGCTTTATGCATCATCTTTTTTTTCAATAAAAAAGAGCTGAACTTAGTAATGTGGTAAGAAGTTCAGCTCGATTCATAGGAAACTGGATATGCAAATTACATGTTTCAACAATTATCCAGCAATGTAAAGTATATCATTCTATTGTTATATATTCAAAAAATTTCACGAAAGAAGAGATAATTCTTCCTTTAATGCGTGCACATCGATTGGTTTTGCAACATGGGCATTCATACCAGCATCCAAGCATTCTTTGATGTCATCCTCAAAGGCATTGGCACTTAGGGCAATGATTGGCGTAGTCTTCGCATCCTCTCGATCTAGTGAACGAATTCTTTTTGTAGCTTCTAATCCATCCATAACAGGCATCATTACATCCATAAAGATATAGTCAAATGTATGAGTATCGGATTGTTCAAAAATATCTAGGGCTTCCTTGCCATTTTGGGCAGGAGTTACAATCAAGTCTAAATCTTGGAGCATGATTGTTGCGATTTCTAGATTGATTTCGTTATCCTCAACAAGAAGTGCTTTCTTGCCAGATAGATTGAGTTCTTTTTCGTTTGTTTGAACTTTTATTTTTGGATTTGAATCCATCTGAAGCGGAATGGTGACTACGAATGTAGTACCTACATTTTCTTTGCTGTCCATTTCAATCGATCCATCCATGATATCGACAATGTCCTTGACAATCGATAGGCCTAGACCGGTTCCACTATATCCTGTAATGGTTGCCTTGCCTTCGCACGTAAAAGGTTCAAAGGCATGTTTCTGGAACTCTTCACTCATACCTAATCCTGTGTCGCTACATACAAACTGCATAAGAGCCATATTTTCATTGCTTGATATTTCTTTACAATACAAAGTAATGGATCCATTTTCTTTATTGTATTTGATGGCATTTGAAGCGATGTTCATTAACAATCGGTTTAAGTATTCTTGACTGCCAATAAAATAACGGTGAGGAATATAGCTCAAGGATTTACCACCAATAAATTGTATATTGTGTTCATTGGCACTTGTTTCAATGATGGCTATGATGGAATTGAGTGTTTCAATTAAATCAAATGGTTTGGGTTCTAACACCAATGCGTTGGATTCTACTTTACTCATATCGAGAATGTCATTAATTAAAGATAGAAGATAATCTAGAGAAGTAAGGACCTTTTCCTTACATTCATAAAGCTTTTCTTTGTCATTTCCATAGCGTTGGGCCAGATTGATCATACCCACAATTCCATTTAATGGCGTTCTTATATCGTGACTCATTCTTCTAAGAAAGTTTGTCTTTGCGACATTGGCTTGGTTAGCTTTTTCTGCAGCTTCCTTTAGTTTTTCTTTGACCTCTAATTCTTTATGTTTAATTTCATCAATATCTGAAATTGTCATTAAAACATCAGTGATATTTCCATTCTTATCCTTCTTTTCAACAATGAAGGAACATGTATACCATCTTCCACTTATACCCTCTAATTCCATAGAAATCATTTGTTTATCTTTCATTCGGTCTGGTAGGGTAGTAAAGTTAATGAATTCTAATACATCATCTTTATATTTGTGGGCAGCATTCACATTCACAAAAATATCTTTAAGCTGTTCTATGCTTCCTGTTGAATGGGGTTTAAAAATATCTTTATCAAGATTTTTATTAGATAAAATCATATAAGTTTTATCAACTAGATTAATGGTTGCGATACCCATATAGATAGAACCAATGGCACGAATAATGTTATTGAAGGTTCTTTCAACAATTAGAGCATCCTGCAGCTGTTTATTTTGCTCCTCACGCTTTTTGACAATATCATTAATGTTTCGAGATCCTAAAATCACTTTAACACCATGATCGGAAGGAACCTTGACAATCCTTGTTTCCATATAGATTTCTTTAAAGCAAAACTGCAAAGAAAGCTCATCCTGATTTTGTATGGTTTCCATGAGATTTTCTCTTTTTAAACAATCTAAGTAATTCTCATTATCTTTCTTAAGAGATTCAATAGATTGGAATGTAGAAAGAACAGAGGAATATGAATGT
Source organism: Eubacterium sp. AF22-8LB (assembly GCF_003458715.1). GTDB lineage: Bacteria > Bacillota_I > Bacilli_A > Erysipelotrichales > Erysipelotrichaceae > Holdemanella. The sequence continues at coordinate 20,432 of NZ_QRVI01000024.1, forward strand.
TCTAAATTTGCATTTATAAGGGAATAAGTATCTTTGATTACCCTTAAAGAATCATTTTCTAAGTCGCATAGGTAAACTACATTGTAGTCATTGCATAAAGCTAAAAGTGTCGACTCAATTTCTGAAGTTTTTTTATAGGCAGCCTCAAGCTTTTCCTTTTGAAGATTTTTTTCTTCTACCAATTCTTGAAGTCGTATTTCATTTTGATGGTGTTGCTGCATCAAATCATCCATGATCTTAATGCCTATCACAACTTCAAAACTATCTTCATCTTCGTTTAGCTTAATAGCACGAAAAGAATGATACTGATTTCCTTTTGGGTTTGGTTTTGTCTTAAAGCGATATTTCACAATACTTTGATGCTTCAGCAAGTGCATTAAATGATTTGGTTGAAGCTCATTCCAAAAATCAATGGATGAATCCTGTATATAAAGGGCATGGAAATAATTGATCATTTCTGTATATTTGGATAAAGTTTTAGAATCCAGTTTTTGGATGGCTGCATCCGTATGAGTTCCAGTATCGTATTTTATAATTTCAAGTGTATCTTTGATTAAATCACACTGAAAAATGGCAGTGAAGTCACTACATAATGCTTCATATAGTTCTTTCTTCATGATCATGCCTCCTCATTTTAAAAATAAGACGCGTACACAGTCGTGTTATGAATTAAGTTATATTTAATCAATATAGAATTATTTGATATTACAATCATAATCCACATCCTATGTTTTTCTTAGATAAATTATAACAAAGCTTAATTGATATGTCATGACAATTTAAAATGAAAAAGGCTAGCCAAAATGACTAGCTCAAGAAATAGGATGTTGAATAGACCGAAATAAAAGGGTTATGAAAAAAGGTCTATTCAACAAAACCTAGTATAATACTATATTATGAATTTGCAAGTATTTAGTTATAAAGTTATTTGCACAATTTAGTAATACTATTTGTATATTTTAATCGAGTATATTTTATAGAAATTATTAAATATAACCATAAATATATAAAAAGGCTATATATAAAGTCTAATAATAGAAAAGAATATAAAAATATTATAACCAGTAAATTAAAAAGTTAAAAAATTGATTGAAATCGCTTTCAAAAAGAGTTATATTTTTGTGTGACAAATGTCATTTTACATATGATAAATACAATGTCGTTTTACTTTAAAATAAAAGATGAATTGGGATTGAGTATGGATAAAAAGGATTTAAAGCACTTGAAGCGAAGTGAATTGATTGATCTGATTGACAAAGTACAATCCGAAGATGATGTCATATCAAATGAAGAGGTAAAGGAAGAACAGGCAAGATTAAAGAGTCGTGCCAATTATTTTAAGAATGTACGAAAGACATTGAGTGTATTAGTGGTTGTGGCAGCCATTTCTGTTTTAGTGGCTACACTATGGATGCCCGTACTTGAAATATATGGTTCTTCTATGTCACCGACTTTGGAGTCTGGTCAAATTGTCGTTTCATTGAAAAAGAAAAATATTAAACAAGGAGATATCATAGCGTTCTGGCAAGGAAATAAATTGTTGGTAAAGCGAGTCATCGCTGGTCCAGGACAATATATTGATATCGATGTGAATGGAAAGGTCTTAGTAGATAATAAACCTATAAATGAGGATTACATTGATGCAGCCTCATTAGGAAATTCAGACATTAACTTTCCACATCAAGTAGAAGAGTCGCGTTGGTTTTGTATGGGAGACAATCGGGATACTTCCATTGATTCAAGAAGTGCAGTAATTGGAGATGTTTCAAAAGATCAAATCGAAGGGCAGGTTGTCCTTCGCATTTGGCCGTTAAATGTAATTGGAGTTATTAAATAAAGAGGGAGGCATTGCACTATGAATAATAGGGGTGCGGATTATATAAAGCGGTTGTTGAAGGATAAAGAACGATTTAAAAAATGGAAACGCATCATGTTGGCACTATCATGCGTTGTTGTATTCATAACTGTATATGCATTAACTATACCTGCAGTAACTCTTGCATGTGATAAGGAGGAGCATGTACATACTACAGAGTGTTATGATGAAAATAATGAATTGATTTGTACAAAAGAAGAACATACGCATTAAGAGGATTGTTATGAAAAAGAAGAGCAAGAACAAGAGCCTATAGAAGAAGAGGATGAGACTCAGGTAGCTTCTAATGAAGAAGTGACTAATCCTGAAGAGGAACAAGATACTACAGAAGGTGAAGAAACAACTACACAAACGGATTATGAATTAACAAATAATGATATCACTTCAATTGAAGTGGATTATAAAGATGCGAATGGACATTGGCAAAAAGTTGATATTAATAATGGTGAAGTTAACCCAGGCGATACAGAGATTTATTTAAAAGTGAATTTTGAAAAAATTAAAATAGAAGATTTATTAAATCAGCATAATTGCACACTTACGTATCAAATCCCTGATTTTTTGCGTGATGCCCAAGGTGCTGGAAAGCTTTATGAGGGTACAGAGATAATAGGAACTATTACAGTTGTAAATAATCAAGCTAAGGTTACTCTTGATAAAGCTTATCTACAAAAATTAATCGAAACAGGTAAGACCCATTTAAAAGGATATTTTTGGGTACAAGGACAAATAAATCTAGCCACAATAGTAAATAAAGGTGATAAAGCTGTTTTAACTTTAGGAGATAAAACAGTTACTTTGAATTATGGTCCGGATTGTATTGAAAAATTTGGTGGTGTAACGATAAAAAAGGAATTTAAAGAAGTAGATAAAATAAATAATTATGTAGCTTATAAAATCACTGTTGAGGCAGGTAAGGATGGATGTAAAAATCTATATGTAATTGATCAATTTACTTCAAATGGTAATTTAGTTAACTATGAAGGCATTACACCAACAGAAACTGAATTAAAAGATTCGAGTGATAATCATGAACCATGTGAGATAGTAAAAGGATCCATAAATCATGGAAAGATTTACCTGGCTGATAGTGCGGATTCTACAACCAAAATACCTGATTCAGGAGAAACCAATATCACAAAACCTTGTATTGTATGGAATATTCAAAATATGGGAGCAAATGAGAGTCGTGAACTTACTTATTATGTGAAACTTAAGGATGATGTTTATTTAAGAAATCAACAAATCACTAATACTGCAACGTTGTATTCAAATGGCTCTCAAGGTGTTTATGATAGAGGTTCAGGTGGTGAAGCAAAATTTACTCCTACTATAGATTACACTGGTAAATTTACTAAGTCTGTAAATGGAAATATCAAAAGAAACAATGATGGTTCATATACCATTCCTTTTAAATTAGCTGTTGCCACAGACAAAGATAAAAGTAATTACACAATCAAGAATTTACAATTCCGCGACTACTTGAGAAATATAGACAGCGATTTATTACAATATGTTACTTTTGATAACAATTCATTTGAGTTGTATAAGAATGATCAGCCAATTGATGCTACAAAATATAATGTGAAATGGTCTACTGAGACTAATAATACAAATTTTAAAGAATGGAATGAAGTTGAAAATCCTAAGAGTTTTAAGCTTTCTGGAAATGAAGGTAGTCCAATTGATTTAAGTCCTGGTGAGAGTTGTTATGTGACATATAACGTTATTGTAAAGCCTGAGGCTTTTGCCAAAATGCATTCAGATTCAATAACAGTGGATAATCGTTTTGTTGCACATGCAGATAACGTGGATCAACGTCTTGAAGGTGGATTTGATGCTTGGTTTTCTAAACCAATCATTAAAACGTATGAATGGAATGGTAAACAGGTAAATCAAAATGCTACAACAAAGGATTTATCAGAAACAATAAATGGTGATAAATATACGTATAATGGGGATAAAGTTGAAAAGGATTCAGACTCAGAAAATAGCTTTACAGTTCCTAAGGGAAGCTATAAATATACAGTTGAAACAAATAAAACATTGAATGATTTCGATGTCACAGATGTAACAATGACAGATACTTTAACTTCAAAATATATGAAGTATGTTGGGTATGTGAAAGTAGAAGCTTTACAAGCAAACACAATTTCAAGTGATTTAAATAAAGAGTCATCAGATACTTATACGTTACAGCCTACTTATGAAACAGTAGGGACTAAATGGGTCAAGATAGATGGTAGAAAATCATTTAGTTTAAAGCCTTTTGATTTAGGCTGGACTGATACTGATAAGAAATATGCGTATCGTTTTACGTATTATGCAAAGCCAGATAATTTAGGTGCCTTTACGGAAACTACGGTAAAGAATAAATTTACTTTGAAGGGAATTGTAAAGAAAGGAAAGGGAGAGTTTAATTTTACTGAGAATGATGTTTCTAAGGAAACGACATTAACTATTAAGGGAAGTTTGAACATGACTGTTAAGAAGGTGTCTTGGTATTATAATGAGCCTACAAAAGATTCAGGTGCATGGTCTAAGGGTGAACTTTATTGGGTAGTTGATGTAGGTGGCACACAGATTGCGCAAGGTACAACATTCCGTGATTTGATAAAAACGGATGATAAAACAACCGAATCATATTTACATGATGATTCATTGGTGGGTATTTACAAAGGAACACTTCCAAACGGAAAATCGATTTCTGATTATAAGGATTTAAATGATTTAACTAGTAATGTAGGTTTAACTCCTATAAAGGATGAATTTAAGACGGATTTCAATGGTACAGCCCCAAATTATAATGAGTTATTTTTCACTGCAAATGATGATATCAAGCTAGAAAATGGTGAAAAGGTTTATATGATTATAAAATCTGAACCGGCAGAACTTCCATCACCTACGAATAATCGTGATACAAAAACTTTTAAAAATAGTATTAGTATCGAGAATGATAATAATTATGTTTCTGAACAAACGGCTGAAAAGACTTTGTATACAGCTCCAAATATTTTAAAGGAGTTAGGACAGGTTTTTAAATATGATGGAAAAACAGTTACAAATCTTCAAATAGGTGCTGATAAAACAGATTCGGGAACTGCAGATACAAGTAAGATTTGTACAGATTTGTTAAAAGACAGTCATGGAGTCTTTGTATCATGGGCATTTAAAGTTAACTATGATGGTAAATTGAATGGCGAATATAATGTTTTGGAAGATATTCCAGAAGGTATGGAGCTAAGCTACATTCGTTTAAAATGGCATGGTGCAGATGCTTCAAGTGTTCGTTCAAAAGAAATTTCAGGAATTGATAGTACTGTTTGGGAGGAAGTAAATAATACTTCAACTAACGATAATAAAGAATCTGAAGATACGATTTATTATGTCAATAAAAATAACAAGCAAGCTATGATACAACTTGGTGATTTTGTGGCGAAGGAAGAAAGAGACAATAATTCAGTGGATGTACAGGTTGTTTGTAGGGTGACAGATTCAAAGGTATTGTTGGGTGCTGAATCTCAAACATTTACGAATAAAGTTACACTAAAAAAAGATGATAAAATCATTGATACGGCAAAAAGTGCTGAAACTATTCAACTAACTGAAGAAAATAAGAATATTGATAAAAAGCAAGGTCAAAGTAATGGACAAAAGATTGATTTTGAAATCAATGCGAACCAGCTTGGTCAAACACTTCCAACAAATGATGGTGACAAATTAAAGCTAGTGGATGAATTAGGTGAAAATCTACAGTTGGATACAACTTCAATTAAAGTGTTTAAGAACGATACGGTACAATTAACAGATTGTGATACTTCATATACTAATAATACTTTGGAAATTACAGTTCCTAATAATGTTCCAATTAAGATTACTTATACAGTTACTGTAAATGCTAAACCAGGTGACTCTGTAAAGGTATCAAACACAGCTTATTGGAAGGGTTATTCTAAAGACAGTGGTAAAACAGTTGGATATGATTATTCATATACAGTAGGTGGAGGTATTGAAGCTTTCTCAAAAGTAAACTTTAAACTTACAAAACAAGATGAATATAACCTGAATAAAGTATTACAGGGTGCTGAGTTTAATATAGAAAAGTGTGAATTAAATGAAAATGGGATTACTACATCGAAAATAGTAAGTGTAACTACGGGTGTAGACGGAACAATAGCTCAAGATTTAGATTTTGATACACTGTATAAAATAACAGAAACAAAAGCACCAGATGGCTATGTTCTTAATAGTAAGCCAATTTATATCTTGGATGTAAAAGATAAAGATAAAAGTTATGTAACAAATATTGAAAACATCATTAAAGATGGTAAACTTTTTGTACGTTACAAACAACAAAATTTTGACATACAAGTTCAGAATCGCAAGGGTGAAATCACTGTAGTCAAAAAGTTTATCAATGATGCCGCAGGAAAGTCAACGAATCCAGTAAGTGGAACATATAGCTTTGGGTTATATGATAACGCACAAGGAAACGGCGATCGAATACAAACTCAAACAATTACCTATAATGCGGGTAAAACACAAGAACAATCAGTGAAGTTTATCAATCTAGAATTAGGTAAAACATATTATGTTTTTGAATTAGATGATAAAGGTAATCCGATTGTTAATTCTTCCCAAGAAGTAACAATAAATAAATTGCAGTATAGAGTAGAGTATAAAAATGAAAAAGGTGAATCTCCAAATGCTGCAACAAACGGGCAAACGGTAACTGTTACAAACAGAAGCCGTACAAAAATACTGCCTTCTACAGGTGGGTATGGATCCCTGCTTTACAGGATATCAGGTGCAATGTTGGCACTAGCAAGCTTGATATACCTGACAAATATATATAAAAAGAATCATTTAGATGACACATCAAAGAAAAGGAGAAAGAAATGAAACTAATTAAAAAAATTGCTGCCATTATGTTTGCGTTCATGATGGTAGTATCTATGAGCTGTAACGTAAAAGCGGAAGAAACTGAAGGTATTTATGGTCAAAAAGATGGATCAATAACAATCACTGGTGCCCTTCCAGATCAGACTTATACAATTTATGAAATGTTGAAATTGGAAAGTTTTAGTGGGGATAATTATTCATATACCATTGCTGACGGTTGGAAAGAATTCTTTAAAGATGGTGCAGATGGTGCTAAATACATGCAAAAAGATGAAAATGGTTATATGTCTTTTATAGCAGGTAAGAAAGGAGATTCTGATATACGTGAATTTGCGCAAAAGGCATTGGCATACGCAAAAAAAAACTAAAGGAATTAACACACAAAACAAAAGCACAAATGTAAATGATACTACTGTTACATTTAATAATTTACCTCTTGGTTATTATTTAGTTGGTTCAACTACTGGAGCTTTATGTGGTTTAGATACTACACACAAGACAGTAGAAATCGCAGAAAAGAATAGTGTACCAACAGTAACTAAAAAAATTATAGAAGACAATAGACTTGTAGAAACAAACACAGTTAATTATGGGGATATCGTTAATTTTCAAGTAGATATAAACATAGGTAAAGGGGCTAAAAACTATGTATTACATGACAAAATGGACCAAGGTTTAACATTAAATACATCAACTTCGCCTAATATTTCTCCTATAAATTTCCATGATCAAAGTAATAAAAATCCTAGCTATAATACAGATTTTACAGTAAATACTGCACCAGATGATGGTTGTACGTTCCATGTTGAATTTCAAGAAAGCTATTTAAATACTTTAACGGAATCTGTTGTGTTAACGGGTAACTATGCGGCTACAGTTAATGAAAATGCAAAAATTAATGAAGCTATAAATAATAAAACATGGTTATCTTATGGAGATAGTAATAATAAAACAGAATCTAAAACAGAAACTTATACATATGGTATTAAAGTTTTTAAATATACAAAGAATGGTGAGAATAAAGATGGTTTAAAAGATGCACAATTCAAATTGTATACTGATAAAAAATGTGCTAATGGGGATGAGGTAAATCTTAAAAATGATACTAGTGTAGGAACTTATTTGGTAGCCAATACAAAAACAGGGGATAATATCATGATTTCTCCTCAATCAGGTAGGTTTGAAATTAAAGGTTTAAAGGCTGGCACATATTATCTAAAAGAAATTAAAGCTCCTACGGGATATAATAAATTGGCTAATCCAATCAAAATTACAATTTCACAAGATACTACAAAGAACCAAGTGATTACAGTTGGTGAAGATACTAATCCGGTAGATGAAGTTGGAGTACAGAACAAATCAGGAACACTACTACCACATACAGGTGGTGCTGGTACTACAATGATTTATCTAGTAGGTGCTTTACTTGTATTGGGATCAGGTGTTGTATTGGCTTCAAAGAGAAGATCAAATAGTAAGTAAGAATTCATATTATAAATGTAGGGAGAGGGTTGTAAAATGAAGAAACATATTTCAACTATAATTGCGATACTTGTTTTTATTACAGGCCTTTCCTTGCTTCTTTATCCAACGGTGAGTAATTATTGGAATTCATTATATCAGACTCGTGTTGTGGCGAATTATTCGGATACGATGGCTAAAATGAATGGGCAGGATAAAAAGGCTGCGATTGATGCGGCTAGTAACTATAATTCAAGTCTTGTTACGAATGCGGGTCGTTTTACACCGAGTGATTCAGAGCTTAGTTTATATAAGAGCTTATTAGATGCAGATGGAACGGGTATGATGGGATATATCGTGATTCCAGAGATTCAATGTAAGCTAGCTATTTATCATACGGTGGATGATTCTGTCTTGCAGGTGGGTGTTGGACACTTGGAGGGTTCGAGTCTTCCTGTTGGTGGCAAGTCTACGCATTGTGTTTTATCGAGTCATAGAGGACTTCCAAGTGCGAAGTTATTTACCGAATTGGATCGACTAAAAAAAGGGGATGTTTTCTATCTTCATGTATATGATCGGGTATTGACGTATGAAGTGGATCATATCGCAATTGTTGAACCGAATGATTATGGTTTATTAGAAATAGAAGAAGGACAAGATTTATGTACACTATTTACGTGTACGCCATATGGTATCAATACACAGCGACTATTGGTTCGTGGCCATCGTGTTGAGAATGCTTTAGGGGAATCGAGTTTAACTTCGGATGCCGCAAAGATAAACAGTCTAGTGGTGGCCTCTTGTGTGGGTATTGTGATTTTAAGTATAGGATTTATTATAAGGAGGGCAATGAGATGGAAAGAAAAATAAAGAATTGTATAGTATGTTTTATCGTCCTCTTTTTTATGGGATTTACTACAGTTAAAGCAGACACATTCGGTAGCTTAGTTATTTCATGTCCTATAGAAAATGTTTCGGTATCATTATATCGAGTGGCCGATACAGAAATGAATCTTGTTTCCCCTTTTTCTAAATATTCTGTTTCTTTAAAACAAGAAGATTTAAATGGTGTTGCGAATATATTGGAGAATCATATTCTTAAGGATCATATTGAGGCGGATTATACTTCAAATTCTGTGTTTTCAAATCTTGAATTCGGTGTATATTTAATTGTTCCTAGTGGCAGTGATGAATATGTTTTTCAGCCTTCTTTGGTGAGTATTACAGATTCTTCAGAAATAACTTCTGTATTAAAGTATGAGAAGAAGGAGAGTGTAACGTCTTTGCGTGTATTAAAAAGATGGAAGAATGATTCAAAGAAGAAGCGTCCTACCTCAATTTCAGTTGATTTACTTCAAGTGGATTCGAATGGAGTAACGAGTGTCATTGATAAACAAGTTCTTAGTTCAGATAATGCGTGGTCGTATACGTGGGATCATCTTTCTTCTTTGTATAGCTATCGTGTTTTGGAATCAAAGGTTCCAAGTGGATATACGGAAAGTGTGGTTCAAGAAAAGAATACGATGGTATTGACGAATACAGCAAATAAGACGATTACAGATAAGAAAAAAACAGATAAAGATCTTCCTTTAACAGGACAGTTATGGTGGCCAGTACCTGTCTTGTTGTTTGTGGGTATGAGCTTATTTGGATTGGGTAAGTACTTACGATGAAAGAAAGAATAGGAAAGGGCGTATCTTATTTAGGGATCATATTGATTGTTCTGGCAGTATCCTTATGTTTCTACAATGTATATGATAGTATTCGAGCGAATATATCTTCTAAATCGATTATGAATGATTATATGGCACATGTGTCTTCTGGTCCACAAGGATTTGTGCCAGACTATATTTTAAATCCAGACATGGATATGCCGGAGGTTGAAGTGGATGGTTTATCTTGTATAGGTGTGCTTGAAATACCTAGCTTAGATATTCGGCTTCCTGTAACAAGTACATTTAACTATGCATTGATGAAACAGGCTCCATGTCGCTATTACGGCAGTATATATAAGAATAATATGGTGATTGCGGCCCATGATTCGTGGTTTCATTTCGGAAGGATTCATACATTGAAGTCAGGTGATTCTGTTAAGTTTACAGATGCATCTGGTAATGAATTTGATTATTGTGTGGATGCAGTCGATGTTGTAAGTCCAAATAGTGTGGATGATGTGACAAGTGGCAAGTGGCCATTGACATTATTTACTTGTACTTTGGATGCACAAAATCGTGTGGTTGTTCGATGTAAATAGGGGGTAGAGTGAATTCTATCCCCTTTCACTAGATTTTTATATTTGAATTGTATTATACTTGAGTTAGGTTCCGTATCGGAATTTATTTTTTTTGGAGGAGTTATGAAAATTATTGTAGTGGGTGATGGTAAGGTTGGATTTGCGATTGCGAAACAATTGAATCAGGAAGGTCATGATATTACAGTGGTTGAAAATAAAGCAAATGTTTTATCAAGTACCATGAACCAGTTGGATATTGTTGGTGTACTGGGAAATGGTGCGAGCTTAGATACCTTGTTAGAGGCGCGTGTACCCTCTTCAGACTTATTGATTGCGGCTACATCGACGGATGAGGTCAATATCATTTGTTGTTTATTGGCTAAGAAATTGGGGGCTCGTCACACGATTGCACGTATTCGTAATCCAGAATACAACAATACAGTTCGTCTGATTAAGGAAGAGTTAGGCTTAAGTATGAGTATCAATCCAGAACAGGCGGCGGCTCGTGAAATTTTGCGTTCGATTCGTTTCTCAAATTCAATTAAGGTTTCTTCGTTTGCGAAGGGAAGAATTGAATTGGCAGAAATTAAGATCACAGAGAATTCACCACTTTTAAATATGCGTATGAAGGATATTAATCATCGTTTTAAGAGTGAAGTGTTATTCGTAGCGATTCAGCGCGATGGAGAAGTCATTATTCCAAATGGAAATACGGTGATTTCTGAAAATGATCGTGTAACGCTAACAGGTTCGACTAAGCAATTAGAAAAATTCTTTATTAAGATTGGTATTTTAAGTAATCGTACTGTCAATGAGGTAATGATTGTTGGTGGTGGACGTATTACTTATTATTTGACAAACATGTTGTTGGAATTGGGAATGGATGTCAAAATTATTGAAATCAATAAAGATAAGTGTGTTAATCTTGTTGAAAAATTCCCACAGGCTACGGTCATTCATGGAGATGGTACGGATCATGAATTGTTGTTGAGTGAATCTTTGGAAGAGATGGATGCGTTTATTGCGCTTACAGATAACGATGAGGAAAACGTCATTATTTCGATGTTTGCCCAAAGTCATGGAGTAACGCATGTATTGCCAAAGGTGAACCGTGTATCTTTAGGTTTCTTATTGGATAAGCTAGGACTAGAAAATTCAATTACGCCGAAGTTTATAACGGCCAACCAAATTGTGCAATATGTTCGTGCTATGCAAAACACGGTTGGGTCAAATGTTGAATCTTTAATTAAGCTGGTGAATGATAAGGTAGAAGCCTTGGAATTTAGAGTGCGTGACAATTGTCGTTTTATTGACGTGCCTATTAAAGATTTAAATATTCGTAAGGGAATCATTATTGCGTATGTAACACATAAGGGTGTTTCTAAAGTTGCGATTGGAGATACGCGTATTCAATTATCAGATACGGTCATTATTATTAGTAAGGTTGCAGGATTGAGGGATATCAATGATTTACTATCTTAAACATAACCTACATAAAGTAAATTGGGCCATGATTGGTAATGTATTAGGTATGGTCTTGATTGCGCAGGGCTGCCTGATGTTTTTGCCTGTCTTGGTAGATTTAATTTATCAGGAAGGTTTGTATGATTCATATTTGATTGTGATTGCGATTTGTCTTGTACTAGGCTATGTACTAACACGTAAAAGAGCAAGAGTGAATTCCTATTTTGCCAAGGATGGAATGATTGCGGTAGGATTGGCATGGATTGTTCTGTCTTTCTTTGGCGGTTTACCATTCTATTTATCAGGTGAAATTCCATCCTTTGTCGACTGTTTCTTTGAAGCTGTATCCGGATTTACTACCACTGGATCAAGTATTTTAGAAGAGGTTGAAAGCTTGAAGCATGCCACTCTATTCTGGCGTAGCTTTACCCACTGGATTGGTGGTATGGGTATTCTAGTATTTATTTTGGCATTGATGCCAAAGTCAAATGATCGTGATATGCACATTATGCGTGCTGAAGCACCTGGACCTACTATTGGCAAGCTTGTACCTCGTATGCGTCAGTCCGCAATGATTTTATATGCGATGTATATGGGATTAACTGTCATTATGGTTATCTTATTGTTGATTGGTAAGATGCCATTATTTGATGCGTTATGTAATACATTTGGTACAGCTGGTACCGGTGGTTTTGCGATTAAGAACACTAGCATTGGTGCTTATAATAATGCGTACTATGAAGTAATTATAACAATCTTTATGATTTTATTTGGTGTGAACTTCAATATGTATTACTTCCTTTTAATTCGAGATTTTAAACAGGTCTTTAGAAATGAAGAGCTACGTGCGTATTTAGGAATTATTTTATTTTCCATTACTTGTATCACATTGAATGTTTTATCTATCTATCATTTTGATGTGTTAAAATCTATACGCTTAGCTAGCTTTCAAGTTGGATCCATCATTACAACAACGGGATATTCAAGCTGTGACTATACGATTTGGCCACAATTTAGTAAGATGATCCTTTTCTTATTGACGATTCTTGGTGCGAGTGCAGGATCTACTGGTGGTGGTGTGAAGGTTTCTCGTATGTTGATCATTGTGAAAAAGATCAAGCTGGATATTCAAAAGCTTTTGCATCCACAAAAGGTAGAAGCTATTACCATGGATGGTAAGGTTGTTGATACAGAGGTTGTAAACCAGATCTTAGCTTTCTTCTGTAGCTTTATCATTATTGTAGGCATTATTATATTTTTGGTTTCTTTAAATAATCTTGATTTTGAAACGACAATTACTGCCGTAATTACATGTATTGGAAATGTAGGGCCTGGATATGGATTGTGTGGTCCCATGGGCAACTTCTCTATGTTCTCTAATTTTTCTAAAATTGTATTATCCATTGCGATGTTGATTGGTCGTTTGGAAATCTATCCAATCTTGATTTTCTTATCACCTATTCTTGGAATTCGTAATGTTTCAAAATCGTTCCATAAACGAAATAAGCGTAGAGCTTAATGAAATACCCTTTTGGGTATTTCAGATTGTTGACAAAAGCCTATACCTTTTCGTAAGGACATAGGTTTTTTATTGTA